>CAYMUJ010000284.1:0-1505 GCA_964393565.1 uncultured Stakelama sp. | reverse complement strand
TCCTCGCGCAATCGAAGCTGGAGGGGAGCAGCGACCGCCACGGCTTCCTCGTCGCCGCGCCCGATTCAGGCATCCCGGTCGAGCGCGGCTTTGTCTGGAACATCCCCGGCGTGCCGACGGTCACCGGCAAGGTGCCGGGGCCAGGCGACGCCGACGACGTGGCGTTCCTGAAAACCGCGATCGACTGGCTGGCTGCCAGCGGCTGCGCCGACACCAGGCGTGTCTATGCCACCGGCCTGTCGGGCGGGGGGCGGATGACGTCATGGCTCGGCTGCGTCGCCTCCGACAGCTTCGCCGCAATCGCCCCGGTCGTGGGCCTGCGCGCCGGCAACCCGCTGGCCAGCGACAAGACCCGCCCCAACCCCGCCACCTGCACGCCCAAGCGCCCGATGCCGGTGATCGCCTTTGCCGGGGACGCCGACGGCACCAACCCGGTGCAGGGCGGCGGCGCGGGCTATTGGCAGTACACGATGGAGGCAGCCGAAGCGCGCTGGGCAGCACTCAACGGCTGCACCGCCGGCCCGCTCCGCCGCGACCTCGCCGCCAATCTCTACGAACGGCTCCACACCCGATGCCGCGCTAGTGCCGATGTCGCCGCCCGGATCCTGCGCGGCGGCGGGCATGTCTGGACCGCCGACAATGACGCGATGTGGCGGTTTTTCTCGCGGTATCGGCGCTAGGCTTGGGGACCGGCGATCACGGCTCGACACCTAAGAGCCGCAAGTTCCGTATCGTCGGCGCGCTTCCCGGCCGCAGCACCAACGCGCGTCGAAGGGCAGCAATTGCACGGTCTCGATCCGCTGGGACTCCATGACCGGTGCCCAACATGACTCCTAGGTTGTTGCACGCCCCCGCCGAGCCCGCATTGCAGGCCTTGTCCAAGATCGTGACTGCGCGTTCTGGATCACGCTGCACGCCCTCACCACGCATGACCATATTGCCGAAATTGGCGCACGAGCTCACTTCGCCGGAATCGCACAACACGGATAGTTTCGTGGCGGCGTCCTGAAGCTCTGTCTTCGGCCCTCGCCTATCGCTGACTGCGAGTGCCCAGTTATTGCAGCCGCCGGTAGAACCCATTGTGCAAGCGCGTTTGAACAGGTCATACGCGCGATCGGCGTCGGGCCGAATTCCTTTTCCTGTCAAAATCAAAGTTCCGAGATTATTACATCCGGCACCAATCCCGCCATCGCAGGCCATCTGATAGTATCGGATTGCGCGCGCGTAATCCTGCTCTACCGCGTGACCATTTTCGAAGCGATTGCCTAACCGATTGCAAGAGTCAGCATCTCCCGCGTCGCATCCGGTCTGATGATCGCGCAACGTTTCGGGGTCAGCTCGACCTTGGGGTACGATTTGCAAGGTGTCGTTTTGTCTAGACTGCGCCGTTGCTGGCGACGCACCGGAAATGCCCGCCGTAAGTGATAAGAGAGCTAGCCAAAACACTCTCATGCGTTCGCGGCCCGCGTCAGGCTCAGGAACACGTCCTCCAGGTCCGCCTCGCG
>CAYMUJ010000283.1:0-1517 GCA_964393565.1 uncultured Stakelama sp. | reverse complement strand
CAGGGGAGGAATAGATCAGCCGCCCGCGTTGAGCAGGTCGTGGCGCTTGAGCGCGTGACGGAGCTGGTCGTAGCTCAGGCCCAGCGCCTCCGCCGTCGCACGCTGGTTGAAGCGGTTTTCGGACAAGGCGCGACTAAGCAGTTCGCGTTCAAAACGGTTGACGCGGCTCTTGAAGTCGCCGGACAGATCGTCCTCGCGCCGGGGCAGCGGGCCGGGCTCTTCCGTCGTCAGCTGCACCGGCGCGGCATTGCCGGGGATGCCGTGCGGCATCGGGCGCGGGCGGTAGGGCGAGGCGAAGGGATCGATCTGGATCGCGTCTACCGGGCCGGAACGGTCCCAACGATACACCGAGCGCTCGACCACGTTACGCAACTCGCGAACATTGCCCGGCCAGTCATGCGTGGTCAGCGCGTCGAGCGCGGTCGGACCGAACCCGTCCCAGTCGCGCGCCAGCTCCGCCGCCATGCGCCGCCCGAAAAACTCGGCCAGCACCAGCACGTCACCCGCGCGGGCGCGCAGCGGGGGCAGCGTCACCACCTCGAAGCTCAGCCGGTCGAGCAGGTCGGCGCGGAACGTCCCCTTCTCGACGCGGTTGGGCAGATCCTCATTGGTCGCGGCGACGATGCGCACATCGACGCGCATCGGACGCGAGGAACCGATCCGCGTGATCTCGCCATATTCGACCGCGCGCAGCAACCGGTCCTGCGCCGCCATGCTGAGCGTGCCGAGTTCGTCGAGGAACAAAGTGCCGCCATCCGCCTCTTCGAAGCGCCCGGGACGCCCCTTGGTCGCGCCGGTAAAGGCCCCCGCCTCATGCCCGAACAGCTCCGCCTCGATCAGCGTTTCGGGCAGGGCCGCACAGTTCATCACCACCAGGGGCTGGTCCCAGCGCGGTGACAGGCGATGGAGGCGTTCGGCGACCAGTTCCTTGCCGGTCCCGCGCTCACCGATGACGAGCACCGGGCGGTCCAGCGCGGCGGCGCGTGAGGCGAGTTCGAGCGCGTCGAGAAAGGCGCCCGACTGGCCGACGACATGGGTGGTGCGCTCCATGCCGAACTCTTGGGATATTTTCCCAAGTTTTGGCAAGTGCGAAGTTTGAGCCGCTTCGCCTTCGGATCAGAAAATGGCGGAAATCTGCGGAGAAATGGATTTGGCACGCCCTGTGCAAAGTGTCTGGCATGCCGCGAAGGGCGGCAGCGAAACGAAAAGATCGAGGGACGGAAACAATGTACAAGGGCAACAACAGCTTTCGCATGACGCTGGCGGCGCTGGTCTGCACCCTGGCCGTAAGCACCACCAGCCTGGCATCCGTGGTCGGCCCCGCCGTCACGGCGACCAGCGGGGGCGCGGTTTCCACCCGAGCCATCGCGTAAGCGATCCCGCCGGGCGGGCACCCCCTAGCCCGCCCGGCGGCACGAGTTTCCAAGGAGCTAAATTCAGATGGGCATTTTCTCTCGCACCCGCGACATCATCGCAGCCAACTTCACCGACTTGCTCGACAAGGCGGAAGACCCGGC
>CAYMUJ010000282.1:0-1540 GCA_964393565.1 uncultured Stakelama sp. | reverse complement strand
GGGCGAACTTGGCTAGGTCGGTTTCGGTTGCCATGATTCCCCCACCCCAACCCCTCCCCTGAAGGGGAGGGGCTTTTTAGTTGCTCCTACGCCGCCACCTTTTCCTCCACCAGCAACCCGATCAACGCGCCGAGCTTGTCGCGCAAATCCTTGCGGTGGACGACCATGTCGATCAGGCCGTGGTCGAGATAATATTCGCTGGTCTGGAAATCGTCGGGCAGCTTTTCGCGGATCGTGCTTTCGATCACGCGGCGGCCGGTGAAGGCGAGGGTGGCCTTGGGCTCGGCGATCTGGACGTCGCCGAGCATTGCGTATGCCGCCATCACCCCGCCCGAGGTCGGGTCGGTCAGCACGACGATATAGGGCAGGCCGGCGTCGTGGAGCATCGAGATGGCGACGGTGGTACGCGGCATCTGCATGAGGGACAGGATACCCTCCTGCATGCGCGCGCCGCCGCTGGCGGTGAAGACGATGTAGGGCGCCTTGGCTGCGATCGCGGCTTCGACCCCGGCGATGAAGGCTTCGCCGACCGCCTGGCCCATCGATCCGCCCATGAAGGCGAAATCCTGCACGCCGATCACCGCGCGCTGGCCGAGGATGGTGCCGCTGGCGTTGAGGAAGGCGTCCTGTTCGCCGGTGCTGGCGCGGGCGGCCTTGATGCGGGTGGGGTAGGGCTTCTGGTCGCGGAACTTGAGCGGGTCTTCGGCGACCTTGGGGTTCGGGAGGACGGTGTAGCTGCCCGCGTCGAACAGTTGCTCGAACCGCGCGCGGCCGCCGATGCGCTCATGATGGTCGCAGATCGGGCAGACCGACTGGTTTTCCTGGAGTTCCTTGACGAACACCATCTGCCCGCAACCCTTGCACTTGTGCCACAGGTTGTCGGGCGTCTCCGCCTTGTTCGGGATGACGAGCGAGATCGCGTTGCGGACGCGGGTGAGCCAGCTCATGCGGCGGTTTCCTTGCGTGCTGCGGCCAGCGCGGCCGACAGGGATTGAATATAGGTGCGGACGGCGGCGGGGGCGTTGGCGCCCTCTGCCGCGATGATGTCGATGATCGCCGAGCCGACGACGACGCCATCGGCGACGCGGCCGATCGCGGCCGCCTGTTCGGGGGTGCGGACGCCGAAGCCGACCGCGACGGGCAGGTCGGTTGCGGCTTTCAGGCGGGCGACGGCGGCTTCGATGCTGTCCTGTGCCGCCTGCTGCTTGCCGGTGATGCCGGCGACCGAGACGTAATAGAGGAACCCGCTCGCGCCATCGAGCACGGCGGGCAGGCGCGCGGCGTCGGTGGTGGGGGTGGCGAGACGGATGGTGGCAATGCCGTGGGGGGCGAAGGCGGCGATCTCGTCCGCTTCCTCGGCCGGGATATCGACGATGATCGCGCCGTCGACACCCGCATCCGCCGCCTTTTGCGCGAAGGCTTCGGGCGTCGGGCGGGTCATGGTGTTGGCATAGCCCATCAGCACCAGCGGGGTTTCCGGGTGGCGCTGGCGGAAGGCGGCGGCGATGGCGAGCACGTCGGCGGTGCGCGTGCCGGCGGC
>CAYMUJ010000281.1:0-1556 GCA_964393565.1 uncultured Stakelama sp. | reverse complement strand
ATGCAGAGCGACAACCGCATTTTCGACGATTTCGTGAAGTTCGTGAACGGCGCGGCCGGCACCATGGCCGGCATGGCGCGTGAGGGCGAGAGCGCCGCGCGGGAGCGGTTCAAGAGCTTTGTCGGCGGCATGGATTTCGTCGCGCGCGACGAGTTCGAGGCGGTGAAGGCCATGGCCGTCGCGGCGCGCGACGAGAATGACGCGCTGCGTGCGCGGATCGAAGCGCTGGAGGCGGCACTTGCCGGCGCCGCTGCACCCGCGAAGGCAGCCAAGCCCAAAAAGGCCGCGCCCGCCGCCTGATCGGCGCTTTTCCACATCTATTTCCGCCCGATCTGCGCTATGCTGCTTGTGCGGCGCGGCGCAGATTGGCACCAACTGCGTCAGGCAAGGGCCGGGCGGAGGACGACCGGAATGCTCGATGAGAGCGAATATGAGCGCGACGATGACGCCGCGCCGATCGACATGCTGGAAAGCTACTTCGCGGCGCATGGCTGGAGCCATACGCGCGAAGAGGATGAGGTCGTTGCCAAGGTAAAGGGCAGCTGGACCGAATATGAGCTGCGCGCGATCTGGCGCGAGGATGACGGCGTGCTGCAGTTTCTGGCGTTCCCGGATGTCCGCATCCCGGACGAGCGCCGCGGCGCGATCTACGAAACCATCGGCCTCGTCAACGAACAGCTCTGGGTCGGCCATTTCGAACTCTGGTCGTCCAGCGGCATCCTGCTCTACCGCCACGCCGCGATGATCCCCGGCGACGACGGCGCCGCGATCACGCTGCAGCACACCGAATTGCTGGTCGAAAGCGCGATCGACGAATGCGAACGCTTCTACCCGGTGTTCCAGTTCGTCCTGTGGGGCGGCAAGACCCCCAAGGAAGCAATCGCCGCCGCACTGATCGAAACGCAGGGCGAGGCATAAGCCACCCACCCATCCCGTCGCCCCGGGCCTGACCCGGAGCCGGGCTTCTTCAACCGGTCAAGGCGGTCCTGCACCATCGAGCGTGCGCCTCACCACATGGCTCTGACCGTAAGCCTCATGCGAGGGGTGACTAACCGGTCTGCCGCTGGGGCACGGAAGCATTCAGGCCGCGAACCCATAAACGACCGCTTCCAGCGCGATGGCTGGACGGCTGAAATTGGGTGGGAAGCGATCATTGCCTGAACGATGCTGGTCAGCCATTCTGTTGAGATGAAAATCAGCCGTGCTCGTTACGCCCCGATGATTGGCACCGCGATCCTCTTCGTCGGACTGATCTTGCTATCCTATCCCTTCCTCGCCGCATGGAATCGCGCAGCAAGCTATCCAAATCCGCTCAGCCCTTGGCTTTACCCGGCTTTACTGCTGTCGCTCCTCGCCGGTTGCACGGGTTTCCTCCTGCTTAGGCAAAGGACATCCACCAAGCTGCTAATGCTGCTATTTTACGTTCCAGCGGCGATCTTTGCGCTTTTCGTTTGGTCGTATTCGTGGTGCCGTCTCTGCGATTGGTGAAACTAAGCTTTGTCAGCAATGGGGTCGTCTGCAGCCCGTCCGCTTGCGAGACCAAGCCCTATCGGACG
>CAYMUJ010000280.1:0-1556 GCA_964393565.1 uncultured Stakelama sp. | reverse complement strand
CCGAACTTGGCGGTGTCGGCGGCCAGGATGAAGTCGCACATCATCGCCAGCTCACACCCGCCGCCCAGCGCGAAGCCGGAGACGGCGGCGATGATCGGCTTGCGCGTGCGGGTGAACTGGTCCCAGCCGGCGAAGAAATCATGGCCGTACATGTCGGCGAAACCCTGCGCCTGCATCTCCTTGATGTCCGCGCCCGCTGCGAACGCCTTTTCGCTGCCGGTGAGGACGGCGCAGCCCTGTGACGGGTCGGCGTCGAACGCGGCCATCGCGGCGAGCAGTTCGGACAGGATTTCGCTGTTGAGCGCGTTGAGCGCCTGCGGGCGGTTGAGCGTCACCAGCGTGACGGCGCCACGCTGTTCGACGAGGATGGTGTTGTAATTGCTCACGAAACGCTCCAGAAGTTTACACTGGCTTTACACTGTCGCCGATGGTTGGCGGGTCAGACGATTGGGTTCGATCGACGGCGATGGGGTGCGCCCGCCAATCCGAGTGCGTTCGCACAATGTTCTGCCACGAACGTGTGGTTGTAGGAAAGCCCCAATCATGCCGGGCTCCATGCCGCATCGTCGGGCAGCGGGGCGAAGATCTGGTCGATCAGATGGTCGCTCACCCCGTCCGGCGTCGCGGGGTCCCAGCGCGGGTGGTTGTCCTTGTCGATGATCAGCGCGCGGACGCCTTCGATGAAGTCGTGGCGCTGCACGACGCGCGTGGCGACCGCATATTCCTGCCGCATCTCATCCTCGAAGGTCGGCATGCTCGCGCCGTCGCGCAGCAGCTTGAGGCTGACCTTCATCGACTGCGGCGATTTGCCGGCGATGTCGGCGCGCTGCTGCATCGCCCAGTCGCCCGGATCGGCCTCCAGCGCGGCGATGATGTCTTCCAGCCGGTCGCTGGCGAACAGGCGATCGATGGCCGCGCGGTGCGCGAGGATGGCGGCATCGGGCGTGGGCGTGGCGAGATCGGTCAGCACCGCCGCAATCGCCTGCGGATCGGCGAGGATGCGCGCCTTGGCATCGTCGAGCCGCTCGGCCGCCAGATAGTGGGTGGCAAGGCCCAGCGCGACACACTCCGCGCCGTCGAGCCGGTGGCCGGTGACGGCGAGATACTGGCCGACGCGACCCGGCAAGCGCGAGAGGTACCAGCCGCCACCGACATCGGGGAAGAGGCCGATGCCCGTTTCCGGCATCGCGAACTTGGTATTCTCCGTCGCAACCCGGAACCGCGCGGGCTGGCTGAGGCCGACGCCGCCGCCCATCGTGATGCCGTCCATGAAGGCGACGATCGGCTTCACGAAGGTGAACAGCGCGTGGTTCATCTGATATTCGACGCGAAAGAAGTCGCGCGCCGCCGCGCCATCGTCCGCGCCGCTGGTGGCGAGCATGCGGATGTCGCCGCCCGCGCAGAAACCCCTGCCCTCGGCATGGTCGATCATCACCGCTTCGACCGCCGTATCGCTGCGCCACGCGGTCAGTGCGTCGAGGATCGCGCAGCACATGCCGGTGTTGAGCGCGTGGATCGCCTTAGGCCGGTTGAGCCGGATGCGGCCGACCTTGCCC
>CAYMUJ010000279.1:0-1579 GCA_964393565.1 uncultured Stakelama sp. | reverse complement strand
CCCACCCGGTCGATCATGACCTTGAGGAATTCGCGGGTCTGTTCCACCGCCGCATCGGTTGCGGCAACGCCGCGCGCGATCGTGCCGCGCCCGCCGATCAGGTTTTCGCTGCGATAGGCCTTGACCGCATCGAGCGTGCCCGAAGACCAGTCGAAGTGGAACGCATCGCCGGTGTAGAGCGCTGCTTCGGCTTCAACCAGATCGCCGGCAAACAGCGTTTTCGACTTGTCGTGCCACACCACGATATCGCCTGCAGTATGCCCGCGGCCGCAGAACTTCAGCTCAAGCGCGCCCCGGTCGCCACCCAGCTCGATGCGGTGTTCGGTGGCGAAGGTCTCGGTCGGCCAGGTCAGGCCGGGGATTTCCTCGGGGTTCTTGAACAGGCGCGGCATGCGGCCGTATTCGCTGTCCCAGTCCTCCTTGCCGCGCTCCTCGATCAGCTCGCGGGTGGTTTCGCTGGCAATGATGTGCTCGGCCTCGAAGGCGCTGGCGCCAAGCACCCGCACCGCGTGGTAGTGCGTCAGGATCAGATATTTGATCGGCTTGTCGGTGTGCTCGCGCAGGCGCACCAGCCAGTCGCGCGCCGCCGCCGGAGTGGCGCGGGCTTCGATGCAGACCAGGAAATCCTCGCCCTCGATCGCGCCCACATTGGGATCGCCCTCGGCGGTCAGTGCATAAACGCCATCGGCCAGGACTTCGAGGGTTTCGGTCTTGGGGGCAAGGTCGGTGGAGGAGGCGAATGGCTTTGCCATCAATGGTTTCCTTCCTGATTTCAATGCTGTAGTTCCCGGCCCGGGACGACCGGGCCGAGGGGTCAGTCACCCTGCCAGTTCGTGAAGATCCGGCGCCCGGTGTCATGCAGGACCTTGCGGCGCTCATCTTCGGTCAGCAGCGCGGTCGACGCGATCGCACGCTGAACCATTTCCTTGTAGGTGCCCGACGAGGTGCCGATGTCGGAACCCCACATCACCTTGTCGGCACCGAAATAGTCCACCGCCCGGCGCAGCACCTTTTCCGGTTCCGCTCCGCGCACGAAGCACACATCCATGTTGAGCGAGGTCCACTTGACCGAGACGTTGTCGAGATCACGGATGCAGTCGTAATGGCTGCCGATGCCATAGTCCGGATCGGTCAGGCGGGGCAGGAAGATGTGATCGAGCACAACCTTTATAGAAGGGAAGCGGCTGGCCATCTTGGCGATCAGCGGCAGCATGGCAGCCTGATTGAGGGCGGGTGCTTCGCAGTCGACGATCAGGCCAAGTTCATTCGCCAGTTCCCACACTGCCATCGCGCGTTCGGACTGGAACCAGGCGATCTTGTCGACCTGGTCGATCGGAAAGAAGCGGATCGCGATCACGCCACGCTTGGCGAGATCACGGATCATCTGCAGAGTCTTTTCCTCATCGGGATCCATGATGATGACCGCGCTCATTTCGTCGGGGAACATGGCTGCGGCGTCGACGATGTAGCTGTTGTCGGTGCGGTAGATCAGGCCCTTCTGCACCGCGGCGATCGCCACCACATTCTCTTCGTGCATCCACGCATGCAGCTTTTCGGCGGTAGGCTTGATGTTCACCGG
>CAYMUJ010000278.1:0-1618 GCA_964393565.1 uncultured Stakelama sp. | reverse complement strand
GACAATGACCCGGTCATCTTCTTCGAGCCCAAGCGCATCTATAACGGCCCGTTCAACGGCCATTGGGACCGCCCGGCCGAAAACTGGTCGAAGCATCCCGGCGGCGCGGTGCCCGAGGGCTATTACCGGATCGAACTGGGCAAGGCGGCGATCGTGCGGCCGGGCAGTGCGCTGACGATCCTGGCCTATGGCACAATGGTGCATGTCGCGGCAGCCACGGTCGAGGAACTGGGGGTCGATGCCGAAATCATCGACCTGCGCACGCTGGTGCCGCTCGACATCGATACGATCGAGGAGTCGGTGAAGAAGACCGGACGCTGCATGATCGTGCACGAAGCAACGCGAACCAGCGGGTTCGGCGCGGAGCTGTCGGCCTTGGTGCAGGAACGGTGCTTCTACCATCTCGAGGCGCCGATCGAGCGCGTCACCGGCTTTGACACGCCCTATCCCCATAGCCTTGAATGGGCCTATTTCCCCGGGCCGGTCCGTATCGGACAGGCGCTCAAGAAAATCCTGAAGGACTGATCCGCATGGCTCGTTTCACCTTTCGTCTTCCGGACATTGGCGAAGGCATCGCCGAGGCCGAGATCGTCGCCTGGCACGTCAAGCTGGGCGACCGGATCGAGGAGGATCAGCAGGTCGCCGACATGATGACCGACAAGGCGACCGTCGAGATGGAATCACCAGTATCGGGCGTGGTGGTCGAACTGGCCGGTGAGGTCGGTGATCAGGTCGCGATCGGCGCCGCGCTGATGGTGGTGGAGACCGAAGAGGTGGTGGCGGAGGAGGCTCCGGTGGCCGAGGCGGTCGAGGAGCAGATCGGGGCGGAAACGCCGGGGGTGCCGGAAGTGGTTGAGACCCCCGACCCCGATCGTGCTGAGCCAGTCGAAGCACCTGCCCCGACCGATGAGGTCGTGCGGCCCCTCGACAAGCTCATCACAAACGGAGCGGAGGAGCAGGCCCCTGCTACGAAGCACGTCCTCGCCTCCCCCGCCGTGCGCGCGCGCGCCAGGGAGCTGGGCATCGACCTGGCCGATGTGAAGCATGACGGTCAGCATATCCGCCATTCCGATCTCGACGCCTATCTGCGCTATGGCAACGGACAAGGCTATCACGCGCCACATGCCAGCCGCGCGCGGGAGGATGAGGTGGTCAAGGTGATCGGGATGCGCCGCCGCATCGCCGAAAATATGGCGGCGGCGAAGCGCGCGATCCCGCACTTCACCTATGTCGACGAGATCGACGTGACCGCGCTGGAAGCGATGCGCGCGGACCTGAACGCCAATCGCGGATCGCGGCCCAAGCTGACGATGCTGCCGTTCCTGATCGTCGCGATCTGTCGCACCTTGCCTGACTTCCCGATGCTCAACGCGCGCTATGACGATGAGGGCGGCGTGGTGACACGCTACGGTCGCGTCCATATGGGCATGGCGACGCAGACCGATGCGGGTCTCACCGTCCCCGTCATCCGCGACGCGCAGGACATGAATGTGTGGCAGCTGGCGAGCGAGATCGGCCGCCTGGCCGAAGCGGCGCGCACCGGCAAGATCAAGTCGGAAGAGCTGCAGGGCGGGACGATCACGATCACCTCGCTCGGCCCGCTGGGCGGCATCGCGAC
>CAYMUJ010000277.1:0-1618 GCA_964393565.1 uncultured Stakelama sp. | reverse complement strand
GGCGCCTCGACGCGGCCATGGAAACGGGCCTTGGGGCGATCTTTGGGGGCTTCGCGGGACACTCTGACTCCGGGGAAAAAACCGCCTATATAGGCGCGATGACCGACACCGCTACCGGCCCCGTCGCCGCCGAAATCACCGCCCGCCTGACCGGCGCGCTTGCACCCTCAAAGCTGGAAGTGATCAACGACAGCGCCAGCCATCGCGGCCATATGGGCGACGATGGCAGCGGCGAATCGCACTTCACCGTGGTGATCGAAAGCGCGGCCTTCACCGGCAAGTCGCGGCTCGACCGCCAGCGGCTGGTCAACCGCGCGCTCGGCGACCTGATGACCGATCGCGTCCATGCGATGGCGATCCGCGCGAGCGCGCCGGGGGAGGCGTGAGCGCGCGGCGGCCCCGCCCGGCCGCCCGCATCCTGTTGACCGATCGCGCGGGCCGCGTGCTGCTGTTCCGCTTCACCCCCGACGATCGCCCGCCCTTCTGGTGCACGCCCGGCGGCGCGCTCGACCCCGGCGAAAGCTATGCCGATGCCGCCCGCCGCGAATTGCGGGAGGAAACCGGCCTCGATCTCGACTGCGGGCCGGAAGTGGCGCGGCGCGAGGTCGAGTTCGTGACGATCGAGGGCGACCCGGTCAGCGCCGACGAACGCTATTTCGCCGTCGTCACCGATGTCACCGAGATCGACTGCGGCGCGCACACCGCGCTCGAACAGCGCGTGATGCGCGAATGGCGCTGGTTCACGCGCGAAGAACTCGCCGCGCATGACGAACCCTATTTCCCCGAAGATCTCGGCGCGATGCTGGCGTTGCAGGAGGCATGCCGATGACACAGGACCTGTTCATCCACACGCTTCACCCGACCAGCCACGATCTGGGCGGGTTCAAGGTGCACCGCACCCTCCCCTCGCGCCCGCGCACCATGGTCGGGCCGTTCATCTTCTTCGACCAGATGGGACCGGCGCATCTTGAGGTCGGGACGGGCATCGATGTGCGCCCGCACCCGCACATCAACCTCGCCACCGTCACCTATCTCTTCGCCGGTGCGATCGACCATCGCGACAGCCTGGGCACCTTCGCGACGATCGAGCCGGGGGCGGTCAATCTGATGACCGCGGGCAACGGCATCGTCCATTCGGAGCGCTCCCCCGCAACCGAACGCGCCGCCGGGCCGGAGCTGTCGGGCATCCAGACCTGGCTCGCCTTGCCCGAGCGGTTCGAGGAGATGGACCCCGCCTTCGAACATGTCGCCAGGGCCGATCTGCCCGTGATCGACAGCGGCGGGGCCAAGGCGCGGATCATCATGGGATCGCTTTGGGGCCAGACCGCACCGACCACCATTTATGCCGGGACGATCTATGCCGACATCCTGCTCGATCCCCGCGCGAGCGTGCCGATCGATGCAGAAGCGGACGAGCGTGCGGTCTATCTCGCGCTGGGGCAGGCGAGCCTCGACGGGGTCGAACTCGAACCGCAGACGCTCTACGTCCTGCGCCCCGGCGTTGCCGCCCGCCTCACCTCACGCGATGGCGGCCGCGTGATGCTGTGCGGGGGCGAGGCGTTCAGCACGCCGCGCCATGTGTGGTGGAACTTCGTCTCGTCCGATCGCGACCGGATCA
>CAYMUJ010000276.1:0-1634 GCA_964393565.1 uncultured Stakelama sp. | reverse complement strand
TCCGCCTTGATCGTGGTCAGCACCGCTTTGGCTTCCTTGACCAGATGCTTCATCTGGCCGTTCAATGCGGTTTGCTCGGCCTTTAGCGACGACAACAAGACCGATGGCAGGACACCGCTTTCGTCCTCGTCCTCATAGCCTTCCTCATCGGCGGCAGCGAAGGCAGCCTGCAACTCATCGATCCGCGCGCGCTTGCTCGCCAGTTCCTCGATCAGCTCGGGAAATTCGCTTTGCAGGATTTCGTCATCGGGGATCAGTTCCGCCCCCCAGCCGCTGGCCGCAATGGATTTCAGATCGATCTTCAAGCTATCGACGTAACGCGCGAGCCCGCCACGTATCTGAAACGGGTTGAGCAGCGTCTGATCGGCGAAGGCCTGCGAGATATCCGCCATCAGACCGCGCCGCAGGGCATAGACATTGTCTGCCTGCCCGTTGCCACGCGCGATCATCTCCATCTGCGGCTGGATGGTGTTCCACCAATCCGACAACCGGGTCATGAACGCCTGATGCGTCGCGATCACGCCGGGGTGCGCCTTCACAAGTTCGGCAATGTCGCGCCGGTTGGTGATGGCGGGGGCGAAATCGCAATAGGCGGTATCGCCAGGACGCGGGGTGAAGCAGGCTTCGCGCAAACCAGGGTAGTTGCTCCAGTGGTGCTCCAGCGCGTCCACTTCGGCGACGGGTACCCCACCATGGATATGCGCGCGCACATCCTGCGGCTCTGGCGGCGGGGCATTATCGACATAGCGGCGGATGTTGCAGTTATACCCCTCGGCCTCGATTTCCTTGATCGGGACCACGCGGGCATAGCCTGGCACATCCTCGCGCCGCCGATACACATCGACGATCTTGGCCATATCCTCGGGCCGCAGGAAATTCTGCGCCTTGCCCTCGCGGAATTCACGGTCAGCGTTTATGAACAGCACGTCCTCGCGGGCTTCCGCGTTTTCCTTGTTCATGACCAGAATGCAGGCCGGAATGCCAGTGCCGTAAAACAGGCTGGAGGGCAGGCCGATAACAGCATCCAGCCAGCCCTGCGTGATGAAATGCTCGCGCGCGTCCTTTTCCTCGCCACCGCGAAACAGCACGCCATGAGGCATGACTGTCGCCATGCGGCCATTGGATTTCAGAACCGCCAGCATATGCTGGACGAACATCAGGTCAGCCTTTTTGCCCTTTTCCGGCATCCATTTGGCAAAGCGGCCTTTGAACTCCATCTCCTTGGCGCTGTAGTTCTGGCTGAACGGCGGGTTGGCCAGCACACGGTCAAACCGGGTCAGTTCGCCGTTATCATCGCGGTGCTGCGGCTTGGTCAGCGTATCTTCCTGCTCGATCTTCGCGGATTGGATATCGTGAAGGATCATGTTCATCTTGCAGATCGACCATGTGGTGCCTTGTGATTCCTGGCCCGCTAGCGTCAGGTTGTTGGGGTCGCCGCCATTGTCGCGGACGTAATCGCGCGACTGGATCAGCATGCCGCCGGAACCGACGGTGGGATCGTAAACGCTCATGCCGGGTTGCGGATCGACGATCTCGACCATGGTGCGCACGACATCGGCAGGGGTGTAAAACTCGCCTGCCTTCTTGCCCGCCGAGTCCGCGAAATATTTGATCAGATATTCGTAGGCCGCGCC
>CAYMUJ010000275.1:0-1636 GCA_964393565.1 uncultured Stakelama sp. | reverse complement strand
CGCGTCAGCCAGACCGCCGATGGCGAGGAAGCGATGCTGATCGCGCGCGAGGAACGGCCCGATATCGTGCTGCTCGACTGGATGATCGAGAATCTGTCGGGCATCGAGGTCTGCCGCCGCCTGCGCCGCGACAACGACACCTCGAACATCCCGATCATCATGATGTCGGCGCGCGGCGAAGAGGAAGACCGGGTGCGCGGGCTGGACATCGGCGCGGACGATTATGTCACGAAGCCCTTCTCCCCCCGCGAGCTGATTGCGCGCGTGAACGCGGTGCTGCGCCGCGTGCGCCCGGCGCTGGCGGGCGAGGCGCTGAGCTTTGCCGATATCGAGATGGACACGGTGGGCTACAAGGTGAAGCGCGCCGGGCAGACCATTCCGCTCGGCCCCACCGAGTTCCGCCTGCTGCGCCATTTCCTCGAGCATCCCGGCTGGGTGTTCTCGCGCGAGCGGCTGCTCGACAGCGTCTGGGGCCATGACAGCGATATCGAGATTCGCACCGTCGACGTGCATATCCGGCGGCTGCGCAAGGCGCTCAACGCCAATGGCCAGCCCGATATCATCCGCACCGTGCGCTCTGCCGGCTATGCGCTGGACAGCGAACTGGCCTGATCGCCGTAGCGTCAGCCCTGCTTGACGGACGCGTAAAGTTGGACGCCCATGGCTTGGCGCTTGCCAAGCGCTTCAACATGGCTAAAACCCGCGCCATTCCGCGTGGCAATGCCGCGCATTCAAGAGAGGGATGCTTGCCATGACCATCAGTTTCAAGGACCGCGTTGCCATCGTCACCGGTGCAGGCGGCGGCCTCGGCCGCGCCTATGCGCTCGAGCTTGCCGCGCGCGGCGCGAAGGTTGTCGTCAACGATCTGGGCGGTGCGCGCGACGGCACCGGCACCTCGGACGCGGCCGAGAAGGTCGTCGAGGAGATCAAGGCTGCGGGCGGCGAAGCCATGGCCAATGGCGGATCGGTCACCGAATACGAGCAGATGGTGGAAATGGTCGCCAAGGCCAAGGAAGCCTGGGGCGGCGTGCACGTGCTCATCAACAATGCCGGCATCCTGCGCGACAAGAGCTTCGCCAAGATGGAGCCCGCCGATTTCGACCTCGTCGTGAAGGTCCACCTCGTCGGTTCGGGCTATTGCACCAAGGCGGTGTGGGAAACGATGCGCGAGCAGAATTACGGCCGCATCCTGATGACCGCCTCGTCGACCGGCCTGTACGGCAATTTCGGCCAGGCCAATTATGGCGCGGCCAAGCTCGGCCTCGCCGGCCTCACCAAGACGCTGTATCTCGAAGGCGCAAAGAACAACATCAAGGTCAACACGCTGGCCCCCGTCGCCGGCACGCGCATGACCGAAGACATCTTCCCGCCCGAAGCCTTTGCCCAGTTCAAGCCCGAGAACGTGGTTCCCGCCGCGCTCTATCTGGTCTCTGAAGACGCGCCGACCAACATGATCATCGGCGCGGGCGCTGGCGCGTTCCACGCGGCTTATGTGACCATGACCCAGGGCGCGGCGCTCCCCGAAGGCGAGCGCACCCCCGAAGGCGTGGCGCGCATCTTCGACAAGATCATCGACCGCACCGGCGAAACCGTGCCGCAGTCGGGCAGCGAACAGGCGATGACGATCATGCGCCTG
>CAYMUJ010000274.1:0-1639 GCA_964393565.1 uncultured Stakelama sp. | reverse complement strand
CCTGGCTCGCGCGGGCAAAGACGCGCGACGGCACTTTCTTGTCTGTCATTGACGCTGGATTAGCGGGTTTCGTCTCCGGCGCAAAGTGGCGCGTGTCAGCGGCAGAACGCCTTGCCGCCCATGTCGAAATGGAAATGGTTTGCGTGCGCGCTGTTATAGTCCGGTCCCAGCACCGTGGTGAAACGCCGGCAGGCCGATTTGTGGACCACGCGCAGGAATGCGCGCTCCTCCGCCGTCCCGCCGCTCCAGTCGCCCAGCACCGAGATTTTCCGCCCGTCGGCCAGCACGAACGCGGAGACATCGACCGCATTGCCCAGCCCGTGTTCCGACACCCGCCCCGCCGACGCCGCGCTGCCGCCGACGATGCCGCGACAGGCATAGCTGCCATAGGTTTCGACCCGCACCAGCTCGCCGCCCAGAATTTCGCGTGCGGCAGGCACGGCGGCGTGGCGCATCCATGCGACGAAGGTCCGCGCCAGCGGGCAGCGCATCGCCTTCAGCCCCGACACGGGAATCCCGACATCGATCAGCTGCACCGCGCCGATCACCTTGCATCCGCCGCCATAATCGCGGTCGGGCAGCGGGCTGAACCGCACCCGCGCGCGCGACAGATCGGCATAGCATATCTGCGTCTCACGGCTGGTCGGCAGGTCGAGCGTCACCGGCCCGCGCGGATCGGGCCGCAACGGCGCACGCGGCGGCGCGCGATCCTCGCCGCCGCCGAACAGGCATCCGGCGAGGAACAATGGCAACGACAGGGTCAGGAGGATACGCATGACCATGCGGCCCTCCTTAAGCCATTATGGTTAACTGCCGATTATTCGAAGACCTCATGATCGCGCAAATGGCTCTGCGTTTCGGTCAGACGACGAATGACCCAGAGCAGCGCGAGCCCCGCGATAAAGTCGAACGGGGTGCCCGCAATATCCACCCACGCGACTTCGACGAAATCCTCAAGCGTATCTGCGCGCATGCCGAGGCGAAACGATAGCTGACCGAATATGCCAGCGATCAGCCAGCCCGCCCACCACAGGCGCATGATGGCGGGGACCGGCACATCGCTCGCATCGGCGGGTGCGTGGCTGGCCTGCCACGTTTCGCGCACGCCGCTGAACGGGCGGAACAGATTTAGAATCGGTACGAAGAATGCGCCGACGCTCCATCCCGGCGACACGGTCATGGCGTCGCTGATTTGCCACGCATTCTTGTTCACGCGGTAGATCCAGCGTCCAATCACTACAACACAGGCAAGATAGGCAAGGAAATAGATACCGCCCGAGATCATCGACACACGATCGACCATCTCCAGATCCGCAAGCGCCGAGGACGACCCGCTTTGATAGGCGGAAATCCGCACGATCGAGTAGATCGCCGCCCCGCAATAGATTGCCGACGCTACAAGCCAGCAAATCAGCACGATTCGCGCCGCCTTTCCGATGTTCGTCGGATCCCGAAATTCGTCCATGAAATCCCCCTGAATGCAGCAGATTAGGCTCCAAGCGTGGGAAGTCCAGATCGCCTGGCCAAACCGGCGAACAGTATCATCGGTTACCTTGATTCGCTTGACTTACTGCCCCCCATCGCTAGGGCCGCCGGCGGGCCACGCGGTCCCAACGCCGCGCGTGCTCTCTGTAAGGAG
>CAYMUJ010000273.1:0-1648 GCA_964393565.1 uncultured Stakelama sp. | reverse complement strand
AGGCTGCCGTCCTCCAGCGGGTTCTCCGCATATTTCGCCTTGTCGAGGTTGCGCTTGTTGAACTCGCCCTCGTCCGCGATGATCAGCCCGCCGGGCTTCAGATCGCCGACATTGGTCTTGAGCGCCGCCGGGTTCATCGCGACCAGCACATCCGGCGCGTCGCCCGCCGTCTCGATCGCCGCCGACCCGAAATTGATCTGGAAGGCGGAGACCCCGAACAACGTCCCCTGCGGCGCGCGGATCTCGGCGGGAAAATCGGGGAAGGTGGCAAGATCATTGCCCGCCAGCGCGGTCGACAGGGTAAACTGCCCGCCAGTCAGCTGCATCCCGTCGCCGCTATCTCCGGCGAACCGAACGACCACCGCTTCGGGCGGCGGATTGGCGGAGGATTCCTCCGGGGTCACCTCATGCACGGCAGTCGCCATTCGGCCTTCTCCTGCAACCGCATCCTCGCCCTTCGTGACCGGGGCGTTGGTGGCATCAAGGTATAGCGATGGCGCGCACTTGCAATCGGTTCTTTTACGGCCGCTCCTTCAGCACCGCGCCCAGCGCCAGGATCGACGCGACATGCCGCGCCGACACCTCCATAGCGTCCAGCCCATATCCGCCGCCCAGCGCGCTCGCGATCGGCAGCTCCTGCCGCCGCGCCAGCCCCGCGATCCAGCGGTCGCGCACCACCAGCCCCTCGCGGGTCAGCCCCAGCCGCCCCAGCCGGTCGCCCTCCCACGGATCGACCCCGGCCTGATACAGCAGGATCGTCGGCTCGAACGCATCGACCAGCCCCGGCAGGCTGGCGCTCAGCGCCTTCATATAGCCGGCATCATCCACACCGTCGGGGAGCGCGACGTCCAGCGTCGAACGGGCTTTCCGCACCGGGAAATTCTTCTCGGCATGGATCGAATAGGTCGCGATATCGGTGCGCCCTGCCGTCAGCGCCGCGGTGCCGTCGCCCTGATGCACATCGCAATCGACGATCAGCACCCGCTCGCCCTCCTCCGCCAGCCTGTGCGCGGCGATGGCAAGGTCGTTGAACACGCAAAAGCCCGCGCCGGTCGCGTGCAACGCATGGTGGCTACCCCCGGCGGTATTGGCGGCAAAGCCAACACGCTGCGCGATCTTCGCCGCGGCATAAGTCCCACCCGGCACCGCCAGCGCCCGTGCCGCCACTTCCGGCGTGATCGGAAAGCCGATCCGCCGCTCCTTCTCGCGCGGCACTCGCGTCTCGATCACCTCGGCAACATAATCGGGATCGTGCACCGCCTCGATCCACTCGCGCGGCATCGGCTCGGGCTCATACCACTCCAGCGCATCGCCCAGGTCGCGCAGCAGGTCGCGGACCAGCCCGTTCTTGTTCCACTGATACTGGCTGCGCGCCGGAGCGGGCGCGACATAGAGCGGGTGGTGAACAACGGCGATCGGCATCAGCCCTCCTTACCCCGCTCGCCCTGAGCTTGTCGAAGGGCCGTACTTTCTTCGTCCGGCAGATGAACGACGATGCTTCGACAGGCTCAGCATGAGCGGTGGAAACTCAAGCCGCCAATGCCTCCAGCGCCTCCTGCGCCTCCATCCACGCCGTCTCCGCCGCCTCGATCGCCTTCACCACCACGCCGCGCTGCTTCATCAGCTCGGTCATGGTCAGCTTCGCCAG
>CAYMUJ010000272.1:0-1672 GCA_964393565.1 uncultured Stakelama sp. | reverse complement strand
TGGTCGGGGAAAGAGGATTCGAACCTCCGGCCCCTGCCTCCCGAAGGCAGTGCTCTACCAGGCTGAGCTATTCCCCGACTGAGCGGCGAAGTCCTTGTCGAAGGCCCCGGGTGGGCAGACCGCGTCGCTTGGAGGCGCGCCTATAACCGCCGATATCCCGCCTTGCAAGCGCTCCGCGCGCTTTTTTAGCCGCCGCGTGCGTCAAGCATGTCGGCCACGCTGGTGAACTTTTCACGCGGCGAATCGCTGCGCGCTCCGGCGATTTCGGCGGCGTCGATCTTTTGCCAGTCGCGGAAGGTGACGACATCGACCGAGCGGGCGGCGAGCAGGGCGTCGAGGCCGGGGCGGCCCGTCTTGCCGGTCGTGTTCGGCAGATCCTCAGCGATCTTTTCGGCAATCGCGAATCCATCCGGCCGGTTGGCGCCGATCGTGCCGGTCGGGCCGCGCCGGGCCCAGCCGACCGCGTAGAGTCCCGGCAGGATGCGCCCCTCGTCATTGGCGAAGCGCCCGGCGCGGTCGTCATAGGGCACGCCTTCGATCTTCGGGGTGCGGTAGCCGATGCAGGAGATGATCAGACTGGCCGGAATCGCATAGGTTTCGCCCGTGCCGACCGCTGCGCCGCGTTCGTCGAGGCGGGTGCGTTCGACAATGATGCGCTCGGCGCGGCCATCACCCTCGATCCGCAGCGGCATCGCGAAGAAATCGAAGATGATGTGGACCGGCTTGTCGACGCTGGCGGCGGCATATCTGCGTAGATGCCCGACCGATTTGCGCAGGCCCGGTTCGAGCAGCGCGTCGTCGATGTCGGGCGGGAAGTCCGCAGGATCGACCACTGGAGCGGCGCGGGTCAGGTTGGCCAGCTCGCCCAGTTCCTTTGGCGTCATCGCGATCTGGTGCGGACCGCGGCGGCCGAGCAGGGTGATGGTGTCGATCGACGAGCTGGTCAGGGCGTTGAGCGCGGGCGACACGATGTCCGACCCGGCGAACTCGCCGCGCGTCTTGGCCAGGATGCGTGCGACGTCGAGCGCGACATTGCCGTTGCCGATCACGACTGCGCCGGGGCCGCCCATCGGCGGGTTGAGCGCGGCATGGTCGGGATGGCCATTATACCAGCCGACGAACGCCGCCGATCCGGTGACTCCGGGCAGGTCGGCGCCGGGAATTTCGAGCGGGCGATCGAACGGTGCCCCGGTTGCCAGCACCACCGCGTCGTAGAGCTGCATCAGTTCGGGGATCGTCACGTCCTTGCCGACGGTGACATTGCCGACGAATCGGACATTTTCGGTGATCGCGACGGCCTCGTAGCGGCGCGAGACGGTCTTGATTGCCTGATGATCGGGGGCGACGCCGCTGCGGATCAGGCCGAAGGGGACGGGCAACCGGTCGATGATGTCGACGCGGACATCCTCTCCGAACTGTTTCTGACAGGCCTCTGCGGTGTAATAGCCCGCCGGCCCCGATCCGATCACTGCGATATGCCGCATGCCCGGTCCTTTTCTATTGTGGACCCGAGGCTAGCGGCGAATCGCGGAAGCGCAAGCGTGATGGTGACAAGAAAAGGGCCGCCCGGTCAGGCGGCCCTGATTCTGGTGCCGGTCTTCCGACCTTATTGGTCGAGGAAGCTGCGCATCTTGCGGCTGCGGCTCGGGTGCTTGAGCTTGCGCAGCGCCTT
>CAYMUJ010000271.1:0-1678 GCA_964393565.1 uncultured Stakelama sp. | reverse complement strand
TGCAGCGCCATGCCCGGCTCGACCAGCAGCGGATAGGCGATCAGCCCGCCAAAGCTGCCGACATTCGACGCGGCATAGAGCGCATAGGGATCACGCCCGCCCGACGCCGACGCGAACCAGCGCTGCAGCAACGGCGCCTGCGCCGAAATCGCGAAAAACAACGGCCCGATCGACGCGGCGAGCAGCCACGGCACCCACACCGCCGGCTCGGCATCCGCGGGCATCTGCATCGCCATCAGCCCGATCGGCAGCCACAAGGCCGCCACCGCCAGCACGCCCAGATGGATCATCGCCTGCCGCCGCACCGGCACCCGGCCCAGCCAATGGGCATAGGCATAGCCGCCCAGCAGCAACGCCTGATAGATCAGCATCGCGCTGTTCCACACGGCCGGCGCACCACCCAGCCGCGGCAGCGCCATCCGCGCGATCATCGGCTGGACCAGGAACAGCAGGAAGCTGCCGAGCAGGATGGTGATGACGAACAGCGGGCCGCTCACGCCCTTCAGCCATCCGGGCGCACCCGGCTGTGGTTCGGCGACTGCTTCGGCGCTCATCGCCTCCCCTTCCGGCTTACGCTTTACGTGGCCGCGTGATGCGGTAGGTGACGATGCGGCGCAAGGGGTCATCCGCCACAAAGGCGTGATGATCGAAATCGCCGCCGTCGACATAGGCCATGCCCAGCCGCTCCATCATCGCCCGGCTGGCGGCGTTGCGCGCCGCAGTGATCGCCACGATGTGCGGCACGTCGAGATTGGCCCAGCCCCAGTCGAGCACCGCGCGCATCGCCTCCAGCGCATAGCCGCGCCGCCAATAGGCTTGGCCGATCATCCACCCCGCCTCGACCTGCCCTGCGATCGGGTTGGGCGGATCGCCGCGCTTGAGTCCGCAAAAGCCCAGCACCGCGCCATCCTCCTTACGCAGGACGCTCAAGAAGCCGAGGCTATCGGCGCGATAGCCATCATGCCGCGCCAGCGTCGCCGCGCTCGCCGCAGCGTCCTTGACCGGTCCCAGATCGGCCATAACCACCGGGTCGGCCCACATCGCATAGAGCGCCGTGTGATCGGCTTCGACCGGCGGGCGGAGCAATAACCGCTCGGTTTCGATCATCCACCCATCAACCGCGCGGCGTGGAGCGCATGATAGGTCAGCACCCCGCTGCACCCGGCGCGCTTGAACGCCATCAGCGTTTCCAGCACCAGCGCATCGCGGTCGCCCGCCCCCACCGCTGCCGCCGCCTCGATCATCGCATATTCGCCGCTCACCTGATAGGCGAACACCGGCACCTCGAACCGCTCCTTCACCCGGCGGACGATATCCAGATAGGGCAGCCCCGGCTTGACCATCACGCTGTCCGCCCCCTCGTCGAGGTCGAGCGCCACTTCGCGCAGCGCCTCCTCGGCATTGGCCGGGTCCATCTGATAGGTCTTCTTGTCGCCCTTCAGCAGCCCGCGTGATCCCACCGCATCGCGGAATGGGCCATAGAAGGCCGAGGCATATTTGGCGGCATAGGCCATGATCTGGACGTTGACGAAGCCTTCGTCCTCCAGCGCCGCGCGGATCAGGCCGACGCGCCCGTCCATCATGTCGCTCGGCGCGATCACGTCCGCCCCGGCGCGCGCCTGATTGAGCGCCTGCCCGACCAGCACTTCCGCCGTCTCGTCATTGAGCACATAGCCCG
>CAYMUJ010000270.1:0-1683 GCA_964393565.1 uncultured Stakelama sp. | reverse complement strand
GGCAATGTCGTCGACCTGTGCCCGGTCGGTGCGCTGACGTCGAAGCCCTATGCGTTCGAGGCGCGCCCGTGGGAGCTGCGCAAGACGCTGGCGATCGACGTGATGGACGCGGTCGGCACCAATATCCGCATCGACAGCCGCGGTCGCGGCGTGCTGCGTGTCCTGCCGCGCATCAACGAAGACGTGAACGAGGAATGGGCGCACGACAAGACGCGCCACCATGTCGACGGCCTCAGCTTCCGCCGGCTCGACAAGCCCTATGTCCGCAAGGACGGCAGACTGGTCGAAGCGACCTGGGACGAGGCGTTCGCCGCCATCGCCGTCGCGGCCAAGGGCGCGGGGGACAAGGTTGCCGCGATCCATGGCGACCTGCTCGATTGCGAGACGATCTTCGCCGCCAAGAAGCTGGTCCAGTCGTTCGGCTCGACCCTGCTCGAAGGGCGTCAGACCGGCATGGCGTATGACACGTCGTCGCTGAGCGCCGTGAATTTCAACACCACCATTGCGGGCGTCGAGACGGCGGACGTGATCCTGCTGGTCGGCACCAACCTGCGCTGGGAAGCGCCGCTGGTGAACACCCGCGTGCGCAAGGCGATCAAGCGCGGCGCGAAGGTGTTCGCGATCGGCCCCGAGGTCGACCTGACCTACAAGACGACCTGGCTCGGCAACGACCTGTCCCTGCTCGGCAAGCTGCCGCAGGCGGCGGCGGATGCGTTCAAGGACGCGGCGCGCCCGATGGTGATCGTCGGCGGCGCGGCGCTCAAGAACGGGCATGGCGCGGCGCTCGCGCTCGCCAAGAAGCTGAACCTCGTCCGTGAGGGCTGGAACGGCTTCAACGTGCTGCACATGGCGGCGAGCCGCATGGGCGGCCTGATGCTCGGCTTCGCGTCGAAGGGCGGCATTGCCGACATCGTCGCGGCACAGCCGAAGCTGACTTTCTTCCTCGGCGCGGACGAGGTGGACTTCTCCAACTTCGCCAACAGCTTCAACGTCTATATCGGCCATCATGGCGACAAGGGCGCCCATGCGGCGGACGTGATCCTGCCGGGCGCGAGCTATGCCGAAAAGCACGGCACCTATGTCAACCTGGAAGGCCGGGTCCAGCGCAGCGAAAAGGCGGTTTCGGCCCCGGGCGACGCGCGTGAGGACTGGACGATCCTGCGCGCGCTGTCCGAAGTGGTGGGCAAGACGCTGCCGTTCGACAGCTTCGGCGAACTGCGCGCGGCAATGGCCGCCGAAGTGCCGGCGCTGGGCAGCGAAGGGCTCGCCAGCTTCGACTGGAACCCGCCCGCGCTGGACGCCAAGGGGGAAGGCGAGGTTGCTTACCCGATCGCCGACTTCTACCTCACCAACGCCATCTGCCGCGCATCGCCGACGATGCAGCGCTGCTCGGCGGAGCTGGTGCATGGGCAGGAATTTGCGGAGGCGGCGGAATGATGCGCTCCTCATTCGTCACCCCAGCGAAAGCTGGGGTCTTGTGCCGCAATCGCGCGCTCAATTCTCTTGAGACCCCAGCTTTCGCTGGGGTGACGGGTATGTTCGCATGACCGCTTTCTTCCAATCCCTCGGCATGTCCTTCGAATGGGCGTGGTTCGTCGCGACGATCGCGGGCATCCTGCTGATCGCGCTGCCGCTGATGCTGGCCGTCGCCATGATCATCTATGCCGATCGCAAGATCTGGGC
>CAYMUJ010000269.1:0-1726 GCA_964393565.1 uncultured Stakelama sp. | reverse complement strand
GCGATCGGCGGCAAGGTGATCGCGCGCGAAACGATCAGCGCGATGCGTAAGGACGTGACCGCCAAATGCTATGGCGGCGACGCAACGCGCAAGCGCAAGCTACTGGAAAAGCAGAAAAAGGGTAAGGCGCGGATGCGCGAATACGGCAATGTCAGCATCCCGCAGGAAGCCTTCATCGCCGCGCTGCGGATGGGCGACGAATAAGGTTCTTCATCGTCACCCCCGGCTTTCGCGGGGGTGACGGCTTAGGTGAACCGGCGAGACGAAGCGGACAATTTACTGCTTCGCCTCATACAGCCACCCGCCCTTGAAGCCCGCGCGCTCCAGCCCGCGCCGGATATGCGGGTTCTTGCGCATCGTTTTCCAGATCAGGCCGCTGCGGTGGTTCTCCAGCATCGCCAGGATCGGTCCCTGGTCGATGCCCAGATAGTCGCGCGCGAACCAGCCATCCCTGGCATCGACCACGCCGTCGCGGCTGCCGACATCGGTGAAGATATAGCTGGGGTTGAACGCATCCTTGAAGCCATAGCGCTGGTACAGCTTGTCGCCATATCGCGCGCGCATCGCCATCAGCGCGGGCAGGGCGATTTCGGGCGCGAACGCGACCGATCCGCCCGCCGCTGTCGGTACCACCGTGCCGTCATCGACCACGCGCCCGCTGCTCACGCCGCGCGCGGCATAGCCCTGAAATGCGCGCGCCACGCCGTTGACGACGCGCCCATTGGCCCCGCCGCCCGGACCGTCCGACGCGGTCCAGCCCCAGATATCGCCCGAATAGCCGGTCCATTTGCCCGGATTGTCCACGCCATAGGCGCGCTGGGCGAGCGTCGCGCGGCGGCTATTCTCGAAATAGTCGATGCCCTTGCCGGCCATGAATGCGTCCCGGATGCCGCGGAAATCGACCCAGACATGGCTGTACTGATGGCCGAACAGCGGCTCGAACTGCAGATGCTCCTGCCCGTAATAGGTCCCCCAGCTCTTGCCGAGCTTGCCTGCCCAGCCGCTGTCCCACGCATCCTTGCCCACCGGGTGCGTCGGCGATCCGAGCGCGAGAATATAGACCAGCATCCCCTCGTCATAGCCGACCCAGTCATGCGTCCCGAAATCGCCGCCCTGGCCGCGCTCGGGATACCATCCCATCGCGATCGCCTTGCCGCCGCTGCTGTTGGCCGATGGGATTTTGCTGCGCTCGCGCTGGACGAAGGTCCAGTCGACGCGGGCATAGATCTTCTCCGCCAGATCGCGGATCGCCGCTTCGGTCGGATCGTCGCGGTCGAAATAGCTTTGCGCGAACAGCACGCCGCCGAGCAGCAGCGTGGTGTCGACCGTCGACAGCTCGGTATTGCGGTACCGCGTGCCGTCGCCGTTCTTCAGGAAATGGTAGAAAAAGCCCTTATGCCCCGCGGTGCCGCTGACCGCCGGGCCCTGCGGCGCGTTCCAGTAGAATTCCATGCACGTGCGCGTCCGCTCGGCCGCGGCCGCGCGCGTAACGTAACCGCGCTCGGCCCCGATGCCATAGGCGGTCAGCGCAAAGCCCGTCGCGGCGATGCTGGAGAACGGGTTTGACGGCCAGCGATCCGGCGCAAGGCAGGTCTCGACGCTGGTCGTCTCCCAGAAATAGTCAAAGGTGCGGCGCGAGAGATCCTCGACAAACGCATCCTGCTCGGCGCGCGGGGCGGCGACAGGGGCGGGGGCGGTCGCTGCGGGCGGCAGGGTCGAACAGGCG
>CAYMUJ010000268.1:0-1740 GCA_964393565.1 uncultured Stakelama sp. | reverse complement strand
TGTCGGCGGCGGGCAGCGCGCACGACGCCTGCGGCTTGGGCGGCCCGGGCTTCACCTCGACCAGGCACATGCGGCAATTGCCGGCGATGCTCAGGCGTTCATGGTAGCAGAAACGCGGGATTTCCTTGCCCGCAGCCTCGCACGCCTGGAGCACGGTGGCGCCGGCGGGGACTTCGACTTCGATTCCGTCTACGGTTAGTTTGGGCATCACTCGGCTCCGGCTTTGTCAGCCAATTTGATCGCGCGAAAACTTTGATCCAGCTTGGAAAGGGTAAATCGCGACGACGGAGACAGACACGACGATTGGTAGCCTAGCTGAAGGACGCCAAAGGATATGTCGTTCTCGGGTAAAGGGTCGTTGAGCTCCCCTTCCTTGAGCGAATAGCGCCCCGACAACAATCCCTGTTGGATTTCACGAACTCTGTCAGGATGCTTCTTGGCCAAGCACGCAACAAACGCATCCTCTCGCTGGGCCTGCTGCGCCGTCGCAGCCTCCACCACGCCCATGAGGACAAACACAAACAGGCAAAGGAACCTGGTCACGACTACGCCCCCGCCGCCACGTAAATGACCAGCGCGAACTTCGAACGGGAAGGCTGAGCGATCATTCCGCCGCCTCCTGCATCGGGCTCAACCCGCCACCCTGCTTTTCGATGATCCGGCGCTCCATTTCGGGCCGGAAATGCTTGATCAGGCCCTGGATCGGCCATGCCGCCGCGTCGCCGAGCGCGCAGATGGTGTGGCCTTCGACCTGCTTGGTGACGTTGAACAGCGTGTCGATCTCGCTGATGTCGGCGTCGCCGGTGCGCATCCGCTCCATCACGCGCCACATCCAGCCGGTGCCCTCACGGCACGGGGTGCACTGGCCGCAGCTTTCATGCTTGTAGAAATAGCTGATGCGGCTGATCGCGGCGACAATGTCGGTGGACTTGTCCATCACGATCACCGCAGCGGTACCAAGGCCCGATCCAAGCGCGCGCAGACCGTCAAAATCCATCGGCGCGTCCATGATCTCCGCCGCCGGGACCAAAGGCACCGACGATCCGCCGGGGATCACGGCGAGGAGGTTGTCCCAACCGCCACGGATGCCGCCGCAATGCTTTTCGATCAGCTCGCGGAACGGGATCGACATGCTTTCCTCGACCACGCACGGCTTTTCGACGTGACCGCTGATCTGGAACAGCTTGGTGCCCTTGTTGTTCTCCCGGCCAAAGCTCGCGAACCATTCGGGCGAGCGGCGCAGGATCGTCGGGGCGACCGCGATCGACTCCACATTGTTGACCGTGGTCGGGCAGCCATAGAGGCCAGCACCCGCCGGGAAGGGCGGCTTGAGGCGCGGCTGGCCCTTCTTGCCCTCCAGGCTCTCGATCATCGCGGTTTCTTCGCCGCAGATATAGGCGCCCGCGCCGCGATGGCAGAAGACGTCGAAATCATAGCCGGACCCGCAGGCATTCTTGCCCAGCAGCCCCTTGGCATAGGCCTCCTCGATCGCCGCGAACAGCGTCTGCGCCTCGCGGATATATTCGCCTCGAATATAGATATAGGCCGCACGCGCGCGCATCGCGAAGCCCGCGACCAGCGCGCCTTCGAGCAGCAGATGCGGGTCGTGGCGGATGATCTCGCGGTCCTTGCACGAACCCGGTTCGGATTCGTCGGCATTGATGACCAGGAAGCTCGGCCGTTCCGGCGTCGGGTTCTTGGGCATGAACGACCATTTCATGCCGGTCGGGAACCCCGCCC
>CAYMUJ010000267.1:0-1762 GCA_964393565.1 uncultured Stakelama sp. | reverse complement strand
GGATCTGCCCCGCCGGGCTGCCATTGGTCGACACCGGAAAGCCATAGTCGCGGAACTTGTAGGCGGCGCGCGACCGCTCGACCTGGGTTTCGAACAGGCGATAGCTCAGCCGCGCCTGTGGCCCCAGCTTGGCCGGATCGAACTGCGCGCGCATCTGCTTCAGCGTCGCTTCGGCCATCGCCATGCGCTTGTCGCTACTGGCGCGCGTATAGTCGTCGAGCTTGTCGTAATTGGTCTTGAGGCCCAGCGCGGTCTGGGTCTCCGGGCTCAGCGCGACATTGGCGTCGAACGCGGCGTCGAGAAACGCGTTGAGTCGGGCATCCTCAGCGCGCGTGTCAGCGGCCGCTTGCTGGGGCGCGGCGTTCGAGACCAGCGCGGGGGCAGCAACGCCGGCGAGAAGCAAGGAGAGAGCAAGGCGAAGCGTCACGGGCAAATCCTGTGTCGGAGAGCAATGCCGTCACGCTATCGCCTGTTGCCGGGCCGGGCAAACCGTGCGCCAAGAAAAAGGGCCCCGGTTTCCCGGAGCCCTCTTCATTCTTGCGATCGGCAGACGATCAGTCGTCGCTGCCGCCGGTCAGGAATGCCGGCAGGCCGATATTCTCGCCGCCTTCATCCTTCGACTCCGAACGCTCGCCACGCGGACGGTCGTTGCGATCGCCACGGTCGCGGCGCGGACCGCGATCGCGGTCGCCGCCCCGGCCCCCGTCTCCACGACCACCGTCACGACGGCGATCGCCGCCACGACCGCCTTCGCGGTCGCCACGCTCACGCGGTTCGCGCGCCGGACGGGTGTCTTCCAGCTCGGCACCGGTTTCCTGGTCGACGACGCGCATCGACAGGCGCACCTTGCCGCGCTGGTCGATCTCGAGCACCTTGACCTTGACCTCCTGGCCTTCGCTCAGGACGTCGCTGACCTTCTCGACGCGCTCATTCTTGATCTCGGACACATGGACCAGACCGTCCTTGCCGCCCATGAAGTTCACGAATGCTCCGAAATCGACCAGATTGACGACCTTGCCGGTGTAGATCTTGCCGACCTCGGCCTCTTCGACGATGCCCTTGATCCAGTTCATCGCGGCTTCGATCTGGCTGACGTCGGACGAGCTGATCTTGATCACGCCCTCATCATCGATATCGACCTTGGCGCCGGTGGTCGCGACGATCTCGCGGATCACCTTGCCGCCGGTGCCGATGACGTCGCGGATCTTCGACTTTTCGATCTGCATCGTCTCGATGCGCGGCGCATGCGCCGACAATTCGGTGCGGACTTCGCCCAGCGCCTTGTTCATCTCACCCAGGATGTGCGCGCGGCCTTCCTTGGCCTGCGCCAGCGCGGCTTCGAAGATTTCCTTGGTGATGCCGGCGATCTTGATGTCCATCTGCATCGTGGTGATGCCTTCGGACGTGCCCGCAACCTTGAAATCCATGTCGCCGAGGTGATCCTCGTCGCCCAGAATGTCGGACAGGATCGCATAATCCTTGCCCTCAAGGATCAGGCCCATCGCGATACCGCTGACCGGGCGCTTGATCGGCACGCCGGCGTCCATCATCGCGAGGCTGCCGCCGCACACCGACGCCATCGACGACGAGCCGTTCGACTCGGTGATGTCGCTGGTCAGGCGGATCGTGTAGGGGAAGTCTTCCTTGGTCGGCAGCACCGGGTGCAGCGCGCGCCATGCCAGCTTGCCATGGCCGACTTCACGACGACCCGGCGCGCCGAAGCGGCCGACTTCACCGACCGAATAGGGCGGGAAGTTATAGT
>CAYMUJ010000266.1:0-1767 GCA_964393565.1 uncultured Stakelama sp. | reverse complement strand
AGGATCGCGTTGTTGGTGTCGTCGCTGGTGATCTGGACGCCCCCCGGGCCAGCGGCCGAGGATCCGCCCTGCTCTTCGCGATCCCCGCCGAGCGCAGCCGTTGCAGCGGGCGAGGCGATCGCCGCAGGCGGCGCGCCTGCGGTCCCGTAACCATACCCATCGCCGTAGCCCTGCTGTGCGCCAGCAGTCCCACGCGCGCCGGAAGCGGCGGCGCCATCGGCAGCGCCGCTATCGGCAAAGGCTGCCTGCTGCTGGCTCACCGCTTCCTCGGCCCCGCCTGAACCTCGACCGAAGGCGCGGTTCAGCGTGCGCGCCAGATCGCGCGAGCGCGAGTTCTGGACCTTGTAGACGAACAGTCGCGGCTCGTTGTTCTGGCCCTGCCGGTCGAGGATCTCGATCCAGCGGTTCACGTCATCCAGATATTGCCGCTGGCGGCTGATCGCGAGGACGCCGTTCAGCTTCTCCATCGCGATGATGCGCACCAGGCCCCGCGTCGGGCTGTCGGGGGCGTTGATGAGCTTCTCGAGCTCGGGAACGATCACGCGGGCATCGGTGCGCTTGGGCACGATCAGCGCGAAGCTCATGTTGCGCAGCCAGTTGACATCGAACTGCGCCAGCAGATCGCGCGCGCTCGCCCGCTGTCCCGAGGTGCCGCGCAGGAGCACAATGTTGCGCGAAGGATCGGAAACCGACACGACATTGGGCAGGATCGGCGCGATCAGTGCGCGCATCTGATCGGCATTGACGAATTGCAGTTCGACCAGCTCGGTGCCGAAGCCCGGAGTGTTCGGCCCGGCAATGCCGCCGCCGCCTTGCTGGATCTGTTCGATCCGCGCACGCCCGCCTTCGAGCACCAGCGCAAAGCCGCCAATCGCAAGGCTGTCTTCGAGAAAGGGAATGACCGACGCACGGGCGATAGGGCGCGCGGTCACCACCGTGACCGGGCCGGAAACGCCCGGATCGATGGTGTAGTCCATATCGAGCAGATCGCCGAGCACTGCCTCGGCCACCACCCGCACATCGGCTTCAGGGAAGTTCAGCGCGATGTCCCCGCCGCGGATCGTGACCGGCGGCGCCTTGGAGACAACCGGCGGGCGCTCCTCACCCTCGACGATCGTCGTATCGACTGTCTGCTCGGCCAGTCCGGGATCATCGGGCACGGTCTGCGCCAGGGCAGGCCAAGGGGCAAACGCACTCGTCGCCAGCATGGCTGCGCCCAGAAGAGACTGAGCGTGCGAGGGAAAAGGTCGTGTCATTGTTCGTCTGCCTGATTGGCGTAAGTGTCGCGCGGGTCGTAGGCTCCGGGCGGCAAATAGCCGGGATAGTTGCTGCTTTGCACTGCGGCGCCGATGGCGAGCGTCAAACGCTCGCCGCCGCGCGCGAAGCGCACGTCATCACTGCCGATGGCCACTAGCCGCCAGCCCTGCCACGATTGGCCGGGACGCAAGGTCACGCTCTTGCCGTCGGGGGTCTGGAGGATCAGCCGCGCCGCGCCGCGCACCTTGATGACGCCGACCGGGCTGGCCCCGTCGAGCGGACCGGCGGGCACACCTGCGACGCCCGTGCCAGCAAGCCGGGTCGGCCGGAAGATCGAGCGCCGCGCCAGCGCCGGGTCGGCGCTCGTCGCCGCCAAGGCAACGGGCGTGGCGGCGGCCGAGACCGGCGGAACGGCGGGGGCATCGGGCCGATCCACCGGGAGCAAGAACTGCGCGGCCAGCATCAGCGCCAGCAGCAGCGCGAGCAGCGCCGCCAGCACCGTGCCTTCGG
>CAYMUJ010000265.1:0-1778 GCA_964393565.1 uncultured Stakelama sp. | reverse complement strand
GCCTCGGCTTCGCCCTTGCGTACCCGGCGGATGCGCGGTTCGCGTTCCAGGCCAGCGGCTTCCTTGATCGCCTTGCGCATCTCGTCGCGCTTTTCGTGGATCGACGCGATCACCGGGCCGACCGCTACGCCAAGGTCGACCAGTGCGGCTTCGGACAGTTGCAGCGAGCTCTCCAGCGTCTCCGGCACCGCGTCGGTCGCGCCGGCCTTGTACAGCTCGGCAGCGTGGGCGGCGTCGCGGGCGCGGGCGATGATCGGGATGTGTGGGACCCAGCTGCGCACCCGGCGGGTCAGGCGCACGGTCAGCACGGGATCGTCCATCGTCAGGATCAATGCCTTGGCATGGCCGAGGCGGAGGCGATCGACCAGTTCGGCGCGCGCAACGTCGCCGAATACCACGGTGTAACCCTCGCGCCGTGCCGCGGCGACGCCGTCGATATCGGCGTCGACCGCGACATAGGGCTTGTCATGCGCGCGCAGCATGTCGGCAACGGTGCGCCCGACGCGGCCAAAGCCGATGATGACGGTGCCGCCGGGGACGACCTCTTCCGCGCTCGCATCGCCGCGCACGCCGTCCCGCTCCTCGATCTTGCGCGACGCAAAGCGTCCGGCCTTGGCAAGAAGAGGCGTGATGGTCAGGCCGATTGCGGTAACGGTGGTCCAGAACGCCGCAGTCGACGGCTGGATCAGACCCGCCGCAGCGGCGACGCCGAGCACGATCAGCGTCGTTTCCGACGGGCTCGCCATCAGCACCCCGGCCTCCGCCGCAGTGCCGGTGCGCGCGCCCGACAGCTTGAGCAGCGCCATGGTCACGCCGACCTTGATCACCATGACGCCGAGGATCGCGGCCAGCAGCATCGACCAGTCCTGCATGATCATGCGCAGGTCCAGCCGCATGCCGACGGTGATCAGGAACACGCCGAGCGCCAGCCCCTTGAACGGCGCGGTAATGACCTCGACCTCGCTATGGTAATCGGTTTCGGCGATCAGCAGTCCGGCGAGCAGCGCGCCGACGATGGGCGACAGGCCGACCACGGTGGTGGCCAGGCTGGCGACGATCACGACCAGCAGGCTGGCGGCGAGGAACAGTTCGGGTGACTTGGTGCGCGCTGCCTGGGCGAACAGCCTGGGCAGGAAGAAGCGGCCACCCAGGAACAGCAGCGCGACGACCACGCCGCCGCGCAGCAGTGTCATCATGAAATTACCAAGCCCTGCATCACCCGCAGCCGGTGCCAGCGCGCCGAGCAGGAACACGATCGGTACCAGCGCCAGATCCTCGAACAACAGCATGGCGAACGCCGATTTGCCGACCGCGCTTGTCGTTCCGGCAATCGGCAACACCAAAGCGGTGGACGATAGCGCGAGTGCAAGACCGAGCCCGAGCGCACCCGACCAGGGCTGGCCCATCACATAGAGGCCGACCGCGATCAGCGTGGCTGCGCCGAGCAGTTCCGCCGCCCCGACGCCGAAGACGAGCCCGCGCATCGTCCATAAGCGCTTGAACGACAGTTCGAGGCCGATCGAAAAGAGCAGCAGGATGATGCCGAATTCGGCAAAGGGCTCGATCGACTGCGGGTCGGATATGGTGAAGTAGAACAGCCAGGGAAGGCTGTCGACCAACTGACCCAGACCCGCCGGGCCGACCAGCGCGCCGACCAGAATGAACCCGATCACCGGACTGATTCGAAACCGGGTAAAGGCCGGGATGACAATCCCCGCCGCGCCAAGGATCACCAGCGCGTCGCTGAAACCGCTATTGGACAGGTCAAGGGCCATGCC
>CAYMUJ010000264.1:0-1786 GCA_964393565.1 uncultured Stakelama sp. | reverse complement strand
GCGATTCGATGCGCAGCCGGATCAAGCAGGTCGCTTCCGGGCGGTTCGGCGTGACGACCGAATATCTCGTCAATTCGGACGATATCCAGATCAAGATGGCGCAGGGTGCCAAGCCCGGCGAGGGCGGGCAGCTGCCCGGGCACAAGGTCGACAAGCGCATCGGCGCGGTGCGGCATTCGACCCCGGGCGTGGGCCTCATCAGCCCGCCGCCGCACCACGACATTTACTCCATCGAAGACCTCGCGCAGCTGATCCACGATCTGAAGAACGTGAACCCGGTCGCGCGCATCTCGGTCAAGCTGGTGTCGGAAGTGGGCGTCGGCACGGTCGCGGCGGGCGTCTCCAAGGCGCGCGCGGACCATGTGACCATTGCGGGCTATGACGGGGGGACGGGCGCTTCGCCGCTGACCTCGCTGACCCACGCGGGCTCGCCCTGGGAGATCGGCCTTGCCGAGACCCAGCAGACGCTGCTCTTGAACGATCTGCGCGCACGGATCGCGGTGCAGGTCGATGGCGGGCTGCGCACCGGGCGCGACGTCGCCATCGGCGCCTTGCTGGGCGCGGACGAGTTCGGCTTTGCCACCGCCCCGCTGATCGCGGCGGGCTGCATCATGATGCGCAAGTGCCACCTCAACACCTGCCCCGTCGGCGTCGCCACGCAGGACCCGGTGCTGCGCGCGCGATTCACCGGGCAGCCGGAGCATGTGGTCAACTACATGTTCTTCGTCGCCGAAGAACTGCGCCAGATCATGGCCGAGATGGGCCTGCGCACGGTTGCCGAGATGGTCGGCCGCGTCGACCTGCTCGACACCCGCCGGATGGAGCGCCACTGGAAGGCGCGGGGCATCGACCTGTCGCGCATCCTCCATCAGGTGCCGCTGAAGGACGGGGCCTCGCTGCGCCAGATCGGCGTGCAGGACCACGGCCTCGACGGTGCGCTCGACAACCGGCTGATCGCCGATTGCCGCACGGCCATCGACACCAGGCAGCCGGTGCAGCTCGAATACGCGGTGAGGAACGTCAACCGCACGGTCGGCGCGATGCTCTCGGGCGAGGTCGCCAAGGCGCATGGGCATGAGGGCCTGCCGACCGACACGATCCGCATCAACCTGACGGGCGTGGCCGGACAGAGCTTCGGCGCATGGCTGGCCCACGGGGTGACGCTCGATCTGGTCGGCGATGCCAATGACTATGTCGGCAAGGGCCTCTCGGGCGGGCGCATCATCGTGCGCCAGCCCGCCGATGCCCCGCGCGCCGCGCAGGACAACATCATCGTCGGCAACACGGTGATGTATGGCGCGATTGCGGGCGAGGCCTATTTCAACGGCGTCGCGGGCGAGCGTTTCGCGGTGAGGAACTCGGGCGCCATCGCGGTGGTCGAAGGCACCGGGGATCACGGCTGCGAATACATGACCGGCGGTGTCGTCGTGGTGCTGGGGAAGACCGGGCGCAACTTCGCTGCCGGAATGAGCGGCGGGGTCGCCTATGTCTATGATCCGGACGGCGCGTTCAAGGACCTTGTCAACCACGCTCAGGTCGATCTGCTGCCGATCGCGGCGGGGCCGGATGCGGAGGACGGCACGGGCCGCCCCTCGCAGCGTCCGCGCAGCGTCAACGATTTCGGCATGGGCGACATGCTGCGCCACGATGCCGAGCGGCTGCGCATTCTGGTCGAACGCCACCAGCTCCACACCGGCAGCAAGCTGGCGGGCGCGCTGCTGGCGGACTGGAACGCGGCGCTGGGCAAGTTCGTCAAGGTGATGCCGCGCGATTATGCGGCGGCGCT
>CAYMUJ010000263.1:0-1791 GCA_964393565.1 uncultured Stakelama sp. | reverse complement strand
ACGATAACTTTCAGACACTTGCCTTTCGGCAGCGCAGCAAAGTGCCTATCTACACGTTCATGGCCCGGTCCGATCCGCCCCCAGCGCCCGAGCGCTTCGACCGCGCCGGACTGGCTCAGGGACTGGGTGCCTATGGCATCTGGGGCGTGTTGCCGCTGTTCTTCTTTGCGCTGAAGGGCGTCGGGGCGGGCGAGGTGGTTGCGGGGCGTGTGCTATGGTCGCTCGGGCTGCTCGCGATCGTCATTCTGGCGCTGGGGCGGACCCCGGCGATCATGGCAGCGCTGCGCAACCGCCGCGCGATGGCGTTGCTGAGCGTCAGCGCCGCGCTGATTTCGGTCAACTGGCTGGTCTATATCTGGGCGGTCCATCACGGGCATGTGCTGGAGGGGAGCCTCGGCTATTTCCTCAACCCGCTGGTCAATGTGCTGCTGGGCATCGTGCTGCTGCGCGAGAAGCTCGGGCGGGCGCAGACGGTGGCGGTCGGGCTGGCGAGTCTGGGTGTCGCGGTGCTGGCCTTTGGTGCGGGACAGGGTATCTGGATCAGCCTGACACTGGCTTTCACCTTCGGTTTCTATGGACTGGTACGGAAGGTTGCGCCGGTCGGGGCGCTGGAAGGGCTGACGCTGGAGACCGCGATCCTCGCGCCGTTCGGCCTTGGCTATCTCTACTGGCTGTCGACGCATGGCGGGCTGGAGTTCGGCAATGAGGCGCTGAGCACAACCTTGCTGGTGCTGTCGGGCGTGGTGACGGCGGTGCCGTTGCTGCTGTTCGCGGGCGCGGCGCGGCGCTTGCCCTATTCGACTTTGGGGCTGCTGCAATATCTCGCTCCGACGATGCAGTTCGTGCTGGCGATCAGTTATTTCGGGGAGCGGGTGACGACCGCACACCTGATCTGCTTCGCGCTGATCTGGACGGGTCTTGCGATCTATGCCGCCGACGGACTGCTCGCTGCGCGTCGCCGTCGCGTCACCGCGTGACGAACGCCCCCGGGTGCGCTAGAGCGCCCGGCTTCGGAAAACCATTGGACCCGCACATGATGCTCTACACCCGTTTTGCCGCCCATCTCGACGCCGCGCTGGATGCCCTGGTCGCATCCGGCGATCTGCCGGCGGGGCTGGAGCGACGCGCGGTGACGGTGGAGCCGCCGCGTGACGTGACGCATGGCGATCTGGCGACCAACGCCGCGATGGTGCTGGCGAAGCCGGCGGGCACCAACCCGCGCGCGCTGGCCGAGAAGATCGCGGCCGAGCTGGAGAAGCTGGAAGACGTGTCGGCGGTGTCGGTCGCCGGGCCGGGCTTCATCAATATGAGCCTGACCGATGCGACGTGGCGCGGCGAGCTGGCCGCGATCACGCAGGCGGGCGACGCCTATGGCCGGTCGCAGGGTGGCGCAGGCGTCACGGTGAATGTCGAATATGTCTCCGCCAACCCGACGGGTCCCATGCATATGGGCCATTGCCGCGGCGCGGTGGTGGGCGATGCGCTTGCCAGCCTGCTCGAAGCGGTCGGGCACACGGTGATCCGCGAATATTATGTCAACGATGCGGGCGGGCAGGTCGATGTCCTCGCGCGGTCGGCGCATATCCGGTACCGCGAGGCGCTGGGCGAGGATGTCGGCGACATCCCCGAAGGCCTGTATCCGGGCGACTATCTGAAGCCTGTGGGCGAGCGGCTGGCGCGCGAACATGGCGATGCGTTCATCGGCAAGGACGAGAGCGCGTGGCTGGCGCTGTTCCGCAAGGAAGCGGTCGCCGACATGCTGGTGATGATCCGCAACGACCTCGCCTTGCT
>CAYMUJ010000262.1:0-1832 GCA_964393565.1 uncultured Stakelama sp. | reverse complement strand
GCCTCGTGCTTGCCGTCCAACTGGGCGCGCAGGTGGTCAATTGCAGCTTCGGCACGGATGACGAGGCGCTCGAACCCGGCGCGCCCAAGCCGCACGGCGAGGCCGTCGCCTTTGCCGAAGCGCGCGGCTGCACGCTGGTGGTCGCGTCGGGCAACAGCGGGGACGCGCGCACCTACTGGCCCGCCGCCGATCCGCGCGTGATTGCCGTGGGATCGGTCGGGCTCGACCGCGCGGTGAGCAGCTTTTCGACCAGCGGCGATCATGTCGCCCTGTGCGCGCCGGGCGAAAGGATCCGCACCGCAGGGCTGGGGGAAAGCTACCAGCAAGCGACCGGCACCAGCTTTGCCGCGCCCTTCGTGACCGGCGCTGCCGCGCTCCTGATCGAACGGGCGCAGGCGCGCGCGGCCGCGATCGATCCGGCCATGATCAAGGCGCTGCTGATGCAGAGCGCCGCCCCCCACCGCGCCGATACGGGGCCGGGCAACGGCACCGGCGTGCTCGATGCAGCGCGCGCGATCGAACTGCTCGATGCAGCGATCGACGCCGACGACACCACTGATCTCGGAGGCGCCGATGACGGATGAACCGCCCCACGATGCGACACCGCTTGCCGAAATTTTTCCGACTGGAAGGACCGATCATGGCTAACTCACCCAACCCCCCTCGGGGTCCCGCCAGAAAGCGGCGAGCGCGACTGCAGCTCGCCGCAGATCCCAAGCCGCAGCAAGAACAAGGCGCGGCTGGCGCCGCTCCGCCGGAACCCGACCAGCCGTTGGATGACGCTGAAACTTCTGAAATCTTGGGAGTTGAGCCCGCCAAGCTTGCCTCGCCGGAACTGGCACTGAGCCCGGAGCAGCCTGAGGCTGCACCCGCTCCGGAGTCCGAGCACAAGCCCGAGCCCGAGCCCGAAGCCGACCCGCTGCCACTGAACGACCCGTCCGATTCCGCGCCGAAACACGACTCCGATCCGAAGCTGTCGCTGGGCCAGTCCGGCAATGGTGGCTCTGACCAGAACGTCCCAGATTCGAAAGGAAAAAACATCATGATCATCAACTTCTACGATCTGTCCGAACGCGAAACAGCCGCCCGTTCTCGCAATCGCGATGATTGGCAGGTGCTCGAGAACCGTCGCACCAAGGCCGGCAATTCCGGCGGGGCGCTCGGCGCGGAAGACCAGAAGGAATACGACCGGCTGGGCCCGCTGGACAAGCTGGCCCAGACCGACCGCCTCCATTTCCTCGATCCCCTGTTCGCCTCGGCCCGCAACCTGCTGGCGAGCAAGCAGTTCGGCCTGACGCCGATTGCCTTCCAATATGCCTATAGCCGCCCTCCGGCGCGGCCCCGGGCGGTGCTGGAATTCAGCGATCTGTCTTCGCCTACCGATGCCCAGATCTTGAGCGAGACGGCCCGCATCGGGCTGACGCTGGGGCTGCTGCAAGTGTGGGATGCGACCCCGCCGCGGCTGATCGTGGATAATGAATCAGGCAACGCCGTACCGGATGTGCGCCATCGCAATTACAGCGGTTTCGGAGAGGCTCTTGTCCGGGCGATGGCGCGCGTGACGGCCCATCTTCCGCTGGCGGTCCGGGTGCTCGAAACAATGGCAGACGCGGTCGCCAAGGGTGAACCGGCTACTGCGGATGTCACCACGATCGATTTTGCGAAGACCTTCGAAAAGATGTTCGAGCAGCGCGTCTCGCCCGACGATCCCGATGCGAAGATGCGCATTGAAGACGCCTTCGAGCGGATCAAGCGCATCGGATCGGACACCCCGCTTCACGAATTCGTGCTCAACCTGCCCAACCTGGAAGCAGCGACCGATATCGAGGTGA
>CAYMUJ010000261.1:0-1876 GCA_964393565.1 uncultured Stakelama sp. | reverse complement strand
CCGCTCCCCCACCCGGCCACCCATCAAAGATACCCTGAAGTGGGTGGCCGGGTGGGGGAGCGGGCTGGCACGGCATATGCGCCGTCTGGCGCATCAAAAGCTAATGCCGGTGTTCCCGCTTGAGCTGATACCGCCCGCCGCTGATCTCATCGAACAGGCCGCCGATCGCCGGGTGATCCACCGGCTCGTCGCTGTCGTCCGGGATCAGATTCTGCTGGCTGACATAGGCGACATAGCTGGACTCGGCATTTTCGGCGAGCAGGTGGTAGAAGGGCTGGTCCTTGCGCGGGCGCACATCCTCGGGGATCGCCTCATACCATTCGTCGGTATTGGCAAAGACCGGGTCGATATCGAAAATCACCCCGCGAAAATCGAACAACCGGTGCCGCACCACATCCCCCAGATTGAAGCGCGCATGCGCGACCGGGGGGACGGGGACGCCGGCAATCGCAAGATCGAGCGGGTCGGAGGCGTTGGTCATGCGCTTAATCTAATGTGCTTTCGCTTCTGCACAAGAAGCGTGCGCAAGGCGCTTGCAAGCCCGCGCGCCTTGGTCTAGAGGCGCCCGCTCGACCGGACGGAGCGGCATGTACATGCCCTGCGGACCCCTCGCGGAGAGGTGGCAGAGTGGTCGATCGCGCCGCACTCGAAATGCGGTTTACGGGGAACCGTAACGTGGGTTCGAATCCCACCCTCTCCGCCACCTTATCCCTATGATTCAAGCATTTCGTGCGCGGTGCCGCGCGCACAGAAAATGGGCCGCGTCATCCCCCCGGAAGACGCGGCCCGCTTGCCCCACGCAACGAACTGGTATCAGGCGACGGCGCTGACCGCGCCAGCCGCTTCTTCGGGCTCGCGCAGCACATAGCCGCGGCCCCAGACGGTCTCGATGTAATTCTCACCCTCGCACGCCATGCTGAGCTTCTTGCGCAGCTTGCAGATGAAGACGTCGATGATCTTGAGCTCGGGCTCGTCCATCCCGCCATAGAGGTGGTTGAGGAACATTTCCTTGGTCAGCGTCGTGCCCTTGCGGAGCGAGAGCAGCTCCAGCATCGCATATTCCTTGCCGGTCAGGTGGACGCGAGCGCCGTCGACTTCGACAGTCTTGGCGTCCAGGTTCACGGCGAGCTTGCCGGTGCGGATGACCGACTGGCTGTGGCCCTTGCTGCGGCGTACCACGGCGTGGATGCGGGCGATCAGCTCTTCGCGATGAAAGGGCTTGGTGACGTAGTCGTCAGCGCCGAAGCCGAACGAGCGGACCTTGCTGTCCATTTCGTTGATGCCCGACAGGATCAGGACCGGCGTCTGGACCCGCGCGACGCGCAGCTTCTTGAGCACGTCATAGCCGTGCATGTCCGGCAGGTTCAGGTCGAGCAGGATGATATCATAGTCATACAGCTTACCCAGATCGAGGCCTTCTTCGCCCAGATCGGTCGTGTAGACATTGAATCCCTCGGTCGCGAGCATCAGCTCAATGGCCTTGGCGGTCGTCGGCTCGTCTTCGATCAGCAGCACGCGCATCGGCTGATTTCCCCTATGCCGGTTGCAGGCCCCCTGTGGCGCACAACGCGACTGATTCATTAACCTAAGCTGGAATGAAGGCAAAAGGTTAATTTTTGGCTAACCGGCCTGAATCCACGAGTCGCGATGGGTTCGCGCTCCTTGTAACGGCGTTGCGCCGTCGATAATCGCGTCAAGAGCGACAGTGTCGTAAATAGCCCTCGGTTATAGGCGACCCCCAAAATTTACATTTGCTAACCCTTTGTCGGCGTGATTAATTTCCCGGTTTCCTGTGAAGCCGACATAAAAGTGCGCGCGGGATCAAAAAGGGGGTTGGGGTATGAAATTCAAGACAATGTTGTTCGTGACGGCGTGC
>CAYMUJ010000260.1:0-1885 GCA_964393565.1 uncultured Stakelama sp. | reverse complement strand
AAGCGCTCGATCCGGCTTTGTCGCCTGTTTGTCACATCAAATCCGGGATGATTTTTTTCTGGGTCGGGGGAGGGGGTGGCAACTCCCACCCCCTCCCCTGCAGGGGAGGGGCTTGGCTTGCCCCCAAATCTCTACCTTGTTCGTCACAATCGATAACCCAACGATGAGATAATCGATTTCATCACTCGCACTGACCGGTTTATCCCGTTTCCGCCGCGCCTCCGGCTCCGATAGCCTCTCCCAAGAACACACCACGCAAGGAGGGTTTCCCCATGGACGCAAAGACCGGATCGATCGACGGCGGCGGCTGCCCCGTTCACGGCAATGGCGGCAGTCGCTCGCTGCTCGGCCGCACCAACAAGGATTGGTGGCCGGAGATGCTCGCCACCGAAATCCTCAACCCCAATGGCGCGTCCAACCCGATGGGGGCGGACTTTGACTATGCCGAAGCGTTCAAGAAGCTCGATTATGCTGCGCTCAAGGCCGACCTGATCGCGTTGATGACCGACAGCCAGCCCTGGTGGCCGGCCGATTACGGGCATTACGGCCCGTTCTTCATCCGTATGGCGTGGCACGCCGCCGGCACCTATCGCACCGCCGACGGGCGCGGTGGCGCCAATAGCGGGCAGCAGCGCTTTGCCCCGCTCGACAGCTGGCCCGACAATGGCAATCTCGACAAGGCGCGTCGCCTGCTGTGGCCGATCAAGCAGAAATACGGGCAATCGATCAGCTGGGCCGACCTGTTCATCCTCGCCGGCAATGTCGCGATCGAATCGATGGGCGGCCCGGTGTTCGGCTTTGGCGGCGGCCGCGCCGACGTCTATGAGCCTGAGCGCGACATCTATTGGGGCAGCGAAGACAAGTGGGTGAACCAGGGCGTTCAGACCCGTATCGCTCCCGAACAGGGCCTGGAGGCAATCGAAGGCCCGCTTGCCGCGATCCAGATGGGGCTCATCTACGTCAATCCGGAAGGGCCGGGCGGCAATCCGCATGATGATGCCGGCATGGCCCGCGACATGAAGGAAACTTTCCGTCGCATGGCGATGAGCCCGGAGGAGACGGTCGCACTCACCGCTGGCGGTCACACGTTCGGCAAGGCGCATGGCAATGGCGACGCCTCGCTGCTCGGCGCGGCCCCGGCCGGCGGGGACATCGCCGCGCTCGGCTTTGGCTGGGTCTCCAGCCATGAGAGCGGTGGCATCGGCGAACACACCGTCACCAGCGGGATCGAAGGCGCGTGGACCAACACCCCGCGCGAGTGGACCGAGAATTATTTCCGCCTGCTGTTCGACTATGAGTATGAACTGGTGAAGTCCCCTGCGGGTGCCCACCAGTGGCAGCCGATCAACCAGAAAGAGGAGGACATGGCCCCGGCGGCGTGGGACCCCAGCATCAAGGTTCCGACCATGATGACCACCGCCGACATGGCCCTGAAGCGCGATCCCGAATTCCGCGCGATCAGCGAGCGCTTCCGCGCGGATCATGAGGCATTCAAGGACGCCTTTGCCCGCGCCTGGTTCAAGCTGACCCATCGCGACATGGGCCCCAAGGTCCGCTATCTCGGCCCGGAAGTGCCGGAAGAGGACCTGATCTGGCAGGATCCGATCCCCGCCGGCACGATGCCGAGCGACGCCGAGGTCGCGGCGGTCAAGGACAAGATCGCCAATAGCGGTTTGACCGTCAGCCAGCTGATCAAGACCGCCTGGGCATCGGCCAGCACCTATCGCAAGTCCGACCATCGCGGCGGTGCGAACGGTGCGCGCATCCGCCTTGCCCCGCAAAAGGACTGGGAGGTCAATGAGCCGGAGATGCTGGCCAAGGTGCTGAGCACGCTGGACGGCCTGCGCGGGTCGCTGTCGCTGGCCGACGCGATCGTGCTCGGCGG
>CAYMUJ010000259.1:0-1899 GCA_964393565.1 uncultured Stakelama sp. | reverse complement strand
CTGGAAGAGGCGATCGAGAATTTCGCGGGCTGCGCCGTGGTCATCAGCCACGATCGCTTTTTCCTCGACCGTCTGGCCACGCACATCCTCGCCTTCGAGGGCAATTCGCATGTCGAATGGTTCGAGGGCAATTTCGAGGCGTATGAGGAGGACAAGCGGCGTCGTCTGGGCGACGCGGCGGATCGTCCGACGCGGTTGGCCTACAAGAAGCTGACGCGGTGAAGCTGGCGGCGGCGGACTTAGGTCCGCCGCCGTTTCCTAATGATCAGAGCGAGTTGGTCTCAACCGTTAGGTCAGGCAGCGTCGCTGCCGTGATGATCTGGCCGAAAGTGATCGTGCGGCGCTCGGCATAGTGATCGCCCTGCGGCCCCCACATTTGGTGGATGGTTCGCGCCTCTACGTCAGCCACCCAATATTCGGGGACTCCGTAGCGTGCGTAGAGCCGCGCCTTGCGGCCAAGGTCGATGTCCAGCGTCGTGTCCGCCACCTCGATCGCGATCCGCATGGCCGGACCGGGGAAAATCTTAGCGTCGCTAACCTCGCCAATTGCGATGTCGGGTTCGGGAAGCGAGTCGTCGGACAGCTCGGTCGATGGCGCGGTGTATAGGACGAACTCGGACTCGATCTCCTTCAGCGCGATGCCGAGCTCGATCGTCAATTGCGCATGGACGCGGGCGTGGCGGCGGTGGACGGAGTTCACGACCCAGATTTCCCCCTCGATCAGCTCGGTCCGCGCATAGTCGGCGAACGCGCCCGATTCCGCGAGCAGCAGGAAATCCGCCACGCGGAGCTTGGCGCGGTGCGGGGTCGTGAGGACGTTCTGCGCGGTCATGATGTTATTCTACCATAGATGAGGCCGCCCTCAATCCCGCCATTGACGCGTGCCGCCCCGCCCGGAATGGTGGCGGGGATGCAGACCCTTTCCAGCCTTCGCGATATTCGTGGTTTCGAGACGCTTTGGGCGGAGCTGACGTTCCGTGCGCCGCGCGTGGTGCGGCGTGACCAGAGCGAGCGGATGCTGATCGACACACTCGGACTGGGGCTGGAGCAGCTGATCCAGTATCTGGGGTGGGAGCGGCCCGAACTGGATGCGTTCGAGGATTGGGTGATCGCGACAGCCGGGCGGCCCGATCCGCTGACGGTTGCGCGCTACCATGCGACGCTGGACGGGGCACCGCTGCCTGAGGCGGTTCAGGCGCGGATCGATGCGATCGATGCGATGCCGGATGTGCTGGATGCGGACGATCTGGCGCAGTGGGAGCGCGAGGGCTGGGTGACGCTGCGGAATGCGATCACACGTGACGAGGCGGCACAGGTCGAGGCGTTGCTGTGGCGGTTGCTGGATGCCGATCCGGCGCGGCCCGAGAGCTGGTACGGGCAGAACCTCAACGGTATCATGGTCCAGCATTTTCAGGACCCGGCGCTGGAGATCGCCCGCCGCTCACCGCGCGTGCACAAGGCATTCGCGCAGCTCTGGGGCACCAGCGACCTGTGGTGCATCGTCGACCGGATGAGCTTCAACCCGCCGGAAACTGCTAACCGCCCGTTTCAGGGGCCGAAGATGCACTGGGACGTCAGTCTGGCGCGGCCCATTCCCTTTGCGACGCAGGGCATCCTGTATCTGACCGATACGGCGGCGGATCAGGGGGCGTTTGCGCTGCTCCCCGGCTTTCATCACCGGATCGATGCCTGGCTGGAAGAGATTGGGGACACCGATCCGCGCATGGTGCATCTCGACCCGCAGGCGGAGCCGATCGCGGCGGGGGCGGGGGATCTGGTGATCTGGCGCCAGGATTTGCCGCATGGCGCCAGCCCGAACCGGTCGAACCGGCCGCGCATGGCGCAATATGTGAACTTCTATTCGCCCGCGCTGACGGTCCACCGCGACTGGCGGTGAGG
>CAYMUJ010000258.1:0-1928 GCA_964393565.1 uncultured Stakelama sp. | reverse complement strand
AGGCGGAAGCGGTGGCGGCCGCGCAGCATGGCGAGCGGGGCGGGGGCGGGGCCGAACACCTGCATCGCCTCGACGTGCGGCGCGGTGCGGCCGATCGCGCGGGCGGTGTCGAGCGCTGAATCCTTGTCCTCGCTCGACACGATGATCGCGGCATAGCGGCCAAAGGGCGGGGCGCCCGCCTCGCGTCGCGCTTCGGTCTCGGCGGCGTAGAAGCCTTCGGCATCGCCGCTGACCAAGGCGCGCATGACGGGGGCCTTGGGGCTGTGCGTCTGGATCAGGACATGGCCGGGCTTTTCGCCGCGGCCCGCGCGCCCGGCGACCTGGCAGATCTGCTGAAAGCTGCGTTCCGCCGCGCGCAGATCGCCGCCCTCAAGGCCGAGATCGGCATCGACGACGCCGACCAAAGTGAGGTTGGGAAAGTGATAGCCCTTGGTCACCAATTGCGTGCCGACGACGATGTCGATGGCGCCTGCCTCCATCCGCGCGACGAACTCCGCCGCCTTGGCCGGGGACCAGATCGTGTCCGAGGTGACGATGGCGGTCTTGGCATCCGGGAACAGCGCCGCGACCTCGTCCGCGATGCGCTCCACTCCGGGGCCGCACGCGACCAGGCTATCCTCGCTGTCGCATTCGGGGCAGGCGCGCGGGGTCGGGACGGTGTGGCCGCAATGGTGGCAGGCGAGGCGGTTGATCAGGCGATGCTCGACCATCCACGCGGTGCAATTGGGACATTGGAAGCGATGCCCGCAGGTCCGGCACAAGGTGAGCGGGGCATAGCCGCGGCGATTGAGGAACAGCAGCACCTGTTCCTTGCGCTCCAGCGTTGCGTCGATCGCTCGGACCAGTTTCGGGGCGAGCCAGCGGCCGCGCATCGGCGGGTCGGCGAGCAGGTCGATTGCTTCGATCGCGGGCATCTCCGCCACGCCATAGCGGCCGGGCAGCTTGAGTTCGGTGTAGCGGCCGAGCGCGACCTGTTGCCGCGTCTCGATCGCTGGCGTCGCGCTGGCGAGCACGACCGGGCAGCCCTCGAACCGTCCGCGCATGACCGCGACGTCGCGGGCGTGATAATGGACACCCTCTTCCTGCTTGAAGCTGGTCTCATGCGCCTCATCCACGACGATCAGGCCCAGGTTCGGATAGGGCAGGAACAGCGACGAGCGCGCACCGACCGTGACCAGCGCCTCGCCGCTGGCAATCGCGCGCCAGGCGCGGCGGCGCTGCGACTGGCGCAGGCCCGAGTGCCAGGCGACCGGTTCGACCCCGAACCGGGCGTGGAAGCGTTTGAGGAACGGTTCGGTCAGCGCAATCTCGGGCAGCATCACCAACGTCTGACGCCCGGCGCGGATCGCCTCTGCGACCGCTTCGAAATAGACTTCGGTCTTGCCCGATCCGGTGACGCCGTCGAGCAGGAAGGGTTGAAACTGGCGGTCGCGCACTGCGTCGCGCAGCGTCGCCGCGACCGTTTCCTGCTTCTCGGACAGCTCGGGTGCGCCGAAGCCGGGGTCCGGGAGTGGATAGGGCGTGTCGAGTGCGACCGTCACCCCCTCGATCGCGCCGCTCTTGACCAGTCCGCGGATCACGCCGTCGGAGACATCGGCGATCGTCGCCAGCTCGCGGATCAGGCCCTGGCGGTCGCCAATCCGCTCCAGCGCCTGTTCGCGTTGCGCGGTCATGCGCGGCGGGATTTCGCCGGTCGCGCGATATTCGACGATGGTCTTGCCGCCCTCCAGCGCCGAGGTCGAACTGAGCGCCATCCGCAGCACCGATGCAAGCGGGGCGAGATAATAGTCGGCGGTCCATTCGGTCAGGCGGCGCAGCGGTGCGGGGATCGGCGGCGCATCGGCAACGGCGAGCAGGTTGCGCAACCGGTTGTCGCCAACCTCCTCGGTCGGGAGCCGCTCCGCCTCCCACACCACGCCGATCAGCTG
>CAYMUJ010000257.1:0-1932 GCA_964393565.1 uncultured Stakelama sp. | reverse complement strand
CGCACCCCGCACCACCATATGTACCGCCAGCCCTTCGCGTTCCGCCAGCGCCATCGCCGCGTCCGGCTCCAGCACCGTCAGCGCGCTGGCCCAGGCATCGGCGTGGCAGCAATTGGCGTGGAGCACCGTGACGCTCGCCGTGCCATGCGCAATCGGGCGGCCGGAGCGTGGGTCGATGCTGTGGCTGCCCGCTGCCGTGGCGCGGCGATAGTCGCCAGAAGTGGCGACCGCGATGCCGTGCAGCGCGATCCGCAGCGGGGCGAGCGCCACACCCGGCGGCGGTTCGACATCGACCCACCATGGCTGGCCATCGGGCTGAATCCCCGCGCCGACCAGTTCGCCGCCGATCTCGACCAGAAAGTCTGTGCAGCCCATCCCGCGCAGCCGCGCCGTAACCGCATCGACGGCATAGCCCTTGGCGATTCCCGACAGGTCCAGCCGCGCCGGGCGGATTCGGCGCAGGCGGAGCAGCGGGACGTCGAGCTCGATCGCGCCCGGCCCGATCGCGGCGCGGGCAGCGTCGATCGCGCTGTCCTCCGGTGCATCGGTGCGCGGTCCCGGCGGGCCAAAGCCCCATAGGTCGACCAAGGCGCCCATCGCCGGATCGAACGCGCCGTCCGAACGCGCCGCGATGTCGAGTGCGACGGTCATCACCTGAACGAATTCGGGCGCGATGCCATGCCAGCCGCCCGGCGCGGCCATGTTGATCCGGCTGAGCTGGGACGCGGGTTCCCAATGGCTCATCTGGGCGATGATATGCGCCAGCACGCCCTGGATCGCGGCCGCTACTCCCGGCGGCGGTGCGACGATCGCTGCGGACCAGCGCGTACCCATTGTTTCCCCGCCGAACCGCTCCACCAACGCATGCGCCCGCCGCCGGTGAAAGGCAGCGGGCGAGAGCGTCGCGGGAATGGCGATGCGGGGGGCGTGCGTCAGGGTGCCATCACCTCGACCGTCGTGACATAGCTTGCCCGGCGCGTGCCCGGTGCGGGAGGCCCGCCTTCCTCGCCGCCGACGCGCGGGGTGGTGACGTTGATCCAGGTCATGCCCGGATCGGTCCATTTGATCGTGACCCTGCCATCTGCGCCGGTCTTCAGATCCTGCTGTTTGAGCTGGTCGCGATAGCGGATGCCGCCCGGGATGACCGTGACCGGCAGTCCTGCTGCAGGCTTGCCGTCAAGCAGGAACTGGAAGGTCGCGTCCTCGCCTACAATCAGGTCGTTGGGATGCGTCACCGGAACCAGCTCGATGCCCTTGCCGGTCGGCTTGAACACCGTGGTGGTGGGTTCGCCGGCAGTCACGAAAATCTCGTTACGGTTGCTGAAGATCGATGTGCGGACATTGGTTGCGCCGGCTGGAATGACGTTCGCCAGCGTGTCGGTGGTGGTCCCGCGCGGGATCCGTACTTCCGATCCGTTCAGGCTATATGATCCCATCACGCCTTCGCTGGCGTAGAAGATCTTGTACGTGCCGCGTTGGCCGATCTGTACGTCAAAAGTGGTGCGATATCGGCCCGTGGCCTTGTTCTTGACTTCGCCCGGCGTTCCGTCAGGCAGCAGCACCTGAGTGTCGAAGCGCAGCGGCTGATGTTCGAAATAGAACAGGTCGTTGGACACGGCGGCGTCGACCGTGACCCAGACATCGCCGCCATCGCCCGAAACGACGGTCATCGACGGGAGCATCCACTGGCGGTGGGCCTGGACGCTGGCGGGAATGGCGACCGCGGCGATGGCGGTGGCGATCAGGACATTACGGAATTTCATCGGGCGATCCCCCTTGGTTAGCGCTTAACGGTGAGCGTGACCGCTCCGAGTTCGGACGTGCCGCTGGCACGGGCGGTGCCGCCCTTGGGCAGCGAAAAGGGGATGCGGACCAGTTCGCGCCCGCCCACTTCGCGTGCGGCCTCGACCACCAGCGTGTAGTTGCCCGGCG
>CAYMUJ010000256.1:0-1935 GCA_964393565.1 uncultured Stakelama sp. | reverse complement strand
CCGCCACCTCAGCTGACCGCTCACCACAATTGCGGCTTGGCGACCATCAGCCAGAAGACGGCGGTGAGGCCGAGGAATGCGGGCCAGCCGAGGATGAACCAGAGCCGCATCGTGCGGTGATAGTCGGCACCGAGCGGCTGGCCGGTGGAGACCGCAGCGCGGGCGAGGTCGCGAGCGCGGATCTGCAAGCCGACCACCGGCACCCAGCAGGCGAAGGCGATCAGGTAGAGCGCGACACTGGCCAGCACCCAGCTTTCGGTGAGCGGGATGCCGAGCAGATGGAGCAGGATCAGCCCGCTGATCGGCTGGACCACACCACTGCTGCCGGTGAAAATCCAGTCGGCGCGGACCACCATCGCGCCGACGCTGGCGATCGTCGCCGGATCGCCGCTGCGGTGCGCGTTCCACAGATACCAGGCGGTGCCCGCGCCGAAGCCGAACAGGACGGTGGAGCTCAGGATATGCACCCATTTGACCAGCAGATAGGTCATCGCCGGTCTCCAATCGCGCCATGGACAAGGATCAGCAGCAGGATCGGCAGGTTCTTGAGCAATGGTCCGAGCGGATCGGCCCAGAGCGCGGGCAGGCCGAGGGTGAGGGCGAGCGTATAGCCGGTGACGACCGCGAGTTGTACTGCGGTCGCGGTGCGCGCGGTGCGGTCGCGCAGCACCAAAGCGGCGATGGCGAGGTCGAGCAGGGCGGTGGCGATCTGGAGCGGGAGTGCGGCCCCCTCGGGCGCGCCGATCGCGGAGAGCCATTCGAGCGTCTGCGCGCGTCCCGCAAACAGGCCGAGCAGCGCCGAGGCGAGCCACAGCAGCGCGAGGCCCCAGCGGATCGCGGGGGCGAGGAAGAACAGGCGCGCGTGCCAGCGGTCCTGCACCCCGGCGGCGCGGTCGCGCATCGCCTGGGCCACGCTGCGCGGGCGGAAGCCGACCGCCTGGGCGAAGGCGGCACCATCGGCGGTATTGCCCGCCACGAGCTGGGCGAGGCTGTTGGTCGAGACCGGGCCGGACCCGGTAAGGTCGCCGATCCTCCCGAGCGCGCGCATCGCCGGCATCGGCACGCGGACAAATCGGCTGGGGCCAAGACCGAGCCAGTGGCGGTAGCGCGTCATCAGCTCGCGCAGGGTGAGCGTTTCCGGTCCGGCCGGTTCGAAACTCTGGCCGACGAACCACAGATCCTCGCACGCCAGGCGCACCGCGCGGGCGAGATCGTCAGCATGGATCGGGGAGAAGGCGAAATCGCCATCGCCCGCAAGCGGCTGGGCCAAAGGCAAAGCGGCGAGGCCGCGCAGCAGCGAGGTGCCGCCATAGCTGCCCTCCGCGATCACCAGCGACGGACGGAAGATCGTCCAGCGCAGGCCCGAGTCACGCAACGCCGCTTCGCCCGCCAGCTTGGTCGCGGCATAGTCGGTGGCGACATCGGGACGGGCGCTGACGGCGGAGATCAGGACGACGCGACGGACCTCTGCTTTTTTGCATGCGGCGTGGAGCGCGCGCGGCATGTCGACATGCACCGCCTGCATTTCCGGCCCGCGCAGCACCCCGGCGGCGTTGACCACGCAGTCCACGCCGATCAGATGTGTGCGCCAGCCTTCGGGATCGGTGGCGCGGGCAAGGTCGATGGCGACCCACTCCGCGCCCGGCTCCGCCTCCCGCAGCCGCGCGACATTGCGGGCGACGGCGCGCACCTGATGGCCGCTCGCCAGCAATTCGGACAGGATATGCCGGCCAATGAACCCCCCGGCGCCCAGCAGTAAAATGCGCATCGGGCAGCGGCTTAGCAGCCACTTGCGGCGGAGTCATTGCATTCGCGCAGACTTCCGCCTATCTGCGCCGCGGGAGTCGGGCGGACGATGCCGTCGCCAACCCGGTCAGGTCCGGAAGGAAGCAGCCGTAACGATTTTCGTGTCGGGTCGTCCCGGCTCCCACCTTC
>CAYMUJ010000255.1:0-1939 GCA_964393565.1 uncultured Stakelama sp. | reverse complement strand
CAAATGGCGGAGACGGAGGGATTCGAACCCTCGGTACGGTTCCCCGTACGACGCTTTAGCAAAGCGTTGGTTTCAGCCACTCACCCACGTCTCCGGATGCCTGCGGCGAGCGGGGGCTATAGCGAGCGTCTGGCTGGCGATCAATGGGCGGATTTGCGACGGCTGGGCGTGAAATCGACTCGGGTCATCGCCGGTTCATTGCCGCGCCCCCATCTGCAGGCGTAAATGCAAGGCTGCGGGAGGATTTTATGCGACGGTTGATGCTCTGGATCGGAATGGCGCTGGCCCTGCCGTCGCTGGCTGCAGCCCCGGCATTCGCGCAGACGGTGCAGAAGATCGACCCGAATACGGCGATCGACGCCGATCTCGACCGGCCGCAGACCGCGATTCCCGCCGAACCCGCGCCCCAGGATGTGCCGGTCGACGCTGGCGCCCCCTATGAAGCGCCCCCGGTCGATGGCCAGCAGCCGGCAGCGCCGACCGGACAACCGCCCGCGCCGGCCACCGCCCAGTCCGGCCTGGCCAAACCCGAAGCGCCGGCGACATTCGACCGTGTCCGCCTGATTTCAGCGGCCGAAGGTGTGTTCGGCAAGGGTGCGACCGGCCTTGCCGCTCTGATCGAGGATATTCTGAAGGATCAGGGCGAACCCAATGCCTATATCGCCGGCTCGGAAGGATCAGGCGCGGTCATTGTCGGACTCCGCTATGGCTCCGGCAAGATGATCCACGCGATCGAGGGTGAACGCGACGTCTATTGGACCGGCCCGTCGGTCGGCTTCGACATCGGCGGCGACGCCAACAAGGTGTTCGTGCTGGTCTACAACCTCTATGACAGCCAGGAGCTGTACAAGCGCTTCCCCGCCGGTGAGGGCCGCCTCTATTTCGTCGGCGGCTTTTCCGCCACCTATCTGCGCCGCGGCGACGTGGTGCTGATCCCGGTGCGGCTGGGCGTCGGCTGGCGCGCGGGCGCCAATGTCGGATATATGAAGTTCAGCGAAAAGCGCCGCTGGTTGCCGTTCTGAGTTTGGGTCGGCATGCCGACCCGGTTGCGGTGCCAGCCCGCTCTCCCACCCGGCCACCCATAGAATACTGACGTTGGGTGCCCGGGTGGGGAACGGGCTGACGCCGAAGGGTTACATTAGGCGGTTCTCATCGCCCGCTTCCCCCGCTAGGCGGGGCGGATGCCAGTATCCCAAGCCGATATCGATCTCGCCCAGCGCCTCGCCGATGCGGCGGGCGCAGCGATCCGCCCCTATTTCCGCGCCGAATACGGCCTTGAGACCAAGGACGATGCCTCGCCCGTCACGCTTGCCGACAAGGCGGCGGAGGCGGCGATGCGGCGGCTGATCGTCGCCGAGCGCCCGATGGACGGGATCATCGGCGAGGAAGAGGAAGAGCGCGCCGGATCGAGCGGGCGGACCTGGGTGCTCGACCCGATCGACGGGACGCGCAGCTTCATTGTCGGGCGGCCCATCTTCGGCACGCTGATCGCATTGCTGGAGGATGGCTGGCCGGTGCTGGGCATCATCGATCAGCCGATCATCGGCGAACGCTGGCTCGGCGTGACCGGCCGACCGACGCTGTTCAACGGCAAGCCGGCGGAGTCGCGCCGGTGCCGCGAGCTGTCACAGGCGCTGCTCGCCACCACCTCCCCGGCCCTGTTCACCGACGATCAGCTCCACGCATTCGAACATGTCGATTCGGCGGTGATGAGCACGGTGCTCGGCGGCGACTGCTATAATTACGGGCTGGTCGCATCGGGGCATCTCGACCTGGTGATCGAGGCGGGACTGAAGCTGCATGACTTTGCCGCGCTGGTGCCGGTGGTCGAGGGCGCGGGCGGGCGCATGTGCGACTGGCAGGGCGATCCGCTGCACGCGGGCAGCAACGGCGAGGTGATCGCGGCGGGCGATCCGGCGCGAATCGAGGAAATCGTCGA
>CAYMUJ010000254.1:0-1940 GCA_964393565.1 uncultured Stakelama sp. | reverse complement strand
AGCGCGAATAGAATTCGACCACCAGGTTCGGTTCCATCTTCACCGGGTACGGCACTTCGTCGAGTGCCGGGACGCGGGTGAAGGTAACCTTCGACGCGCCATCGGGTGCGATGTAGTCGGGGATGTCGCGCTCGGCCAGGCTCTGCGCTTCCATGACCAGTGCCATTTCGCGGGCCTTGGCGCCCAGCTCGACGGTCTCGCCGACCTTGATGCGGCGCGAGCCGATGTTGCACTTCTCGCCATTCACCTTGACGTGGCCGTGGTTGACCAGCTGGCGCGCGGCGAAGATCGTCGGTGCGAACTTGGCGCGATAGACGATCATGTCGAGGCGTTGTTCGAGCAGGCCGATCAGGTTCTGGCCGGTATCGCCCTTCATGCGCGACGCATCTTCATAGGCGCGCTTGAACTGCTTTTCGGTCACGTCGCCATAATAGCCCTTGAGCTTCTGCTTGGCGCGCAGCTGGGTGCCGAAATCCGACATCTTGCCCTTGCGGCGCTGGCCGTGCTGACCGGGGCCATATTCGCGCTTGTTGACGGGCGATTTGGGGCGACCCCAAATGTTCTCGCCCATCCGGCGATCGAGCTTGTACTTGGCGCTGGAACGCTTCGACATGATAAATTCCTAACAATTGCAACGACGTTGACCCGGCCAGATGGCCTGATCGCGATTCCGGTATCGCCTGTGCATGTGCACAGGGCCGCTGCTTCACCGGAGTGCAGGGCCGATTGCGAAGGCGCGCGCCTAGCCGCAGCGTCCCGAAGAGTCAAGCAAGCGCCGCCGCCATCCGCACATTCGCCCGCCGCTGCGCCGAAGGCTCAGTTCATCTGAAAGCAGCGGTTGCCCGGATAATCCCGATCGCCGTTCGAAGTGAGTTCAGACTAGCCGAACACGTCCTCGGCATCGTCGATCTCATCGTCGAGCAGCAGCTTGGCGGCGGTGGCGATGCTTCCGCCCGCCAGCGTCACCCACAGCCCGGCCGTGATCGCGTTGCCGAGCGAATAGAGGATCGTCATCGGGCTGAACGTGCCGAAGGTCTGGGTCTGCGCTTCGGCGACGCGGCCGGCGGCATCGGGATTTCCGGCCGCAGCGATGATGTCGAATATATAGCCCCCCATCGTCACCAGCGACACGGCCATGTTCAGGATGGTGACGAGCAGGGTGACGACGAACGCGGCTCCAAACAGCGTCCAGAACCGCCCGCGGCTCAGCCGCCACGCTTCGCCGATCGCGAACTGACCGCGATGCAGCGTGAGCGGGAAGGCAAGGGAGAAGCGGACGATCAGGAACAGCATGACGGCGAACAGCGCGAGCATGGCAAGGATCACCACCAGTGCGGTCACGCCGCTCGACTGGCTGCCCATCGCCGCGCCGACACCGACCAGGCCGGCGATCATGGAAAAGCCGAACAGCAGCACGAAACCGACAATGCCGAACAGGATCAACAGCCCGAGCAGGCGCAGCTCATCCATTCCGAGGCGCAGATAGCCGACACTGTCGGCGCCGGGGCGCAGCACCGCGCGCATCGCGGCGGTGTAGAGCACGAGTCCGACCAGCATCATGATGAAGCTGATCAGATAGAATGGGATCATCGCGCCGATCACCGCGCTGGGATCGCCTGCCGCAGCCGGGTTGGTGACGACGCCGAACATCGACCCGATCGACAACATCATCGCGATATTTCCGGCGAAATAGACCGCGGTCCAGATCGCCACCGCCACGAACCGTTCGCGGATCAGCCCGAACGCTCCGTCCAAGATTCGACTGACACTCAGCATTGCACATCCCCCCTGATTGCGGGGTGATGCTGTCCCGCCCGCGCCGCGATATCAAGTGATTAGAGTCTGTTTCAGCAAAGCTGAAATGGCAGCGGCACCAGCCCGCTCCCCCACCCGGCCACCCAGCGCCAGCATGATATGGGTGGCCGGGTGGGGGAGCGGGC
>CAYMUJ010000253.1:0-1967 GCA_964393565.1 uncultured Stakelama sp. | reverse complement strand
CGTCCCCCGCACCCCCACCTCGCCCTTCCACCCGAACACCAGCTCCCACGCCGCCCACACCAGCGCATCCGCCCGATCCGGCGAGCGCCCCGGCCCGGCATAATCGCCCCCGCGCACCAGCCCGCACAGCTCATCCTCCAGCGCCACCAACGGCTCGGCATGCCGTACCTGCCGCCGCTCGTACAGCGCCGCCACCGGCTCGGCCCGCGCCGCCTTGCCCCGGCTGGCATGGACCAGCCGCACCGGCATCGCCACCGCCGCCGCACGCAGCACGCTTTCCACCATGTCGCCGCCCTGGTTCTTCTCCGCCACCACCCGGTCCGCGCCCTGCCGGTCCGCGCACGCCGCCACCGCCTGCGCCCAGCCCTCGGGCGACAGGCCGCTCACGCTCGCATCCTCCAGCACGTTCAGCCGCCCCGCGCCATCGATCGCCACCGCGACGATCCCACACGCATCGCCCTCGGCACTCGCGGGCGGGTCGACGCCGACCACCACCCGCACCGGATCGCCCACCGCCACAGCGCGCGCCGCCTCGATCATCGCCCGCGACCACAGCGCCCCCGGCACATCGCTCAGCAATTCGCCGTCCAGCTCCTGCCGCCCCAGCCGCGTGCCGCCATATTCGGCCTCCATCGCCGCCACGAAGCTCGTCGGCAGATGCGGATTGTCCCGCGTCCTTCCCCGCGTCTCGACACAGCTCGGCAGCGCCATCACCCGCCGCATCAGCCGCGTCGACCGCGGCGTCGTCGTCACCAGCACGCGCGGCCGCTCCCCCAGCCGCAATCCCATCACCAGATTGTCCCACGCCGCGTCGCCCCGGCGGCCCCATTTGCCCAGTTCATCGGCCCAGGCGGCATGATGCTCCGGCCCGCGCAGTCCCTCGGGCGACTCCGCCGAATAGGCGAACGCCACCGCGCCCGACGGCCAATGCAGCTCGCGTACACTCGCCTTCCACACCGGCTGCCGGTCGGCCCGCGCCGTCGCGATCAGGCCCGACTGCCCCTCGATCATCACCCGCCGCACTTCGTCCAGGCTCGCCCCGACCAGCGCAAAGCGCCCCTCGGGTTGGTCCAGCGCCAGCTGATTGACCCATTCGCTCCCCGCCCGCGTCTTGCCAAAGCCACGCCCGGCGCGGATCAGCCACACCCGCCAGTCGCCCGGCGGCACCAGCTGCCCGCGATGCGCCCACAGCTTCCACCGCGCGAGGAACTCGCGTCGCATCGGCTTCGTCATCCCGCGCACCGCATAGCCGCGTTCTTCATCGGGCAGCGCGATCAGCCGGTCGATGAACGCGCCGATCTCCGCATCACTCGCCATCGCGCGCACCCTCCGCCTGCGCGGCGTGATCGATCACCACATCGCGTGCCAGGACCGGATCGCCCGCGGTCACCTGCGCGGGACATTGCGCCTCACGCGCGCGCCGCATCTCAATCACCTTCAGGCGCTTGAGCAGCACGGCGTCGGTCTCGTCAGGCGCAGCAAATTGTAGCGGTGGCCCGCCCTTTCGCGGCTTCGCGTCCGGCCTGCGATGGGCCGCGAGCAAGCGCATTGCCGCGTCGAAATCGATCAGCGGCTGTTCGCACTGCTGGGTATCGACGTGGTCGCTGGCACGGTTGCCCGCAAGCACATGGCCCAGCAGCAGCGTCTCGACCATCTGATAGCCAAGCGCCAGTGCCGCTTCCCACTGCTCGGCGAAACGGGGGTCGCGCCGCCGGTGCGCATAAACAGTATGCACATCCACATTCGCAACCGCAGCCGACTGGGCAACGTGGCATGTGGCAGCGAGGTGGTCGAGAAACGCGACCCGCATCGCCCTGCTCCAACGGGCGCGCGCACGTTTGCCGGTCGCGACCCGCTGTCCATCAAGATTGATGCGGCATCCCTTCGGCATTTTCATCTCTCCCGTACGCAGATCGGGCCGACAGGCGTCCCCGCCCCGGCCCGACTTCACCCGATTTCCAATTGCC
>CAYMUJ010000252.1:0-1988 GCA_964393565.1 uncultured Stakelama sp. | reverse complement strand
GGCGCGTCCTGCGCGGCGGCGGGCAGCGCGATCAGCGCGGCGATCAGGGCGATACCGTGCTTCATGCGGCGAGGAACGCCTTGACCTGTGCCTGGAAGAAGGGCGCGTTGTCCCACATGATGAAATGCGCCGACGCGGGGACGCGCACCAGCTTGGCGCCTGTGATCGGGGCGAAGGACGCCTGGTAGAAGCCGTCCATCTGCGCATCGCTGACCGGAGCGCCACGGGGCGTCACATAGAGCACCGTGGTCGGCGCGGTGATCTTGCCCAGTTCGGGCAACAGGTTGGTGACGACCAGCTCGCCATAGGCGCGCGCGGACACGTCACGATCGGACTTCATCGCGTCGTCCAGCGCGGGCGCGCGCATGGTTTCGGTCGCGACCATCGACGCGATCGTGCCTTCAAGCTGCTTGGCATAGGCGTCCTGCGGGCTGTTGCGCATGCCGGCCATGATCTGGTCGGCGATCGGCTTGAGCGTCTCGGGCGTCGCCTGCGGGCCGCCGAACATCGCGCCGAGGAAGGGAAGCATGTCCACCACCATCAGCTTGCCGACCTGATCCGGGTGGCGCGCGGCGAGCATCATGCCGATCGTGCCGCCCATCGAATGACCGATCACCGCGACCTTGCCGAGCTTGTTCTCGGCGATGTAGCGCGCGATTTCCTCGGCCACCGGCGCGGCGACATTCCCCTCGCTATTGCCGCCCTTGTCGATCCCGCCGAACCCGCGCACCTGCACCTTGTGGTAGCGATAGCCCGGCAGCGCGGCGGTCATCTCCGCCCAGACACGCGGGGACGAGGACAGGCCGGGGATCAGGATGACGTCGGCCCCCTTCCCCTCCACCGTCACGGCGATACGCTCAGACGCGAAGTCCTTCGCCGCTGCAGCTGCGGGAAGCAACGCTGCGGTCAGCAGCATCGCCAGTGTCGCGAACAGGCCGCGGCGGTTCATCATCTCAATCCCTCCCAAAGGACAGGCGCCATGCCGGCGGTGCCGGGTCGCCCAGTTCGATCAGCAGTTCCTCGTCGACCGCCGCGTCCTGATCCAGCTCCTCGGCGCTGAAAATCTCGCGGCTCATCACGAAGCTGCCATGATAACCGGAAAAACGCCACTCGCCAGTGACCTGCGTCCCATCATCGCTGATCCGGCCCGAATAGGCGACACTGTGCGCGAGCGGTCCGGCGGGATCATATTGTTTGGTGAAGACCAACGCATCGACGCTCCGGCTGCCAGAAACAAAGGCGCGGCGGATGTCGGACAGGCCGGTATCGTCGGGTTCGGTGATCGTCCCCTCGACCGCACCGCCGGATTCCTCAAGATGCGCAATAAAGCTGTTTTCGGGCACATCCCATCCGGTCGCGAAATAGCGGCCATACCAGACGCCGGTCGCGTCACGGGGATCGTTCATACAGGGTCCACCAGGGCAATGAGTTCGGGGAGCGTCAGCGGCTCGGCGCAGAGATAGCCCTGATAGAATTGGCACCCCTCCTTGGCCAGCAGATCGAGCTGTTCGGGCGTCTCCACCCCTTCGGCAATCACGGTCAGGCCGAGCGAGCGCGCCATGTCGATCACGCCGCGCACCACGATGCGGTCGCGCGCGCTGCCGGTAATGTCCTGCGTCAGGCGGCGGTCGACCTTGAGATAGTCGAGCGGTAGCGCCTTGAGATAGGCAAGGCTGGAATAGCCCGTGCCGAAATCGTCGATTGCCACGCGGCAGCCGGCGGCGCGCAGCTCGCTGAGCAGGCGCGAGGCTTCGCCGAGATCATCGATCAGGCCGCCTTCGGTAATCTCGACGGTCAGGCGGGAGCGCGGAAAGCCGCTGCTATCGACCCAGTCGAGGAACAGGTCGGCGAAGCCCGCGCGCGCGACATCGGCGGCGGTGACGTTGACCGACAGCCGCAAATGGCGGAGCGATGCGGGCCAGCGCGCGGCCTGTGCCAACGCCAGCCGCTGAACATGCTCCGACAGCGCAACCTCCAGCTCGGCGCGG
>CAYMUJ010000251.1:0-2001 GCA_964393565.1 uncultured Stakelama sp. | reverse complement strand
AGGGGAGGGGCTTAAGAAGGGCATGAAAAACACCGGCATCCCCGACAACCGCATCGTGTTCAGCGAGAAATTCGCCTGCCCGGTCAGCGGCTTCACCATCCCCGACATCGAACCGCGCCTGTTCAGCTTCAACGCCCCGCAGGGCGCATGCCCGGCGTGCGACGGCCTGGGTGAAAAGCTGATCTTCGACGAAGACCTCGTCGTCCCCAACCACGACCTCAGCATCAAGAAGGGTGCGATCGTCCCCTGGGCCAAGTCCAACCCGCCATCGCCCTATTACATGCAGGTGCTTGGGTCTCTCGCGCGCGAATTCGGCTTCAGCCTCGACACCCCGTGGAAGGACCTGCCCGGCGAAGTCCGCCTGATCATCCTCCACGGCACCGGCGGGCGTCCGGTCACGCTCACCTTCATCGACGGCCGCAAGAGCTATGACGTGAAGAAGCCGTTCGAGGGCGTCATCGGCAACCTCAACCGCCGCATGCTCCAGACCGAAAGCGCCTGGATGCGCGAGGAGCTGAGCAAGTATCAGGCCGCGCACCCGTGCGAGACCTGCAACGGCGCCCGCCTCAAGCCCGAGGCGCTGGCGGTGAAGATCGCGGGCCGCGACATCTCCTCCGTCACCCGCCTCAGCGTCGTCGACGCGCTGCCCTTCTTCCGCGACCTCCCCGCCGCGCTCACCCCGCAGCAGCAGGAAATCGCCCGCGCGATCCTCAAGGAAATCGACGAACGCCTCGGCTTCCTCAACAATGTCGGCCTCGATTACCTCAACCTCGATCGCACCAGCGGCACGCTGTCGGGCGGGGAGAGCCAGCGTATCCGCCTCGCCTCGCAAATCGGCTCCGGCCTGTCCGGCGTCCTCTATGTCCTCGACGAACCCAGCATCGGCCTGCATCAGCGCGACAACGACATGCTGCTCGCCACGCTGCGCCGCCTGCGCGACCTCGGCAACACCGTGCTGGTGGTCGAGCATGACGAGGATGCGATCCGCACCGCCGATTACGTCATCGACATGGGGCCGGGCGCCGGCGTCCATGGCGGACGGGTGGTGGCACAGGGGACGTTCGATGAGATCCTGTCCAGCACCGGCAGCGTCACCGCCGATTACCTCAACGGCACCCGCCGGATCGAGGTTCCGGCCAAGCGCCGCAAGGGCAATGGCAAGAAGCTGACCGTCCACAACGCCACCGCCAACAACCTCACCGGCGTCACCGCGTCGATCCCGCTCGGCACCTTCACCTGCATCACCGGCGTGTCCGGCTCGGGCAAGTCGAGCTTCACCATCGACACGCTCTACGCCGCCGCCGCCCGCCACCTCAACGGCGCGCGCGTGCTCGCGGGCAAGCATGACAAGATCACCGGCCTCGACCATCTCGACAAGGTGATCGACATCGATCAGTCGCCGATCGGCCGCACCCCGCGCTCCAACCCCGCGACCTATACCGGCGCCTTCACCAACATCCGCGACTGGTTCGCCGGGCTGCCAGAGGCGCAGGCGCGCGGCTACAAGCCCGGCCGGTTCAGCTTCAACGTCAAGGGCGGGCGATGCGAAGCGTGCCAGGGCGACGGCGTGCTCAAGATCGAAATGCACTTCCTCCCCGACGTCTACGTCACCTGCGACGTGTGCCACGGCCAGCGCTACAACCGCGAAACGCTGGAGGTGAAGTTCAAGGGCCGCAGCATCGCCGACGTGCTCGACATGACGGTCGAGGACGCGGTGGAGTTCTTCAAGGCCGTCCCCCCGATCCGCGACAAGATGGCGATGCTCGCCGAAGTCGGCCTCGGCTATGTCAAGGTCGGCCAACAGGCCACGACCCTGTCCGGCGGCGAAGCCCAGCGCGTCAAACTCGCCAAGGAACTCAGCCGCCGCGCCACCGGCCAGACGCTCTACATCCTCGACGAACCCACCACCGGCCTGCATTTCGAGGACGTCCGCAAACTGCTCGAAGTCCTCCACGCGCTGGTCGAACAGGGCAACACCGTGGTGGTGATCGAACACAATCT
>CAYMUJ010000250.1:0-2013 GCA_964393565.1 uncultured Stakelama sp. | reverse complement strand
CGGAAGCTCAGCTTCTCGGTCTGGTTGCGCGGGTTCTTCTTGGTCACATAGAAAAAGCCGGTGTCAGCGGTGCTGACGAGCTTGATCTTGACGGTAGTCGGCTTGGCCATCGCCCGGGTCCTGCAATTATCAAAAACGAATAAAGCGGCCGCGCGCTGGCAGGCCGCTCTCAGGAGGGGGCGCATGCCGGTTTGGCGCGGCGATGTCAAGCATGCGGTGGGTTTCTGCGTCGAACTGTCGCCTCTTTGCTGCCACCCGGGTCACCCCCCGGATCGTCCCGTATCCGCGCTTATCGAGTTGTTCACCATGTTGTCGCACGCTGCGGGCATGAGATAAGCGCAAGACGGGAGGCAGGCATGGCACAGGGACAGAATTGGGCGCTGACCCGCGAACTGCACCAGCGAATCGATTCGATCGCGACCCGCGCTGCGCGTGCTGCCACATCCGACCTGGCCGCCGATCTCGACGCGATTCGCCGGATCGCGATGGCCAATGGCCTGACCCCGGCGGTGTGCATCGTCCATGCGCTTGAATCCGCGCTCGCTGCGGGCCAGCGCGGGCCGATGATTGCCGATGGACTGTCCCTGCTGCGCGACGCGGTGGCCTGTGGCCGGACCGATTCGCGGACCGACGCGGCGTTTGCCGCGGCCTGCGCCATCCGACTCGCCAGCTGAGCCAGCGCGTATGGAGGCGGTGGTCCCAGCGTTCATCGCCGCATTGCTGATCCAGGCCGGGGACCGATCGCCCTGGCTCGTCGCGATTCTGGCCGATCGTTATGAGCGCCCGTTCACCGTCGCCTTTGCCGCGTTGCTCGCGCATGCCGGGGGGAATGCCATCGCGGCGACCGGCGCGCTGCTGATCGCCCCGCTGCTCACCCCCAATGCCAAGCAGTTGCTGCTCGCGCTTGCGCTGATCTTTGCGGCGATGGGGGCGTTGTGGCGGCTGAAGCCCCCCGACCGGCTGGAGCGGTGGCGGCTGGGCGCGTTTCTGACCCCGTTGGTCGGCGTGTTCATCCTGGCGCTGGGCGATACGACGCAGTTCTTCACGCTGGCGCTGGGGGTGCGCGGGCCGACGCCGTGGTTCGCGTTCGGCGGGGCGCTGGCCGGAGTGCTGGTCGTGCATCTGGCGGCGGCGCTGATGGGCGAGGTGAACTGGTCACGCATGCCGATCCGGAGCTTTCGCATCGGGATCGGGGTGCTCGCGCTGCTCGCCGGCGCGGTCGTCGGCGCGGGTGCGCTGCGACTGATCTAAGCCGTCAATTAGCCTGATGGTGCAATTGCGTCGGCACGGATGGACCCCAATTGGCCGAGAGTCGTTTCAGACCCGATTCATCACGCCAATGAAGGACAGCAACATGGCCGATACCGCGAACGAGCTGAAGACGCCGACCGATCTGAACCGCAACGACACCAAGAGCGTCGCCGACGCGCTGAACGGGATTCTGGCGGACAGCTATGCGCTGTACCTCAAGACCAAGAATTTCCACTGGCACGTGTCGGGGCCGCATTTTCGCGACTATCACCTGATGCTCGACGATCAGGCGGCACAGATCCTGGCGACCACCGACGCGATTGCGGAGCGGGTGCGCAAGACCGGCAACACCACACTGCGCTCGATCGGCGACATTGCGCGCCGCCAGACGATCAAGGACAATGACGCGGACTTCGTCAGCGCCGACAAGATGCTGGCCGAGCTGCGCGAGGATAACCTGAAGCTGGTCGCGCTGCTGCGCGAGGCGAAGGACATTGTCGACGAAGCGAAGGACAATGCCACCAGCGGCATCCTGGACGAGTGGACCGATCAGGCGGAGGAACGCGCCTGGTTCCTGTTCGAGACAAGCCGCAAGGGGTAAGCGATCGCTAGCCGGGCCGCGATGCGGTCCGGCGACGATCCGGATTTTGGGAAATGGCGCACCCGAAGGGATTCGAACCCCTGGCCTCTGCCTTCGGAGGGCAGCGCTCTATCCAGCTGAGCTACGGGTGCGTGGGATGCAGCGCCTAGCAAAGCCGCGCG
>CAYMUJ010000249.1:0-2024 GCA_964393565.1 uncultured Stakelama sp. | reverse complement strand
CTTGTTACATCTGTAACAGACGCCTGTAAAAAGCCTTGTTTTTCAGATATTCCCTAAGTTTTTCAAACCCTTAGGGTGGATGGTGCCCAGAAGAGGACTCGAACCTCCACGACCTTGCGATCGCCAGCACCTGAAGCTGGTGCGTCTACCAATTCCGCCATCTGGGCACGGGGTAGGCGAGCGCCTCTACGGGGGCGTCCGGGGGCTGTCAACCGGCTTATCGGGCAAAATCGTGCACATCCGACTTTTTCGTGCGCGCTCAGCGTTGCTGACGGATGCCGAGGACCAGCACCCCGCCGATCAGGGTCAGCGCGCTGAGCAGCAGCATGACCGGCCCGAAATCACGCGGCGTCGACAGCGCCCAGGTCAATGCGGGGCCGATCAGCGCGGGCAGGGTGTTGGTCAAGTTGATCAACCCCAGATCGCGCCCGCGATGTTCGGTGCTGGGCAGCAGCTGCATCGCAAAGCCCGAATGGATCGACAGAAACACCGACGATCCCATGGCATAAACCGCGAAGGCGCCCGCAGCGACCGCGCCGTCGCGCGTCAACGCCAGGCCGAGCAGCCCGAGGGCAGCGAACAGCGCCGCCAGCAGCAGGAACGGCTTACGCCGACCGATCCGGTCCGACCAGCGGCCCAGCAGCACCGCCACCGGCAACGCGATCAGATAGGCGATCGTCATCAACTGCCCGATCGCCCCGACCTGTCCGGCGGCGGACGATGCGGGGTCGATGCTTGCGAAATAATAGACAAGATAGAGCGACAGCACATTGCCAGCGATCTGCACCAGCAGCCGCGACGCCCAGGCCACCGCCAGATCGCGCCCGTCAAGGCGTGCTGCCGCCCCGCCGTCCGCTACCGCCGCCGGCACCGATCGCACACGCAGCAATGGCACGACACAGATCAGCACCATGGCAAAGACAAAGGCCAGCTGAGCGCCCGCTCCGGGCAGGGCAAGGCCGATCATCACTGCACCCACCGCCGATGCCAGCGGCGCCCCCAGCGCGATCAGCCCCCCGGCCAGCCCCATCTGCGCGCCCGGCACCTCGTCCGCCATGATCGCGAACAGCGGGGCAAGCAGCGCGTTGACCGCGATCTGGAACAGGATGATCGCAATGAGGATCTGCGTCGCCGTCTGCGCCGCAGCAACCGCACCAAAGGATGCGCCGAGCAGGGCCAGCCCCAGCACAGCCCCGCGCCGCCGGCCGTAACCCTTTGCGCGGGCCCGGTCGCTTGCCCATCCGAACGCGATGCTTGACAGGCTGGCGGCGACGGCGCCCGCGATCACCGTTGCGGAGAACAGACCGATCCGCGCGTCACCGGCAATCTCCGCGATCCTGACCGGCAGCAACAGGCTGAGCAGCGGAAGCCACGCAATCACGCCCCCCGCATTGGCGAGCGCGACCGGCAGGATAATGCCCGCCCCGTGCCAGGGGCTATCGCTTGCGCCGCGTTCTTCCGCCATCCCCTCCACCGGTTCGGGCGCGCTGAGCGGCACCCGTTGCGACATGGCTAAAGCCTCATTGCCGCCGCGTCGAGCGCAGCGGTCATGCCGCACCCGATCCAATGCGCGGCGATCCTTCCCCAATGGGCGCCACGGCAAATGGATCCGCAACGGATGGGATCAGCGCCCCGGCACAGCCATGTTCCGCTCGCCCGAAGGAAGCAATGCCGATGCGCAGGTTCAGACGTTCGAGGACAACTGGCACTGGAACGACGCGGCGGCGGACGCCTTCGCTCAGGTGAAGCGGAGCGGCCACGCCCGCGCCTTCGACCTGCTCGCCGCCTTCCGCAGCGCGCTCGGCACCAACGACATGATGGCCAATCTCGCGATGATGGCGATCCGCCTGATCGAACTGCACCGCGTGCTCAAGGCGGAGGGGAGCCTCTATCTCCACTGCGACCCTGACGGTTGAGGAGCTGTTCAGGGGGCGGCGGCCGGACATCCCGCTGGTGGACCCAGCGGCGGCGTTTCGGACGGCACCGCGCGAGCGAGTGGGTGGGGAGCAGGCGGTATTGCTTTA
>CAYMUJ010000248.1:0-2026 GCA_964393565.1 uncultured Stakelama sp. | reverse complement strand
TCGTCGCCCGACAGCCGCGTGGTCGTCGCGGCTTCCGCCGCTGCGGTGTAATAGGCCTCGCCATCGGGCAGCCGCCACACGCCCGCATCATGCACCGCACGCGCGCGCAGCTCGGTCACCAAAGCCCGCTGGCGGTCGATCGCGGGGAACAGCTTGTCCGCGACGATCTTCTCCGCCTGCGCCCCGCGTTCCGGCGGCAGCTTTGCCGCCTCCAGCTTCGCCTTGTACCCGGTGACCAGCCCGAACGCGCCCGGCGCCTGGTCACGCAGCGCGGCAAATTGTTTCAGCGTGGTGTCGAGTACATAGTCCGGCGCGAACACCCCGCGCGCGGCGTCGGCGCGCTGGCGCTCGCTTTCCTGATCGAGCACCGTGGCAAACGCTTCCAGTCGCGCGAGATAGGCGTCGGCATCGACGGCGTCGCGCACGCGGTGCTGATTGTCGAGAAAGTCCGGCACGTCCTGATAGGCGCCGGTCAGCTGGCTCAGCCGGTACGGCGCATAGCGCCCGCCCGCCGAGCCATAGGTGAAGCGCTCGCGCCCCGCGATGCTGCGTTCGAGCTGATAGGTGACGATGTCATAGTCGAGCCGGGCATTCTCCCCCAGCGTCGCCGGATCGATTCCCCGAATCGCGGCCAGCTCCCGCTTCGCGCGCGCCAGGTCGCGTGCCTCATCCGCCGCGCTCCGCCCCGACAGCTGGGATTTCAGCGCCGCATTTTTGCCGGTGTCGAGGCCAAGCGCGGTTGCCCCCTCCGGGCTTTCGGTCAGGCGGTCGCTGAAAATCCGGTCGAGCAACGCCCGCAGCGCCGCGTCGCCCGATCCGGTGGTCGCCCCACCCGCCGCGCGGGCGGCGGCGTGGATGCTGGTGGCCAGCGCTGCGGCGCCGATGGACTGAACGAACAAACGGCGGCGCAGGGTCATCGGCAATCCTGTGTTGAGTTCAGTCCTGAACGGCGGGAACGCGCGCCACACATGCGGCCAGCGCGGATGTCGCCGCGCCATCCTGCGCGCGCAACCGCTGCTCTGCGCCGCCGGATGCGGCATTTGCCTCGGCCTCGACGACTCGCGCCGTCTTGCCCGCAGCGCGTCCGGCATCGGCAGCCGCCATGCTCCAGAAAATCTGCTGGTCGAACAGCGCCGATTCCTGCGGCGTGCCCTTGCCGATTCGTGCCGCAGCACTGGTCAACGCGGCGCAGTTCAGCGCCTCGGGATAGGGGACAGTCTTGCCCTGCGCCGTGGCGGCGGGGGCGGCGATGAGGGCCGCTGCGATTGCGGCGGCCTTCAGAACATGGTCACGCAGTTGTTTTCTCCTCGGCAAGCGCCGTCTTGACTGCATCGATCGCGGCCTGGGCGTTGCCGCCCTCGGGACCGCCACCCTGCGCCATGTCCGGCCGCCCGCCGCCGCCCTGCCCGCCCAGCGCGGCAACGCCACGCTTGACCAGCTCGACGGCACTGAAGGTGCCGGTCAGGTCGTCGGTGACACCCACCGCGATCGCTGCACGCCCCTCATTTACCGCAACAAAAGCTACCACAGCTGAACCGATCCGGCCTTTCGCCTCATCGACCGCGCCGCGCAGCGCCTTGGGATCGAGCCCGTCGAGGATCTGCCCGACGAAATTCACGCCGCCAATCTGCTCCGGACCAGCCGGAGCCGCCGCTCCGCCACCTCCCATGGCCAGCGCCTTCTTCGCCTCGGCCAGCTCGCGCTCCAGCTTGCGACGCTCCTCGACCAGCGCCGTCACGCGCGCGCCGACCTCATCGGGCGACGTCTTGAGCGTCGCCGCCACCTCGCGCAGCTTCGCGTCGCGCTCGCCCAGCCAGACGCGCGCGGCTTCGCCGGTCAGCGCCTCGATCCGGCGCACGCCGCTCGATACCGCGCTCTCGCTGACGATCTTGAACACCGCAATGTCGCCGGTCGCCTTGACGTGCGTACCGCCGCACAGCTCGACCGAATAATGTTTGTCGGTCAGGCGGCCCATCGACAGGACGCGCACCTCGTCGCCATATTTCTCGCCGAACAGCGCCAGCGC
>CAYMUJ010000247.1:0-2029 GCA_964393565.1 uncultured Stakelama sp. | reverse complement strand
TCCTTGGCCTCGACGAACCACCGCAGCCGCGCGACAGCGTGTATCGCGTGCTCGCGCGCAAATACCGGCCGCAGACCTTTGCCGAGCTGATCGGGCAGGATGCGATGGTGCAGACGCTGGGGAATGCGATTCGGCGCGACCGGCTGGCGCATGCGTTCCTGCTGACCGGGGTGCGCGGGGTCGGCAAGACGTCGACCGCGCGACTGATCGCCAAGGCGCTCAACTGCGTCGGGCCGGACGGGCAGGGCGGGCCGACGATCGACCCGTGCGGGGTGTGCGAACCGTGCCGCGCGATTGCCGAGGGGCGGCATATCGATGTGATCGAGATGGACGCCGCCAGCCATACCGGTGTCGACGATGTCCGCGAGATCATCGATGCGTCGCGCTATTCGGCGGTGAGTGCGCGGTACAAGATCTACATCATCGACGAAGTGCACATGCTGTCGAAGAATGCGTTCAACGCGCTTCTGAAGACGCTGGAAGAGCCGCCGGGCCATGTGAAATTCCTGTTCGCGACGACCGAGGTGCAGAAGGTGCCGGTGACGGTGCTGTCGCGCTGTCAGCGCTTCGACCTGCGCCGCATTCCGGCGGAAAAGCTCGCCGCGCATTTCGGCGAAGTGGTCGAGAAGGAAGGCGCGCAGGCCGAGCCGGAGGCGCTGGCGATGATCGCGCGCGCGGCGGAAGGATCGGCGCGCGATGGCCTGTCGATTCTCGATCAGGCGATTGCCCATGCCGGCATGGAGGGTGGGGCGGTCACGGCGGATGCGGTGCGCGACATGCTTGGCCTGTCCGACCGCAACGCGATCCGCGACCTGTTCGGCCTGGTGATCGCGGGTGACGCGGCGGGCGCGCTGGCGGCGCTGCGCGGGCAATATGATCTGGGCGTCGATCCGCAGGCGGTGCTGAAATCGCTGCTGGAAATGGTCCACCGCGTGACGCTGGCGAAGCTCGGCAATGCGGTGATCCCGGGACAGGCGACTGAGGAAAGCGCAGCGCTGGCCGAATGGGCGGGGAAGCTCGGCTTCCCGGCGCTGCACCGGCTGTGGCAATTGCTGCTCAAGGGCCATGACGAGGTGATCCGCGCCGCGCTGCCGATCGAGGCGTGCGAAATGGCGTTGCTGCGGGTAATTCACGCCTCGACCCTGCCCGATCCGGGCGAACTGGCGCGCAAGATTGCCGAAGGGGCGCCGATGGGCGGCCCGGCTCCTGCCACCACGCCTTCAGCCCCTGCCGAGGCGCCCGCGCCGCGCACTATGGCCGAACTGGTCGAGCGGCTGGCGGCGGCGCATGAGGAGCATCTCGCCGCGCGCGTGCGGAACCTTGTCCGCCCGATCCGGTTGGAAGAACCGGTGGTCGAGGTCAGCAGTCACGGGCTGCCCGCCGACCTGGTCCATGATTTCGAAAGCGTGCTGCGGCGCGTGCTCGGCAAGCGCTGGTCGCTGCGCGTGACCGACGCGCCGGGGCAGGCGACGTTGAACGAAGAGCGCGCGGCGCGCGAGGCGGCGGAGCGTGATGCGGTGCTCGCCTCACCGGTGGTTGCCGCCGCGCTCGAAGCCTTTCCCGATGCCGAGCTGATCGGCTGGACCCGCGAAAACAGGAGGTTTGGGTGAAGAGTATCGAAGACATCATGGCGATGGCGCAGAACGTCCAGAACGAGCTGACCAAGGCACAGGCGAATCTCGACGGGATCGAGGTCGAGGGCGCGTCGGGCGGCGGGCTGGTCAAGGTCAAGGCAAGCGCCAAGGGCCGGATCATCGGCGTGACGATCGACGAATCGCTGCTGGCGCCCAGCGAAAAGCAGATGGTCGAGGATCTGGTCGCAGCCGCGATCAACGATGCACGGGCCAAGGCGGATGCAGCGGCGTCGGCGGAAATGTCGAAACTTTCCAGCGGCATCCCGCTGCCACCGGGCTTCAAGCTGCCGTTCTGACGATTACCGGGGTGGAGCAATCGCTCCGGCGCGTTTGCTGTGCGCTGGGCTCGCGGCTTGCCGAACCGGCGCGGGCGAGGAATGTTGGGCACTCACCTG
>CAYMUJ010000246.1:0-2054 GCA_964393565.1 uncultured Stakelama sp. | reverse complement strand
GCGCGATGGTCGACAAGCGCCACCAGCCGCTGATCGACGGTTTCGTGCGCTGGGCAGGCCTGACACTCGAGGACAACGAGGAGACGGTGCGCGAGATCATCCACCAGCGCGTCTCGGGCGTGCTGCGCTGGGCGGGGATCGACAAGACGATTTCCTCCAGCGTGCTCGACGGCCTCTACAAGCTGCTTGCCGAGGTGCTGGTCAATCCCGACCACCCCCTGCGCGGCAAGATCGAGGAGGGACTGGCGAAGCTCGGGCAGGACCTGCAGCATGACCCGGAGACCCGCGCCAAGGTCGAGGACATGAAGCGCGACCTCATCGCCAACCCGGCCGTGGCGGTGTGGTGGACGGGGGTGTGGGAGCGCATCCGCCAGTCGCTGATCCGCCGCGCGCGCGATCCCGAGAGCCAGATGGGCGCGGAGATGCGCAACATGCTGTCAGAGCTCGGCCAGGCGCTGCAAGCGGACGCGCGGCTGCAACACCAGATCAACCGCTTCGCCCGCCGCACGCTTGTCGGCATCGCCACCCGCTACGGCGACCAGATCGTCCGGCTGGTGTCCGAGACGGTCAAGCGCTGGGACGCCCGCACCATCACCGACCGCGTCGAGGGCGCCGTGGGCCGCGACCTCCAGTTCATCCGCATCAACGGCACGCTGGTGGGCGGGCTGGTGGGGATGACGTTGCACGCGCTCAATGGGGTGTTGTGAGGGGGCACTCAGATATCAGCGCCCGACATACAACATCTATGGACTCGACTCATCAGGCCGACATGTGATCTATTGTGCCTGTAATTCATAGGGGTACATAGACATGGCAAGGAGCAGTGCCAGCGGATACAGCTTAACAAGAGCCGATGTAAGGCTTGTGCTCGGCATGATCGCGCGAGGTGACCGTCACCACGACATCGCAGCTTGGTTTGGCGTAAACCAAGGCCGCATCGCTGACGCGCAAGACGGAAAGTATGGACGCCCCGACGCAGCGCCCCCGCATGAGCTACCGCCTCAGGGCGCGCCTGGCGTTAAGGGGCGTCGCTTGCGGAATTCACTCGATGAAATCCGCAAGCGCTTGATTGACGGCGATATTCAAGAAGCATTGGAGCGGCTGAATAAAGCCGTCGACAATTATGATGCCGATGAAGGCTAGGCAGCTGAACGCGCCTTTTGGCTCCTCGGTGCCGGGTAATCAGAAAGTTTCTCGAGCTGTTTCCGGCAAGGCGGTATCCACATAAGGCGGGGGTGTCCGTTCGAATTCTTCTCCCAGACTAGCCAAGCGTATCCGGTTGCTGTGGTCGCCTTCATGTCGAGACGCCCCTTAACCATCGGCACGCGCTCCACGAATTGCGCGAACTTCGAGGGGGGATTGGACAAAAAGATACGATTGTATCGCCCGGAACTTTCCAAGAATACTGTCCGGGCAAGTATGGCCACGCCATGGCGAGCTACGGTAAGTGCTCTATGCACAAACTCTTCCGCAAGACGAAATGGTGGATTGGTGATTACCCAGTCTACAGCATTAGTCTCGTAGGGGTGCGTCAGGAAATCCCTTACAGGCCCATAGCCATAGTCGTATGCATCGCCAAAACGAACCTCTCTGAAACGCTCGGCCAGCGGCTTAACCATATGTCCAGCGCCGCATGCGGGCTCCAGACAGGTCTGGTTCCCGAGGTCATGTTCGGCAATGATATGCTTCAATAGCGCACGAGTTGCCCATGGCGGCGTAGGGAAATCGTCAGGGCTGTCCCCGGCCTCAACGCGCTGCGACATTACAGCGTGAGATGTGTTCTGCATTTGAGTTCCCCAGCTAAACCTACCAGCTTGTACACTGCTTTCGATTCGCCAGGAATCCCTTCTGTTCGCGACCGCCACGAACGCCGATCAGAAAGAATTGGGGGCTCCGCTTTCGCGGAACCCCAACTTGGTCTGGTCAACAAGAACCGCTTACAGCGCCCCGGTCAGCTCCGGCACCGCCGTGAACAGGTCCGCCACCAGACCGATATCCGCGACCTGGAAGATCGGCGCGTCCTCGTCCTTGTTGATGGCGATGATGACCTTCGA
>CAYMUJ010000245.1:0-2103 GCA_964393565.1 uncultured Stakelama sp. | reverse complement strand
GCGGGCAGGTCGCGCTGCGTCTGCTTGACGATGTCCTTGAACGGACGCTCCAGCGGCTTGGGCAGACCGCGCGTACTCTCGCGGAAGCGGATCACGTAAATCTCGACCGACGGGACGATGTCGGCGCGCACATTTTCGGCGACGTCCAGGATCATGGCGCGGATCGCCTCTTCAGTGGTGCGCGACGGAGTCTGCCCGCGGCACCAGCTCGCTTCGTCGCGCCTTGGCAGTGATACACTATAGACAACCCTGCTGCGGGCGTCGGTAATCCTCAGGTCTGCGTTCACATTGATGATGCGCCGGGTACAGTCCTTTTCGACCTCCTCCTCGCGCAGGCACTTCCCGTCGCGCTTCTCGCCTTCGCGCTCGACACACTCTTTCTCCTTGCGCTTGAAGCGCGTTTCCTCAAGCCCGGTCACGACATTGCCATTGAGCAGGCCATCGGCGTCCCCGCCGGGGGCGCCCACCAGGTCGAAATGGGTCCGCCCCTCGATATCGGGCCGCGCCAGCGCGCGTTCGATCGCCATGCCAAGCTGAATCCCGTCTTCGCCCCCGATTCGCCCGACGCGCAGCGAATCGAGCATCGCCGCGTCCCGGTAGGGCGCGGGAAACCGACCATTCATGCGAACAGTTTCGGCATGGGCGGCCGGCGCGAACAGGGTAATAGCGGCAAGTACGATCATGGCGCGGGTCGGCATTCTATGCATGGCATTCCCCCTTGATCAGATCTTTACAGGGCAGTTTTGCACCAGCGGCCATTCCCGGCAAGTCTGTGCCACACCTGTCACCATCTTCGCGTGGTCACACAGGTTGCATCCTTGTCACCCCTTTGCTAGGCGCGCGCCAACCCATCGGGGGTGCCACACAGGCACACCCCCGAATCCCCATGGGGCCATTCTAGAGTCCAAGAGGAAACACGCGTCCGTGGATAATTCCGGCGGTATCCAAGCCAGCTTAAGTGGTCGCTATGCGACTGCGCTGTTCGATCTGGCGCGCGAAGGCGGTTCGATCGCAACGGTCGAATCGAGCCTCGCCACGGTCAAGCAGGCGCTGACCGAATCGGCCGACTTTGCGGCGCTGACCAAAAGCCCGCTGCTCGGTCGCGATGACGCGGCACGCGGTGTCACTGCGGCGGCGGGCGCGATGAAGCTCGATCCGCTCACCACCCGTTTCCTCGGCGTGCTCGCCCTGAATCGCCGCCTGTCGGCGCTGCCCGGCATGATCCGCGACTTCCGCACGCTGGCCGCGCGCCATCGCGGCGAAGTGACCGCGCAAGTCGTGTCGGCCCACCCGCTCGACGCGGCGCAGGTCGCTGAACTGAAGACGCAGCTGCGCACCCGCGTCGGCCGCGACGTCACCGTCGACCTGTCGGTCGATCCCTCGCTCCTTGGCGGGCTGGTCGTGAAGATCGGCTCCCAGATGATCGACAGCTCGATCAAGACCCGTTTGAACTCACTCGCCCACGCGATGAAAGGCTGAAGGCTAAGACAATGGATATCCGCGCCGCAGAAATCTCGAAGGTCATCAAGGACCAGATCGCCAATTTCGGCACCGAGGCAGAGGTCAGCGAGACCGGCCAGGTGCTGAGCGTGGGTGACGGCATCGCGCGCGTCCACGGCCTCGACAATGTCCAGGCGGGCGAAATGGTCGAATTCGCCAATGGCGTTCAGGGCATGGCGCTGAACCTCGAAGCCGACAATGTCGGCATCGTGATCTTCGGTTCGGACTCCGAGATCAAGGAAGGCGACACCGTCAAGCGCACCGGCACCATCGTCGATGTTCCGGTCGGCAAGGGCCTGCTCGGCCGCGTCGTGGACGGCCTTGGCAACCCGATCGACGGCAAGGGCCCGATCGTCTCCGACCAGCGTTCGCGCGTCGAAGTGAAGGCGCCGGGCATCATCCCGCGCAAGTCGGTGCATGAACCGGTGCAGACCGGTCTCAAGGCGATCGACGCACTCGTCCCCGTCGGCCGCGGCCAGCGCGAGCTGATCATCGGCGACCGCCAGACCGGCAAGTCGGCCGTCGCGATCGATACCTTCATCAACCAAAAGACCGTCAACGCCGGCACCGATGAGGGCAAGAAGCTCTATTGCGTGTACGTCG
>CAYMUJ010000244.1:0-2107 GCA_964393565.1 uncultured Stakelama sp. | reverse complement strand
GCGTCGAGGCTGGCCAGGCTATGGTGCAGCCACCAGCGCGACGCCCCGCCCATCGCGCGATGCTTCGGCGTCTCGTCGTCGAGGATATAGACCGGCACCACCGGCCCTTCCCCCGCCGCGGCGATCAGCGCCGCCTGATCGGATAATCTCAGGTCACGGCGAAACCACAGGATACTCGTCATTCAGCTTCCCTGTCGGGCGGGATGCGGACGTTGAACCGCCCGCGTCGCAACGCACTTCCGAACCGCTGATCCCCGATCACGATGCTGCCGTCACCCTGTCTCTCGGTGTAGGGCATGCGTGCCCAGAACAGGAAAGCGCGCACTTCCGGATCGCGCGCCGCCGCCGCCGCGATGCGCGGATCGTCCATTCCGATCGGCAGCGGCCCGCGCTCCGGCTCGGCAAACAGGCTGGGCAGCACCCCGCCGGTCAGGTTCAGCGTCCCGTTCCCGCGCTGTCCCTCGCCACGCCACAAAGTCTCGCGCTGCCAGAATGCGATCGGAACCGGATTGGCGACGACCAGTTCGGGCGTGATACCATAGTCGGCCAGCACCCGCTCGGCCGTCCGCGCTTCGGCAAGGCCCGTCAGCACGCCATTGCCCAGGATATAGGCGCTGACCGCCGCTACCACGATCCCGCCGCGCCGCCGCCAGTCGCCCCCGCGCCGCTCGGCCCGCCGCGACCACAGATACCCGCCGATCAGCATCGTCCACATCCAGATGTCGATGATGAAGATGCTGTCGCCATAGAACCAGCGCGACGAAAACGGTTCGAGCAACCGGATGCCATAGCTGTTGAGCCAGTCAAACGCCGGATGGCTCAGCGTCCCGATGAACGCCAGCAGCAGCAAATGCAACGGCCGCACCGGCGCGCGCGCCTCGGGCCGCTTGCCGCGCCGCGTCTGCCACCGGTCGAACCCGATCATGATCGCGGTCAACAGCACCGGCAGAACCAGCATCGCAATCGGCCCATGCGTCAGCCCGCGCCGCATCTCCAGCGACTGGATGCCATAGACGGTGCAGGCCGCGTCCAGATCGGGGATGTTCGCCGCGATGATCAGCGTCGGCATGCCCAGGCCCGACAGCTTCTTCAGCCCCGCCTGCCCCAGCGCGGCCCCGATCATGCTGTGTGTCAGATTGTCCATAGGGCCTGTGCCCTATGCTTCGCGCGGTTCCTTGTCGACCTGCCAGGTCTGGCCCTTGCTGACGAGCTTTTGCAGGTCCGCGACCTTGCCCTCGCTCACCGCCGCATTCTGCGCCACCACCGCGCTTTCGAAGGTCGGCGCGGGATCGTCATAGATCACGCCCAGCGCCATCGGGAACGGACCGAACGGCATTTCGACCAGCAAATGCGCGAGCATCCGGTTGGTGACATCATGCACCAAAACCCCCGATGCGTCGCCATCGGCCACATCGACCACCTTCAGCGTCAGGCTGGCGGTATCGAGCGCCAGCCCCTTGGCCCCGCCCGCAAACAGCATCGGCTGGCCATGCTCCAGCCACAGCTGATGCCCGGCATTCACCTTGTCCGCGAACGGCGCAAAGACATCGGCGTTATAGACGATGCAATTCTGGAAAATTTCGACGAACGCCGCACCCTTGTGCGCATGCGCGGCCTTGAGCACGCTCGGCAGATTCTTGTTCACGTCGATCCCGCGCGCGATAAACCGCGCGCCGCTGCCCAGCGCGAACGCGCACGGCTTGGCCGGGTGATCCACCGACCCGAACGGGGTAGAGGGCGATCGTGTCCCCTCGCGACTGGTCGGCGAATATTGGCCCTTGGTCAGCCCGTAAATCTCGTTGTTGAACAACAGGATCTGGCAATCGAGGTTACGGCGCAACAGGTGCATCGTGTGATTGCCACCGATGCTCAGCCCGTCGCCATCCCCGGTAATGATCCACACGTCCAGATCGGGATTGGCCAGCTTCACCCCGGTCGCCACCGCCGGCGCGCGACCATGGATGGTGTGGAAGCCGTATGTTTCCATATAATAAGGGAAACGCGACGAACATCCGATGCCGCTGACGAACACCGTCTTCTCCGGCGTCGCGCCGATCTCCGGCATCGTCCGCTGCACGGCCTTCAGGATCGCATAGTCACCGCAGCC
>CAYMUJ010000243.1:0-2109 GCA_964393565.1 uncultured Stakelama sp. | reverse complement strand
GCGATCAAGACCCACCATCACGAGGTCGCCGAGCCACAGCACGCGCTCCAGAATCTCGCCGACGCACTGCCTGCTCTCGGCATCGTCGCGGCGGTGCTGGGCGTGGTCAAGACGATGGGGTCGATCGACAAGCCGCCGAACATTCTGGGCGGAATGATCGGGTCGGCGCTGGTCGGCACCTTTCTCGGGGTGTTGCTGGCCTATGGTCTGGTCGGCCCGCTCGCCGGACGGCTGAAGCAGATCATCGACGCCGACGCAGCGATCTATCACACGGTCAAGCAGATCATCATCGCCTCGCTCCACGGCCATCCCCAGCCCCTGGTGATCGAAGCCGCGCGCTCAGGGATCGCACACCATAATCAGCCGGGCTTTGCCGAGGTCTTTGATGGCCTTCGCGGGCGCTGACGATGGGTTTCGGCACCAGCCCGCTCCGTGAGGCGCGCAAACAATGACCGCACGCGCCCCCCACGCGGCCAAGCAGCCGCCCAAGATCATCGTCAAGAAGATCTTCGTCGAAGGCGGCGGGGGTCATCATGGCGGCGCGTGGAAGGTCGCCTATGCCGATTTCGTGACGGCGATGATGGCGTTCTTCCTGCTGATGTGGCTGCTCGGCGCGACCAATGAAAAACAGCGCAAGGCGCTGGCCGATTATTTCGCGCCGACCTTGATCGAGTTCAAGCAGAACAGCGCCGGCTCCAACGGCCTGATGGGCGGCAACGCGATTCAGGGCAAGGACAACTACCCGACCAACGCCAAGCAGACCGGCACGCGGTCGATGACCATCCCCGCCGGCGCGACCGGCGGCGATCAGGTGGGCACCGGGCAGAAGGGCAGCCTCAAGAACAAGGAGGCGATGGACGCCGCCGACCGCAAGGCCTTTGCCAGAATGAAGACCGAGATCGAGCGCAAGATGAAGGCCAATGGCCTGACGCGGCTCGGCAAGCAGGTCCGCTTCGTCCCGACGCGGGAGGGGATGCGGATCGACCTGATGGACGACGCCGATTATTCGATGTTCGCGCTCGGCACGACCAGCTTCGTGCCCGATGCGGCGGCGCTGGTGAAGCTGGTTGCCCAGTCGATCGCGGATTCGGACAATCCGCTGATGATCCGCGGCCATACCGACAGCCTGCGCTATGGCGACCCGACCAACATGAACAACTGGATGCTGTCCAGCGCCCGGTCAGAGGAAACCCGCCGCCGCCTCGTCGCAGCGGGCGTGCCGGAAGCGCGCTTCGAACGGATCGAGGGCGTCGCCGACCGCGAACCGCTGATCGCCGACAATCCCGCCGACCCGCGCAACCGCCGCGTCGCGATCACCCTGCTCTATCGCAAGAGCCGGCTGGATAGGTAACTGCTTCAGCTGCGCTGAAGAGCGGCACCGGCCCGCTCCCCCACGGGGTCCCCGCAAAGTAGTACTTTGCGGGGCTACCCGCACCCGGCCACCCAACGACAGTGTATTCTATGGGTGGCCGGGTGGGGGAGCGGGCGAAGCAGCCCAAGGCTCTGGCGATGCGAAGCATCGACGGACAGGCTGCGGAGGGCGGTGCCGCGCGCGTCGCGTCAGCGACGCCCAAGACGCCTCAGAAAAACAGCTTCCGCACGCTGATCCGCACCGTCCGCCCGACCGGGTCGAGCAGGGTCGGCTGATAGCCATATGGCGTCTCGCCATTGCCGTCGGTCACCTTCAGGCGGCTATCGAGCAGATTGTCGACCGACAGCACCACCCGCGTTCCCGCCAGCCAGCGATTGTCGCGCACGAATTTGAACTGCGGCCCGAAATTGGCGAACAGGCGCAGGCCGACCGTGGTGAAATCGTCGAAGCGCAGCTGGCCCGATCCCGTCGCGCCGCCATCGACCCGCGTCGCGCTCTGCCAGTCAGCATTCAGCCGCAGTCCGATGCCGTCGCGCACGACGCCGGCGCGCAGCTCGATCTGATGGCGCGGCGATCCGCCGCGGCTCCCCGTCGCCGATCCGTCGAGCAGGTCGAGCGCGGGAAGCCCGTCACGAATCTCGATCCGGTCGGTCAGCGCAACAGTGTGGAAGATGCCAAGCTGCAACCGCCCGCCGCCACCCGGCCCGCCCGGACCACCGGGGCCGCCGGGGCCGCCG
>CAYMUJ010000242.1:0-2126 GCA_964393565.1 uncultured Stakelama sp. | reverse complement strand
TGCCCGCCCCCTAAAGCCCCAGCGCCGTCGCCGTCCAATAGGTCAGACCCGCCGCCACGTACGCCGCCGCGAAGAGATACACGATCATCACGATCGGCCATTTCCAGCCATTGGTCTCACGCCGCGCCACGGCGATGGTCGAGAGGCATTGCGGGGCGAAGACGAACCAGGCGAGGAAGGCGAGCGCGGTGGGGAGCGGCCAGCCTTGCGCCAGCTTTTCGCCGAGCGCGGCGGCGCCGGTTTCCTCGTCCGGGGCGTCGATCGCGTAGACGGTCTGGAGCGCCGACACGGCGACTTCGCGTGCGGCCATGGCGGGGATCACCGCGAGGCTCATTTCATGGTTGAAGCCGATCGGGGCGAGGACGACTTCGAGGCCCGATGCGATGCGGCCGGCGACCGAATATTCGCTCTGCTTCACGCCTTCGGGTGCCACCGGATAGGAAGCGAGCAGCCACAAGGCGACGGTGACGCCCATGATGATCGTGCCGGCGCGGCGCAGAAAGACATAGGCGCGCTGCCACAAGCCGATCAACAGATCGCGGAGCGAGGGGAGCTGGTAACGCGGCATTTCCATCATGAAGCCGCCGCTCTTGCCGCGCGTGGCGGTCAGGCGCAGCACGAAGGCGGCGAGGATCGCGCCGACGATGCCGAAGACATAGAGGCCGAACAGCACCAGCCCCTGCAAGCCAATGCCCGGGCCGACATCGCGCGCCGGGATGAACGCGCCGATGATCAGCATATAGACCGGCAATCGCGCCGAGCAGGTCATCAGCGGGGCGATCAGGATCGTGGTCAGCCGCTCTTTCGGATCGTCGATCGAGCGCGCGGCCATGATGCCGGGGATCGCGCAGGCGAAGGACGAGAGCAGCGGGATGAAGGCGCGGCCCGACAGGCCGACCAGCGACATCAGGCGATCCATCAGGAAGGCGGCGCGGACCATATAGCCGGTCGCTTCGAGCAGCAGGATGAAGAAGAACAGGATCAGGATCTGGGGCAGGAACACCACCACCGATCCGACGCCGGCGATAATCCCCTGAACGATCAGGTCGCTGATAAAGCCGCTGGGCAAATTGGCCTGGGCCTGGGCGCCGAGCCACTCCTGTGCGCCCTCAATCCAGCCGATCGGTGCCTCCGACCAGCTGTACACCGCCTGGAACATCACGAAGAAGAGCGCGATCAGGATGACCCAGCCCGCGACGGGATGGAGCACGACATTGTCGACTGCGCGGGTGAAGGCGCGGCTGCGCGGTTGATCGGTGATGGCGAGCGCGGCGATGCGGCGGGCGTCGCGCTGGAAATGGGTGATGTCCGCGTCGGGGGTGGCGGGGGCGGCGGGTCGGCTTGCCCGGAGCACGCCATCGAGTGCAACGCGCAGGTCGTCGAGGCCGCGCTTACGGACGGCGACGGTGGTGACGACCGGGACGCCGAGTTCGGCGGACAGCGCATCGGCGTCGATCGTCAGGCCGTCGCGCGTCGCCATGTCGATCATGTTGAGCGCGACCACCATCGGGCGGCCAAGCTGGCGCAGCTGAAGCACGAAGCGGAGATGGTTTTCGAGGTTGGAGGCGTCGGCGACGACGATCAGCGCGTCGGGGAGGCGCTCGCCCGCCTGTTTGCCGAGCACCACGTCGCGGGTAACGGCTTCGTCGGGGCTGGACGGATCGAGGCTGTAGGTGCCGGGCAGGTCGACCAGTTCGACCGGGCGGCCATCGTTGAGGGCGAGGCGGCCCGAATGGCGCTCGACGGTCACGCCGGGATAATTGCCGACCTTTTGCCGCGCGCCGGTGAGCGCGTTGAACAGGGCGGTCTTGCCGGCATTGGGGTTGCCGACCAGGGCGACGAGCGGCTGCGCGTTCATGCGGCGGGTGCCTTGAGATGGATCGCCTGAACGATGTGGCGGCGCAGCGCGACCGTCATGCGCCCGATCCGCACCGCGGCGGGACCGCCGAACCAGCCGACCGGGCGGATCAGTTCGACCTCGATCCCTTCATCCAGCCCGAATTCGCGCAAACGGCGCACTTCGTGCGGGGCGAGCGCGGGCCAGTCGATCGTGGCGACGGTGGCGGGACGGTTGCGCGGCGCACGCGCGAGGGAGTCGGTCATGTTGCGAGCGATTATCAAGAGCG
>CAYMUJ010000241.1:0-2155 GCA_964393565.1 uncultured Stakelama sp. | reverse complement strand
GAGCTGGCGCGCGACATCGCCGCCAAGTTCAACCTCGACTACAAGACCGACCTGCTGCTCGAACCCGAACCACTGATCAGCAAGGCCGCGCCGCGCATCATGTCGCTGCGCGACGCGACGTCGAAAATGTCCAAGTCGAACCCGTCCGACGCGGCGCGGATCAACCTGGTCGATGACGACGATGCCATCGCGCAGAAATTCCGCAAGGCCAAGACCGATCCGGAGCCGATGGGTGAGACGTGGGACTCGCTCAAGGACCGACCCGAAGCCAGGAACCTCGTCACCATCTTCGCCGCGCTCGCCGACCGCACACCCGAAGATGTGGTGGCGGAATATGCCGGCCAGGGCTTCGGCAGCTTCAAGCCGGCACTCGCCGACCTCGCCGTCGCCAAGCTCGGCCCGATCCGCGACGAAATGGTCCGCCTGATCGCCGACAAGGGCGCGGTCGATGCCGAATTGCGCAAAGGCGCGGAACGCGCCGCCACCCTCGCTGCACCGCTGTTGCGGCAGGTGCAGGAGGCGATGGGGCTGCGGATCGGCTGACGCCACTTCCGTCACCCCCGCGAAAGCGGGGGCCCATCTCCCGCATGATCGGCGCATCGCACCGGTGCGGCAGGTTGACAGTCCGGGAGATGGGCCCCGGGTCAAGCCCGGGGGGACGCGATCGTTGCGGTCCGCCTAAAACTTCGTCTCGTCGTAAATCCGGCCGACATCGCCCTGCCACGCGCCGTGATAGCGCTCGAGCAGCAGTTCTGCCGGCACCTTGCCGCTCCGCACGATCTCACGCAGCGGGTCGAGGAAGCCGTTCTCGCTGTCCCCCGCCGAGTTGAGCCGCGCACGCGCCGTCAGGCCCGCCCCGGCAATGTCGATCACCTGCCCGGCAATATCGCGCAGCGTCCCGCCACCCGGCAGCGGTGCATCAAGGCCAAGGCGCGGCACGCTGTCGCGCAGCGTCTGACGCCCGGCCATGTCCCAGTCCTTGACCAGATCCCACGCCGCATCCAGCGCGCCCTGATCGTAGAGCAGCCCGACCCAGAGCGCGGGCAGCGCACAGATGCGACCCCACGGCCCGCCATCGGCGCCGCGCATTTCGAGGAAGGTCTTCAACCGCACTTCGGGGAAGGCAGTCGAGAGATGGTCGGCCCAATCGTCGATCGTCGGCTTCTCGCCCGGCAACACCGACAATTCGCCCTTGAGGAAGTCGCGGAAGCTTAAGCCAGCCGCGTCGATGTAGCGCCCGTCGCGGTAGACAAAGTACATCGGCACATCGAGCGCATAGTCGGCATAATGCTCGTACCCGAACCCGTCCTCGAACACGAACGGCAGCATACCGGTGCGGTGCGGATCGGTGTCGGACCAGATGTGCGAGCGATAGGAGAGCATGCCGTTCGGCTTGCCCTCGGTAAACGGCGAATTGGCGAACAGCGCAGTCGCCAGCGGCTGCAGCGCCAGCCCGACGCGGAACTTCTGCGCCATGTCCGCCTCGCTCGAATAATCGAGGTTCACCTGGATGGTGCAGGTGCGCAGCATCATGTCGAGGCCCAGGCTGCCGACGCGCGGCATATGGTTCAGCATGATGCCATAGCGGCCCTTGGGCATGATCGGCAGTTCGGCGCGGGTCTTGTCCGGCCACATGCCAAGGCCAAGGAAGCCGATGCCCAGCTTCTCGCCCACCGCCTTGACCTGTTGCAGATGCCGCCCGGTCTCGGCGCAGGTCTGGTGAAGGTTTTCGAGCGGCGCGCCGGAGAGCTCGAGCTGACCGGCAGGCTCCAGGCTGACCGTCCCGTCGGGGCCCGACAGCGCGATCACCTTGCCCCCCTCCTCGACCGGACTCCAGCCGAACTGGGTCAGCTCGGCGAGCAGGTCGCGGATGCCGCCCGGCTCGTCATAGCTGGGGGCATGATGGTCGCCCGTCGCATAGACGAACTTCTCATGCTCGGTACCGATGCGCCAGCGCTCCGCCGGCTTCTCGCCCCCGGCGAAATAGTCGAGGAGCATCTGACGGCTCTCGATGACAGGTGCGTTGCTGTTTGAAACCGTCTTTGTGCTCATCGCGCGCATTTAGGCGCGCGAAACGATCTGCGAAAGGGGGGATAAAACACCCAAATCGGGATGGGAAATGCGGCGGTTGGGTCGCATGCTGTCGCGCGCCTCC
>CAYMUJ010000240.1:0-2165 GCA_964393565.1 uncultured Stakelama sp. | reverse complement strand
CATAACGGAATTCGGTTACTGTTCCGTCGCTGATCCGGGCTACTAGTTCGTCTATGGCGCTGAGTGGTACAAGGAACCATTCGCGCGGCTGAACGGTCTTTCCAAACCGATCCCCGGCCGACAGATCGAGCCGCGCAGGAGCAAGTGCGCGGTGGATCAACCCTTCAAGCTTGCTGCGGTTGATGTTGTAAAGCTTGTACTCGGCTACGACCTGGACATCGGCGAGCAGGAACGTCGGATCATTACGGGCATTGGCAATTCGACTTGCGACTGCCTGCCCGGTGACCCCGATCTTGTGGATCAGCTCGCGATGCTGGTCGACATAGGGATGGGCCGACTTGCTGCGTAAGACGTAAATCGTTCCACTGGCGAGATCGTCCGGCTCGGCGGAGTCGCCAAACAACGGACCTGCGCTTAGCTCAGTAATACGGCGCGCCGTATCATCCCGGTACAACGCTTTCTGGAATGACCGCGACAGGACGGTCGCTTCGGTTCCGTTGTCGTAAATGACCCGAACCCGGCGATCCTTGCGCTCGTATTGCGTGACAAAATCTTCGGTTGAGGCGGCGATATAGGCGAGCTGCCCGCCGACGATGAAGAAGTTGCCGGGTTGGATTTCCGCGAGGGTAACTTCCGTTTGCTCGAGCACCTTGGCTTGCCGCGCACCTGCCTTCATGTCGGCCTGAACCCGCTCAAACAGGTTCCTGAAATTATCGAAATCGTCACATACTTCACGATTTGCGATTTCCTCGGCAGCGCGCTTCTCGGCGCGTGACGAGACGTGCCGAAGCCGGGTGATGTCGGCATCAGACCCGCCAGCGATACCAAGCTCGGCGAGCAATGCCTCATCATCTAGCGCCGCAGGGGCCGCTGCAGGGGTCGCTCCATCAAGGATGCCATCCGCGTCGAGCGGCGTCAGCAATTCACGTGCTTCCGGCATGTTGCGAAGCTGGTCGAGACGCACGGCATAGAGCCGCTCGAAGATGTCGCGGTCATCGCCATGCCGGGGCAAACGGCCATGCTCGGCAACGAACCGCTGAATGTCCTCGAACCCCGCAACAATCCGCTCCTGCAGCGGCGTCAGCGCGCGCTGCACTTCGGGCGTCATGTCGACGCCGAGTTCCGCCAGCAGTTCGAGGTCGCTCAGTTCAGCCATTGGCGCTGGCTTTTGCGGCATGGCGCTGAAGGAAGGCAATCCCCTCTGCCATTTTGCGCTCCCAAGCATCCTGCGAGGTCAGCGAAGGCAGCCGGCCGCGCTCGCGCTTGAACTCCAGCGCACGCTCGGCGAGGGCACGGGCGTCCTCGTAGGTCAGCTTGTCCTTCTTGGCATTGATCACCGCCTGCACCTGGAGGAGCGTGGCCTCATCCATGGCCTTGGCCATGACCGCGATGGTGGCGTCGAACGGGTTGACGTGATCGATCAGATCGATGTCGAGGTCGGTGACGCTGAGCGCGAACTTGCGCACGCCGTCGATGAATGCCGTGTTCGCCTTGATCTCGCCATCGACAACCTCGCCGGCAATCATCGCCTTGGCCTGCTGCGTCACGGTCATCGCAGCAATGGCGTGCTGGCGCACCGCTTCCTGATCCTCGGCGCTGAGTTCGGGGTACTTCTCGCGGATGATCTTGCCCATCTTCAGCTGGGTCAATTCTTCAGGCACCACGTCGGGATCGAACATGCCGCGTTCGACCACGGTCTTGTCCTGCACGAAGCTGGCGATCACTTCGTTCAGGTCCTCGCGGCAGATGCGGGTGGCTTCGATGCTCGTCGGCAACTTCAGGCCCTTGATCTCGAAATGCATCTGGCCCTGGGCGTTGACGCCGACGTTGGTCTCGCCTTCTTTGTAGCCATCCTCGCCATAGTCGAAGCCCGGCTTCGGCCCTGCGTCCTTCGGCGTAAACTCGAAGCGCGGCGCCAGAACCTGCTCCATCAGCAGGCTGGCGGCGATCGCCTTGAGGTAGTCGTTTATTGCATCGACCACGAGCGGATCGTCGGCGGCCGGCTCGGCGATCAGGTTGGTGAAGCGGGCGCGCGTCTTGCCCGGCGCATCGCGAGTTGCGCGGCCGATGATCTGAATGATCTCGGTCAGGCTCGAGCGATAGCCGACGGTCAGCGCATGCTCGCACCAGATCCAGTCGAACCCTTCCTTGGCCATGCCGAGTGC
>CAYMUJ010000239.1:0-2180 GCA_964393565.1 uncultured Stakelama sp. | reverse complement strand
CGGCCTTTTCGACGCGATATTCGACCTGGCCGCCCTTGGCTGCCTTGACCGCTTCGGCGACGTTCATGGTGACGGTGCCGAGCTTCGGGTTCGGCATCAGGCCCTTCGGACCCAGCACCTTGCCGAGGCGGCCGACCAGACCCATCATGTCCGGGGTCGCGATGCAGCGATCGAACTCGATCTTGCCGCCCTGCACGATTTCGAGCAGGTCTTCGGCGCCGACGACGTCCGCACCCGCTTCACGGGCTTCGTCCGCCTTCGCGCCCTTGGCGAACACGCCGACGCGAACGGTCTTGCCGGTGCCGGCGGGCAGGGTGACGACGCCACGGACCATCTGGTCGGCGTGACGCGGATCGACGCCCAGGTTCAGCGCGACTTCGATCGTCTCGTCGAACTTGGCGGTCGCGTTCTTCTGTGCCAGCGCGATGGCTTCATCGACGCCGTACAGCTTTTCGCGGTCAACGGTGCCGGCCAGAGCCTTCTGCTTCTTGGTCTGCTTAGCCATGGGTTCAGCCCTCCACCACTTCGAGGCCCATCGCGCGGGCGGAGCCTTCGATGATGCGCGTTGCGGCATCGAGATCGTTGGCGTTGAGATCCTTCATCTTCGCGGTCGCGATATCGGCGAGCTGCGCGCGCGTGATCTTGCCCGCGGTTACCTTGCCCGGCTCCTTCGAGCCCGACTTCAGGCCAACGGCCTTCTTGATGAGGTAGGTTGCCGGCGGCTGCTTCGTTTCGAAGCTGAAGCTGCGGTCAGCGTAGACGGTGATGACGGTGGGAAGGGGCGTGCCCTTTTCCTGACCTTCGGTCGCCGCGTTGAACGCCTTGCAGAACTCCATGATGTTGACGCCGCGCTGACCCAGCGCCGGACCGATCGGCGGCGAGGGGTTGGCGGAGCCCGCAGGCACCTGGAGCTTGATATAGCCCGTGATTTTCTTTGCCATTGCTCTCACTCTGTCGCTGGACGCGGCATAGGCCCCGTCCGGTTCAAGTTTAGCGGTCCAAGCGCCCCGGACTTGTGATCCGGTGCTCCCGCAATTCCATCGGGTTCCGGTGGAAGCGCGCGCCCTTAACGGCACCGGTGGCAAAAGGCAAGTGGCGCGGTGTCAACGAGCCCCTTGCGGCCCCGCGGAAGCGCCGCTAAAGCGCGGCACCGCACAGGGGTGTAGCTCAGCTGGTTAGAGCGTCGGTCTCCAAAACCGAAGGCCCTCGGTTCGAATCCGAGCTCCCCTGCCATTTTTCCCGGGCGCGCCCGGCCCCCTGCAGAGGTTTCGCCCCGCATGTTCCGCGCGCTCTATGACTGGACGCTGAGGCTGGCTGGTCATCGTCATGCCGACCGCTATCTGGCCACCGTCAGCTTTGCCGAATCGAGCTTTTTCCCGATTCCGCCTGACGTCATGCTGGTGCCGATGGTGCTGGCGCGGCGGGATCAGGCGTATCGGATTGCGACGATCTGTACGATCGCGTCGGTGCTGGGCGGGCTGTTCGGATACGCCATCGGCTATTTCCTGACCGGGTTCGCGCATCAGGTGCTGGAATTCTTTCGCGAAGGCGCGTTCGAGGATTTCACTGCCGCCTATCAGAAATGGGGCGCCGCGCTGATCCTGGTGAAGGGGCTGACCCCGATCCCGTTCAAGCTGGTCACGATCGCGAGCGGCCTGTCGCATTATCCGCTGGGCCTGTTCATCCTGCTTTGCACGATTACGCGCGGCGCACGCTTCTTCCTCGTCGCGTTTCTGCTCAAGAAATATGGCGAGCCGGTGCAGAAGGTGCTGGAGGAGCGGTTGAACCTGATCGGGTGGCTGGTGCTCGCCGCGCTGATCGGCGGTTTTGCCGTGGTGGCGCTGGTTTGAGCGCAGAGGCGACCTGGGCGCTGATCGCGCGCTATTATGCGGCGTTCAATGCCGGTGACAGCGCCGCGATGCTCGATTGCCTGAGCGAGGATGTGGCGCACGACATCAATCAGGGCGGGCGGCAGAGCGGGAAGGCGGCGTTCCGCGCGTTTCTAGCGCATATGGACCGGTGTTACCGCGAGCGGCTGACCGACATCGTGGTGATGACGGCGCCGGACGGCGCGCGGGCGGCGGCGGAGTTCGTCGTGCACGGTGAATATCTGACGAGCGACGAGGGGCTGCCCCCCGCGACCGGCCAGACCTATGTCCTGCCGGCGGGCGCGTTTTTCG
>CAYMUJ010000238.1:0-2201 GCA_964393565.1 uncultured Stakelama sp. | reverse complement strand
TGGATGCGGTGGGCGAGGCCGCTCATCTCCTGCGCGCTCTGCGTCGCCGATCCCGCGCTGCCGCTGATCGCCGCGACATCGTCGGCGATCAGCGCACCGGCGCTCACCGTTTCGTCGACCGTGGCGGCGATCAGGCGTGTCGTGTCGCGCTGCGTCGCCACGGCATGTTCGACCGTGTCGCACAGCCGTGCCATCGCCGCGATCGCGCGTTCGACTTCCTCATGCCCGCCCGCGACCTGGGCGATGCCGTCACAGATTTCGGCGACATGGGTGGTGATGCGCCCGGCGGCAGTGCCAGCCTGGCTCGCCAGCGCCTTGACCTCGTTCGCGACCACGGTGAAGCCGCGTCCGGCCTCACCCGCGCGCGCGGCCTCGATTGTCGCATTGAGCGCGAGCAGATTCACCTGTCCCGCAATCTCGCCGATCAGCGCGATCACCGCGTCGATCGACTGGGCCGACCGCATCAGTTGTCGCATCCGCGCACCGCCTTCGCCGACCAGCCCGACGGCGTGCTCGGCCGCGCGCTTGGCCCGCGCGGTATCGCTGTTGATCGCGGCAAAGGCATCGGCAAGCATGCGCCCGCGTTCGGCGATGCCGTTCATGCCAAGGCTGGTCTGCGATGCCGCCGCTGCCACCGTCGCGGCCCGGTCGCCGGTGTCGGCCGCACGCACCGCCGTGGCGCCGGCATGGGTGCCGATGCGCTGGGACAGGGTGCTCAGCGTCCCGGCGAGCGCCGCAACCTGCGTTTCGAACTGGCGCGACGCCGTCTCGATCCGTGCCGATCGGCGCAGTTGCGTGCGCGCATGGATCAGCTCGCGCTCGACCGCCAGGCTGACGATGCGGCGGTTGGCGACCACCGCGAACAGCCGTCCGCGATGCGTCAGGATCATGCCCTCCTGCCCGCTGGCGGCGCGATAGGCGTCGAGCACCGCGCCGATTTCCTGATCGACCTCGGCCTGGGGGCAGGGGCGGATATGCGTCGCAATCGCGCTGCCATAGGCCGGATTGCGCATCAGCGCGTGGCCGAACGGGTTCAGCAGCAGCCGCCGCACATCCTTTTCGAACAGCGCGCCGATCGCGCGATGGCCCGAATCGACCACCGGCAGCAGGCGCAGCTCGATATTGGCCTGGAACATCTCCGTCGCGGTGAACAAACTGTCGTGTTCGCGCAGAAATGGCGGGTTGCGCTCGGCCGTGGACAGCCATTCCCGCGTGGTCGACGGGGCGGGGGCGGAGGCGGGATCGGCAAGCGCGAACATGGCCTTGGTCTAGCGCCCGTACTGTAAATGGCGCGTTATCCGGGTGTTACACTTCGGTGACAAATGGCGGAATTATGGGGCTTTTTTGTCCGCACCCTCGCTCAACCGGTAACAATAGTAACTTCCAGGCTTGCCGCCGATGGCCCGGCGGGTGCATGACCACGCGACAAGGAGAGGCATCATGGCGACGTCGGTTCGCGAGATCACCCATTTCATCGGCGGCGCGGCGACCGCCGGCACCGGCACGCGCCGGTCGGACGTGTTCGACCCCAATAGCGGCGCGGTACAGGCACGGGTGACGCTGGGCAGCCCGGCCGACCTCGAATCGGCGATGCACAAGGCGCTGGCTGCGCAGGGCGCATGGGCCGCGACGAACCCCCAGCGCCGCGCGCGTGTGATGTTCGCATTCAAGGCGCTGGTCGAGAAGCATATGGACGAGCTGGCGCATCTGCTCAGCTCCGAACACGGCAAGGTGATCGCGGATTCGAAGGGCGACATCCAGCGCGGGCTTGAAGTCATCGAATTCGCCTGCGGCATCCCGCATGTGCTGAAGGGCGAATATACCCAGGGCGCCGGCCCCGGCATCGACGTCTATTCGATGCGCCAGCCGCTCGGCGTCGTCGCGGGCATCACTCCGTTCAACTTCCCGGCGATGATCCCGATGTGGATGTTCGGCGTCGCCATCGCCTGCGGCAACGCCTTCATCCTCAAACCCAGCGAGCGGGACCCCAGCGTGCCGGTGCGCCTTGCCGAACTGATGCAGGAAGCCGGCCTGCCCGACGGCGTGCTTCAGGTCGTGCAGGGCGACAAGGAAATGGTCGATGCGATCCTCGACCATCCGGAGATCAAGGCGGTCAGCTTCGTCGGATCGTCCGACATCGCGCATTATGTCTATCGTCGCGGCGCCGAGGCGGGGAAGCGCGTCCAGGCGATGGGCGGCGC
>CAYMUJ010000237.1:0-2205 GCA_964393565.1 uncultured Stakelama sp. | reverse complement strand
TGCTGCGCACCCACACCAGCCCCGTGCAGATCCGCACGATGACGTCGCAACAGCCGCCGATCCGCATCATCGCGCCCGGCCGCGTCTATCGCAGCGACAGCGACGCGACCCACACGCCGATGTTCCACCAGATCGAAGGGCTGGTGATCGACAAGGGGATCACGCTCGGCCACCTCAAATGGACGCTGGAGACCTTTCTCAAGGCCTATTTCGAGCGCGACGACATCGTGCTGCGCCTGCGCCCCAGCTATTTCCCGTTCACCGAGCCGAGTGCGGAAGTGGACGTCGGTTTCACCTGGATCAACGGCAAGCGCGTGATCGGCGGGTCCGGCGATGCCGAGGGCGGCGGCTGGATGGAGGTGCTGGGCAGCGGCATGGTTCACCGCCGGGTGATCGAGGCGTGTGGACTCGACCCCGACGAATGGCAGGGCTTTGCCTTTGGCACCGGGGTCGATCGCCTCGCGATGCTCAAATATGGGATGGATGATTTGCGCGCATTCTTCGACGGCGATCTGCGCTGGCTGAAGCATTACGGCTTCTCGGCGCTCGACGTGCCCACACTTTCGGGGGGAGTCGGCGCATGAAGTTCACGCTGAGCTGGCTCAAGGAGCATCTCGACACCGATGCCGATCTGACCGCGATCCTCGATGCCCTGAACCGCATCGGGCATGAGGTCGAGGGCGTGGAGAATCCCGGCGCTGCGCTGGCAGCGTTCAAGGTCGCGCGCGTGCTGACCGCCGAGCGGCATCCGCAGGCGGACAAGCTGCAGGTGCTGACCGTCGACGCCGGCGACGGCAACCCGCTGCAGATCGTGTGCGGTGCGCCCAATGCGCGAGCGGGGCTGGTCGGCGTACTCGGCCTGCCCGGCGCGACCGTCCCCGCCAATGGCATGGTGCTGAAGGTCGCGGCGGTGCGCGGCGTCGAATCGAACGGCATGATGTGTTCCAGCCGCGAGCTGGAACTGGGCGACGATCATGACGGCATCATCGAACTGCCCGAGGATGCGCCGGTCGGCACGGCGTTCCCCGACTACGCCGGCCTCGACGATCCGGTGATCGACGTGTCGATCACCCCCAACCGTCAGGATTGCATGGGCGTGCGCGGCATTGCCCGCGACCTTGCCGCAGCTGGCCTCGGTACGCTGAAGCCGCTGGACGCCAGCCCGGTCGCGACCAGCGGCGCGGGGCCGGAGGTGCGGATCGAGGCGCCCGAGGGCTGCCCCGCCTATTTCGGCCAGACGGTCAGCGGCGTCACGAACGGCGCCGCGCCCGAATGGATGCAGCGCCGGTTGAAGGCGATCGGCCAGCGTCCGATCAGCGCGCTGGTCGACATCACCAACTATGTGATGATCGACCTCGGCCGCCCGCTCCATGTCTATGACAAGGCGAAGCTCAGCGGCGCGCTGACCGTGCGCAAGGCCAAGCCGGGCGAACAGGTGCTGGCGCTCAACGAAAAAACCTACACGCTCGACGACACGATCACCGTGATCGCCGACCAGAATGGCGTCCACGATATCGGCGGGATCATGGGCGGGGAGGAAACCGGCGTCTCGGAAACGACCACCGATGTCGTGATCGAATGCGCCTATTTCGAACCGGAGGCGATTGCGCGCGCCGGACAGAAATTGCTGCTGACCAGCGACGCGCGCACCCGGTTCGAACGCGGCGTGGACCCGGAGTTTCTCGAGGACGGCATCGCCATTGCGGCGCGGCTGGTGACGCAGATCTGCGGCGGCACCGCCAGCGAAGTGACCCGCGCGGGCGCGGTGCCGAAGGTCGGCATCACCACCGGTTACGGCCCGCGTCTCGCCGAGACGCTGGGCGGCCTGGCGATCCCGGCGGAGCGGCAGAAGGACATTCTCGAATCGCTCGGCTTCACCGTCCAGCCGCTCGACGCCAATGGCGACCCATGCGAGCTGACCGATGCGTGCGACGGCTTCCGCGTCACCGCGCCGAGCTGGCGGCGTGACGTCGATGGCCCCGCCGATCTGGTCGAGGAAGTGATCCGCATCGAAGGGATCGACAAGGTTCCCTCCACCCCCCTGCCCCGCGCGCCCGGCGTCGCCAAGCCGACCGCCACTCCCGAACAGAAGCTGGAGCGCCGCATCCGCCGCACCGCCGCCGCACGCGGCCTCAACGAAGCGGTGACGTGGAGCTTCATCTCCGAGAGCGAGGCCGCAGCGGTCGGTGGCGGCGCCTGGACGCT
>CAYMUJ010000236.1:0-2237 GCA_964393565.1 uncultured Stakelama sp. | reverse complement strand
TGTACACCAGCTTCATTCAGACGACCGCGACGCTCGGCCTGTTCGCCGCGCTGCTGGTGGTGATCGGCACCCGCACGCTCGTCGGCGAAGCAGCGTTCAAGGACTGGGGCTGGCGCGTGCCGTTCCTCGTTTCGATCATCCTGCTTGGCGTGTCGCTGTGGATCCGGATGCAGCTCGAAGAGAGCCCGGTCTTCAAGAAGATGAAGGAAGAGGGCAAGACGTCGAAGGCGCCACTGACCGAGGCGTTCGGGAAATGGGGCAACCTCAAATGGGTGCTGATCGCTTTGCTCGGTGCGGTCGCTGGGCAGGCGGTGGTCTGGTACACTGGCCAGTTCTACGCGATGTTCTTCCTTGAAAAGATGCTGATGGTCGATGGTGCGACCACCAACATCCTGATCGCGATTGCATTGGCCATCGGTACGCCGTTCTTCATCTTCTTTGGCTGGCTGTCGGACAAGGTCGGGCGCAAGCCGATCATCATGGCGGGCTGCGCGCTCGCCGTGCTGACCTATTTCCCGGCGTTCCAGGCGCTGTCCTCGTCCGCCAACCCGGCGCTCGCCCGCGCAGCGGCGACCGCGCCGGTCACAGTGGTGACCAACGACGCCGATTGCTCGCTGCAGTTCGATCCGGTCGGCGGCAACAAGTTCGACAGCAAGAGCTGTGACATCGCCAAGGCGTTCCTTGCCAAGAATGCGATCAGCTACAGCTCGGTCGAGGCACCCGCCGGCACGATCGCGCAGGTCAAGGTGGGTGACGCCACCTTCACCGCACCCGATCCGGCGCAGGTGACCGGTGCCGACCGCAAGGCTGCGATCACCGCGTTTCAGGGCGAGCTGAAGGCTGCTCTGACGACTGCGGGCTATCCGTCCAAGGCCGACCCCACGCAGATCAACAAGCCGTTGGTGGTGGCGATCCTCACCTGGCTCGTGCTGCTGGTGACGATGGTCTACGGCCCGATCGCGGCGATGCTGGTCGAGCTGTTCCCGACCAAGATCCGCTACACGTCGATGTCGCTGCCCTATCATATCGGCAATGGCTGGTTCGGCGGGTTCCTGCCGACCACGGCGTTCGCGATGGTCGCGGCGACCGGGGATATCTATTACGGCCTGTGGTATCCGATCGTGGTCGCAGGGCTGACGCTGGTGGTCGGCCTGCTGTTCCTGCCCGAGACGTTCCGGAAGAATATCGATGACTAGGTGACGCAGTGAAGGGGGCGGCACTCCGCCCCCTTCAACTCAATCCGGATCGGTCTCCGTCGCCGGACGTGCTGGCCCGGTGGGCGCGGCACCGGCAAGCGCGCGGTCCAGCGCGTCGCGGTCCAGCGCATTATCCCAGCGCGCGACGACCACCGTCGCCACCGCGTTGCCGATGAAATTGGTGAGGCTGCGGCACTCGCTCATGAAGCGGTCGATGCCCAGGATCAGCGCCATGCCCGCGACCGGCACCGACGGCACGATCGACAGCGTCGCGGCGAGCGTGATGAAGCCAGCACCTGTGACGCCCGCCGCACCCTTTGACGAGATCATCGCGATCAGCAGCAGCGCGATCTGGTCGCCCAGAGTCAGGTCGACATTGCACGCCTGCGCGATGAACAGCGCCGCCAGCGTCATGTAGATGTTGGTACCGTCGAGGTTGAAGGAGTAGCCGGTGGGCACGACCAGCCCGACCACAGACTTCTCGCACCCGGCGCGCTCCATCTTGTCCATCAGGCTGGGCAGCGCGCTTTCAGACGAGGATGTGCCGAGCACGAGAAGCAATTCGGCCTTGAGATAGCGGATCAGTTTGAAGATCGAGAAGCCGGCCAGCTTTGCGACGATGCCGAGCACGACGATCACGAAGATCAGCGAGGTGAGGTAAAAGGTCGCGACCAGCCCGGCGAGATTGGCGAGCGATTCGATACCATATTTGCCGATGGTGAAGGCCATCGCGCCGAACGCGCCGACCGGCGCCGCACGCATCAGGATGCCGACCAGCTTGAACACGACCAGCCCGACCCGCTCGAGCATGTCGCGCACCGGGGCCGCCGGCTCACCCACCATCGACAATGAAATGCCGAACAGGATCGCGACAAGCAGGACCGGGAGCAACTGATCTCCAGTCAGTGCCGATACCAATGTCGTCGGAATGATCGCCATCAGGAATTCGATGATGCCGCTCTCATGCGCCTTCGCGACATAGCCCTCGACCGCGCCGGTATTGAGCGTGGCGGGATCGACATTCATGCCCGCGCCGGGCTG
>CAYMUJ010000235.1:0-2253 GCA_964393565.1 uncultured Stakelama sp. | reverse complement strand
GAGCGGGCCGGTGCCGCTTCCGCGAAGCGGAAAAGAATCGACGTGCCTTGCGCTCCTGCATCACCCCCCGCTACCACGGTAAGCCAAGCGAGGGGATTCCAGTTGCATCACGAATTGGCGGTCACCGCCCAAGGCCTCGTCAAACGCTTCGGCGACCGCCGCGTCGTCGATGGCGTCGATATCGCGGTGCCCAAGGGCATGATCTATGGCGTGCTCGGCCCCAATGGCGCGGGCAAGACCACGACGTTGCGCATGCTGCTCGGCATCATCGAGCCGGATGAGGGTGAGCGCACCATGCTGGGCAGCGACCGCCCGCGCGAGATGAGCGACCATGTCGGTTACCTGCCCGAGGAACGCGGCCTGTATCCGAGCATGAAGGCGACGCATGCCATCGCCTTCATGGGCGCGCTGCGCGGGCTGGACTGGAAGACCGGGCGCAAGCGCGCGGTGGAGCTGATGGAGGCGGCGGGGCTGGGCCATGCCACCGACCAGAAGATCCGCAAATTGTCCAAGGGCATGGCGCAATTGGTCCAGCTGCTCGGGTCGGTGGTGCATCAGCCCGATTTGCTGGTGCTCGACGAACCCTTTTCGGGCCTCGACCCGGTCAATCAGGAGCGGCTGGAGAAATTGATCCTGGCCGAGCGCGATCGCGGCGCGACGATCCTGTTTTCGACCCACGTGATGGCGCATGCCGAGCGGCTGTGCGACCGGCTGACGATCATCGCCGGCGGCAAGGTGCGGTTCGAGGGCAGCATGGCCGATGCGCGCGGGACATTGCCGCACAAGGCGCATTATGTGCCGCACAAGTCCGATGCGGGCATCGCCGCGCTGCTCCCCGCCGATGCGGTGGCGGACGGCGACGGCGGCTGGCGCTTTACCCTGCCCGACGAGGGGATCGAGGCGTTGCTGGTGCGGCTGATCGACGCGGGATACGGCATTTCGGGACTGTCGATCGAGCGACCGTCGCTGCACGATGTGTTCGTCAAGATCGTCGGCGCCCAGGCACTGGAAGAGGCAGCAGCGGCATGAACGGCTTTTCCCGACTGGTGCGCCAGACGATGACGATCGCGCGCCGCGATTTCGTGGCGACGGTGTTCACCCCCACCTTCCTGCTGTTCCTGCTCGCGCCGTTGATGATGCTGGCGTTCGGCACGATCGGCGGGCTGGGCGCGGCGACGATGGCCAAGAGCGGCGATACGAAATCGCGCATCGTGTTCATCACCAGCGGCGAACAGGCACGCACCGTGGTCGCGATGGACAAGCAGTTGCGCCGCATGTTTTCGCTCGCCAGCCAGCCCGCCGACCTGATCGTCGAAGCGCCGAGCGCCAATCCGCGGGCGCAGGCCAAGGCACTGATCGACCGCAAGGGCATCGATACCTATGCGGTGCTGTACGGCCCGCTGGATCGGCCACAGATCCTGCATGTCGAGAACGCACCGCGATCGGCCGAATATCTTGCCGAACTGGCCAGCCAGGTGCTGCGCGCCGAACGTGCGGGGACCGATGCGCCGCTGAGCGAAGCGACCAAGACCGTCATTTCGCGGACCACGACGTCATCGAGCGGGCAGGGTCAGGCGGCGTTCTTCACCGTGTTCGCGCTGTTCATCGTCTCGCTGATGCTGGCGGGACAAGTGGTCGGCACGATGGCGGAGGAGCGGTCGAACAAGGTGATCGAGATCCTGGCCGCCGCCGTGCCGCTGGAAAGCGTGTTCTTTGGCAAGCTGCTCGGCATGTTCGGGGTGGCGTTGCTGTTCCTGCTGTTCTGGGGAACGGTGGTGGTCAATCTGGGCGCCAATGCCGCCAGCGTACTGCCGTCGCGGCTTGCCGCCGGGCTTTCGGATATCGGCCCTGCGGTCGGCCTCGTCCCCTATGGCATGTTGTTCCTCGCCTATTTCGTGATGGCGTACATGCTGCTGGGCGCGGTGTTTCTGGGCCTTGGCGCGCAGGCGAGCACGCAGCGCGAGTTGCAGATGATGTCGCTGCCGATCACGATTTTTCAGGTCGCGATGTTCGGCGTTGCGTCGGCTGCGGCAGCGAGCCCGGACAGCTGGGTCGCGACCGCGGCGGAGCTGTTCCCGTTCAGCTCGCCCTTTGCGATGGCGGCGCGCGCAGCCAATTCGCCCGAATTGTGGCGGCACTTCGCGGCGCTGGCCTGGCAGGCCCTGTGGGTGGTGATCACCGTGACGATCGCGGCGCGGCTGTTCCGGCGCGGGGTGCTGCAATCGGGGAGCCCGAAGATCCGGCGGAAGAAGG
>CAYMUJ010000234.1:0-2268 GCA_964393565.1 uncultured Stakelama sp. | reverse complement strand
CGTATCCTCGCAACCAGACTGGCAACGTAGAACATTTCGTTTACACCCTCTCAGGGCGCGGGGCGGCGCAGCTTCAGCAGCGGGATCCTGGTCGGCCCCAGCTCGCCGCGGCGATAGGCCTGGAAGCCGCTTGCCTGGTACAGCGCGAGCGCCGGCTCGTTGTGCTGCGCCACCTGCACCGAGAACACGACGCCGGGCGCGCTGGCCAGCACCGTGCGGAGCAGCTCGTTCGCGACGCCCTGGCGCTGGTGCGGGGCCGATACGAACAACCGGTCGATCGACAGCTGCCCGGGTTCCGGGTCCGGCCCGACGGCGATCACGCCGATGAGCTCGCCGCCGTCGAAGGCCCCGAAGCCGATGCGCGACGCAACGTCGAAGCCCGATGAAGCGGCATGAGCCTGCCCGGTGCTGCCGATCTGCGCGGCTTCCTGCTGGTGCGCGGCGCGCAGTAGGGCTTGGACCTGCTGCATGACCGCCGGGTCGCCGTGGTCCAGCCGCTGGATGTGTCGCATGTGTCGCCTGGGCGCTGCCCGGTGCGTAGGCCAAGAAAAACGGGCCAGCTGCCGAAGCATCTGACCCGTTGTTCTAGAACCGAAATTCTGGCGCGGCTGGCAGGATTCGAACCCACGACCCCTTGGTTCGTAGTTTCGGCCACGCCGCTAAGTTGTTGATTTATCAGGGGTTGAAGCCGTCTGTTCCCATCCATTTTGCCCTGTTTTGGACAGTTCCGCCCAGGAAAGTCACCCAAAAGTCACCCAGACCAGATCGCCGCCGAACGGGACTGTCAGTAGGGTTTCCGGTCCCACTGGGACCAGAACTCGGCGCCCGGATCGCGAGACCACTTGCTGCCTGCACCAGGCTGTGCCTCTGACGGCTTAGTTCCCTATCGATCGCCGTGCTTTGAGTCGCGCGCTGAAAGCACAGCAATAGCTCCCGCCTCAATGACGCTTCGAGCATCCGGCGCATCCATCCGATGACCGGTAGCGATGTAGTCTGCCTTGGCCTGCACGAGCGCATCAGCCACTACGTCGACCGAGAAAGTCGAGAGTTCAGGCCTGCGTTGCATCGCGATACGCGCTGCCTGCCGAGCCTGCTGGGCGCGGAATTGCGCCAAGCTGTCGCGAGCACGAGCGCGATCCCGCGTAAACATGCGTTCCGTCCCGTCGCTCAACGGGCTCTGCCACTGGCTCGCCGGCTGGGGGTGGCGATCGATCGATCCTGCTGCTCGCCCGCGCAATCGCTGTGCCTCGGCACTGATCCGATCTGCGGCCAGGCTTTTGGCTTCCCTCTCTGCCGCCAATCGGGCCTCAACATCCGCGACGAAGGCTGCCGTATCCGCAATCATCAGGGCACGCTCTTCAGGGGTCAGGCGCCGACCGTCGAAGCCTGCGACGGTCGCGCCGTGCCTGGTTGCCTCCTCATGGCCGGACAGGTGCCCGTAGCATCCGGAACCGATGACGCGAATGGTGCCGGTGGAATCACGGATCACGTGCACAGCCTTGGCAATGGCTCGGCCGCAGCCTGGTGCTTGGCAGACCAGCTTGCGCGACTCGTCCACGCTTGCGACAAACAAGAGCTGTGCGACATGCATGTGGACCACTATAGGTCTCCTCTGCCCGGACGGCGCACTTCTGCCGCGCGTCGCCTCCCCAGAGGGGCTCTATGCCGACGTCGGTTTCATCGGAACGCAATCCTCGAATCCAATGTAGGCGCGCACCATCTCGGCGGCTGTTGCGACGTCAGCGGTCGACGCGAGACGCGCGAGCAAGCGGCAGGCGATGTGTGAGATGCCATTCGAGTTACGCACGACCTGCGCGGCCAGTTCCACGGGGAAGCCGTCGGTGCGCTGCAGCGGATGGATGCCACCATGGACGAAACAGTTCATTGCCTTCCACTGATTGACCCGAATCTCTTCCAACGGAACCACCAGACCCATGAGCTGTGGATTGAGTCCTGCGCGTGCCTTGAGGGCATCCAGCATTCGCTCGGGGCCGTCGAGGTTCCCCCCCGCGTCAGAATACTTGTCGCCTCGATAGAACCCGGCTGTTCCTGACTTCATGGTCATGAACCTTGGTGGTGGGAGGCTGTGGAGCTTGTGGGCGAAGGTGCCCGACGGTGGGCAACGTGTACTCACGTTGTCCACGGGCGGGCGCCGGTGCGCGCCAGCGCATCGTCCATAAATCCACAGCCTGCGCTGCGGCCGTGGCACACGACACTCGGGGGCGAGTGAAGAGAACGAATTGGCTCGATACGGACAAGCATTCAAGA
>CAYMUJ010000233.1:0-2271 GCA_964393565.1 uncultured Stakelama sp. | reverse complement strand
GCCGCGCCGAGCTTCAGCGATTTCTCGACGTCCCAGCCCTGTGCCTGGCCGTGCAGGAAGCCGGCAGCGAACAGGTCGCCCGCACCGGTGGTGTCGACCACCTTCTCGATCGGCTCGGCCGCGACTGCAACGCGCGCGCCGTTCTGCACCGCAATCGCGCCCTTTTCGCTGCGGGTGACGACGAGGGTCGGGACCTGCGCCGCGACCTTCTCCACCGCCGCGTCGAACTCCTCGAGCTGCGCGAGCGCGAGCAGTTCATTCTCATTGGCGAACAGGATGTCGACCAGGCCTTCCGCGATCAGCGCGCGGAAATCGTCGCCATGGCGGCTGATGCAGAACACGTCGGACAAAGTGAAGGCGACCTTGCGGCCGGCACCACGCGCGATATCGATCGCGGCGCGCATCGCCTGACGCGGTTCTTCCGGATCCCACAGATAGCCTTCGAGATACAGGATCGCGCCGCTGGCGATCAAGTCGCGGTCGAGCGCCGCTTCGGGCAGGAACTGCGACGCGCCGAGGAAGGTGTTCATCGTGCGCTGGCCGTCCGGCGTCACGAAGATCAGGCAGCGCGCGGTGGTCGGCTGGCCCGGACGGACTGCGGTGCCGAAATCGACGCCGGCGGCGCGCAGGTCGTGGCCGAACACCTGACCCAGCTGGTCGTCGGCGACCTGGCCGATAAAGGCGGTGCGGCTGCCGAGTGCGGCCATGCCGGCGACGGTGTTCGCCGCCGAACCGCCCGAAACCTCACGGCCCGGGCCCATTTTGGCGTAGAGCGCGTCGGCCTCTTCGGGCGAGAAGATGAGCTGCATCGAGCCCTTGGCGACGCCGATTTCTTCGATGAAGCTGTCTTCGGCCTGGGCCAGAATGTCGACAATGGCGTTGCCGATCGCGACGACGTCGTGGGTGGGTGCGGTCACTTTTGTCTCCGGGAAATAGATGTTGCGCGCCTATAGCGCCATCCGGCCTGGCGCAACTGCGTTGACTTGGCGGACATCGCCCAGCATCGATGTCCAGATGGTCCAGGCGCTGCTTCTTTCGATCGGCCAGCTGTTCGACAAACGCATCCTTGCCGTGTTCGCCAAGTCGATGCTGGTGACGCTGGCGATCTTTACCGCATTGGGCGCGGGGCTGTGGTTCGGGATCGACTATCTCGCCGCCACCTATTTCTCCGCCAGCCAGAGCGTCGCGAGCCTCGCCGCAGCGACCGCGTTCCTGATCGCGCTACTCGGCGCATGGCTGTTGTTCCGCGTCATTGCCATCGCCGTGATCGGGGTATTCGCGGACGAGGTGGTGCATGCGGTCGAGGCCAAACATTATCCCGACCGCTTTGCCACCGCGCGCGACCTGAGCTTTACCCGCTCCGCCGCGATGGGTCTGCGCTCCGCCGGACGAGCGTTGCTGGTCAACCTCGCGCTGTCGCCGCTCTATCTGATCCTGCTCGTCACCGGAGTGGGGACGGCCATCGCCTTTTTCATCGTCAACAGCTGGCTGCTGGGCCGCGATCTGGGCGACATGGTCGCGGTGCGCCACATGCCCGCACAGGATCTGCAGCGCTGGCGGGCGAACACGCGGCTGGCGCGGTTCGCCACTGGCGCGGCGGGAACCGGATTATTCTTCATTCCGTTCGCCAATCTGATCGCGCCGATCGTCGGTGCGGCGATGGCGACGCACATGTTCCACCGGAGACGCACAACGTGAGAATTCAGGCAACGCTTGGCGCGCTGATCCTGCTGTCCGCCTGTGGCGGCGGTGGCGTCATCCCGCCACCCGGCCGTGCCGCACCTGTGCCGGTGCCGGCACCGCGACCCCAACCCGGCATGGCCGCGCTGACGACCGTGATGGGGGCGAGCGCCAACGCCCTGATCGCGCAATTCGGCCGCCCGCTGCTGGACGTGACCGAAGGCAGCGCGCGCAAGCTGCAGTTCGGCAACGGCACCTGCGTGCTCGATGCCTATCTCTACCCGCCCAAGTCCGGGCGCGGCGATCCGGTGGTCACCTTTGCCGAGACGCGCCAGCGCGACGGATCGCCGATCGATCAGGCGAGCTGTGCGGCGGCGATCCGGGCGAGCCGAACCGGGCGGTAGGGTCCATTAAGCCCCTCCCCTTCAGGGGAGGGGCTTTAGAGAAGCCGCGCCATTGCCCACTCCGCAGCGTCGCGCACCGCTTCGTCGGGATCTTCCAGCAGCGTTTCGACCGCACCCAGCAACCGCGCATCACCGCTATTGCCCGCCGCGATCAGGCAGTTGCGGACCATGCGGTCGCGCCCGATGC
>CAYMUJ010000232.1:0-2274 GCA_964393565.1 uncultured Stakelama sp. | reverse complement strand
AACCAGAGCGGCTGGCGTCCGCAGATGAATGCGGTCGAGGGCGAGGCTGTAGCCACCTTCACCGGCAATCGCGCGCTGATGCTGGAAGAGGCGCTGATCTTCGAGATCGGATCGCTTGACACGACCGGCGTCGATTTCGCCGAAGCGCCCAAGGCAGTCTCGCGGCTGGGCGGGCTGGAGCGGCATCGCGACATCGGCCTGCCGGGCCTGAGCGAGCCGGAAGCGGTGCGCCATTACACCCGCCTGTCGCGCCAGAATTACGGGATCGACCTCGGCTTCTTCCCGCTGGGCAGCTGCACGATGAAGCATAACCCGCGCCTCAATGAGCGGATGGCGCGGCTTCCGGGCTTTGCCGACATCCACCCGCTCCAGCCGGTCGATACGGTGCAGGGCGCGCTGGAGGTGATCGATCAGCTGGCGCACTGGCTGGTCACGCTGACCGGCATGAAGGCGGTGGCGATGTCGCCCAAGGCGGGCGCGCATGGTGAGCTGTGCGGCATCCTGGCGATCAAGGCGGCGCTGGAAGCGCGCGGCGAGGATCGCCGCGTGGTGCTGGTCCCCGAAAGCGCGCATGGCACCAACCCGGCAACGGCGGCGTTCGCGGGCTTCACGGTCGAGGATATTCCGGCAACCCCGGACGGGCGCGTTGATGTCGCGGCGCTGACCGCGCGGCTGGGGCCGGACGTGGCGGGGGTGATGATCACCAACCCCAATACCTGCGGCCTGTTCGAGCGGGACCTGAAGACGATCAGCGACGCGGTGCATGCGGCAGGCGGTTACGTCTATTGCGACGGCGCGAACTTCAACGCGATCGTCGGCAAGGTGCGCCCCGGCGACCTGGGCGTCGATGCGATGCACATCAACCTGCACAAGACCTTTTCCACCCCGCATGGCGGCGGTGGTCCGGGCTCGGGGCCGGTGGTGCTGTCGGAGGCGCTGGCGCCCTTCGCGCCGCTGCCGTTCGTCGAGCAGCAGGATGGCCGCTTCGTGCTGGTCGAAGAGGAAACTGCGGGCGAGCATCACGGCTCCAGCTTTGGCCGGATGGTCTCGTTCCATGGCCAGATGGGCATGTTCACCCGCGCGCTGACCTATATCCTGTCGCACGGCGCGGACGGACTTCGCCAAGTGGCCGAGGACAGCGTGCTCAACGCCAATTATGTCCTGCGCAGCCTGGAGGATGTGCTCGACGCGCCCTTCGCGAACAGCGGGCCGTGCATGCATGAGGCGATCTTCAGCGACCGTGGGCTGGCCGAGGGCTTCTCGACGCTCGACATCGCCAAGGGGCTGATCGACGAGGGCTTCCACCCGATGACGGTCTATTTCCCGCTGGTGGTGCATGGCGCGATGCTGGTCGAGCCGACCGAGACCGAGAGCAAGGCGGCGCTGGACCAGTTCATCGGCGCGTTCCGTTCGGTCGCGCAGCGGGCCAAGGCGGGCGATGCCGCGCTCAAGACCGCACCGCACTTCGCGCCGCGCCGTCGCCTCGACGAGACGCTGGCCGCGCGCAAGCCGGTGCTGGTGTGGAAGGAGCCGGCCCAGATATCGGGGACTGCGCAGGCCGCCGAGTAAGCGCGGTGGCCGATCCGACGCCGTGGATCGTCGCGGAAGACAGCGGGGGGGTGCGCAAACACGCACCCGCCACGCTGCGCAACCGGGAGGCGATCGCGGCGGAGCTGGCGGTGCTGTTGCCGGAACGCGGCATTGTGCTGGAGGTCGCCAGCGGGAGCGGGGAGCATGCGGCCTATTTCGCCGAGCGTTTCCCCGCCCTGACCTTCATCCCCAGCGATCCCGATGCGGCGGCGCGGGCGTCGATTGCATCATGGTGTGCGGGTCTGCCCAATGTCGCACCGCCGCTGGCGATCGATGCGGCGGCGGGCGACTGGCCGATTGCCGCCGCCGACGCGGTGCTGTGCATCAACATGGTGCATATCAGCCCGTGGGAAGCGACGCTGGGGCTGTTCCGTACGTGCGCGAACCTGTTGCCATCGGGCGGGCGGCTGATCCTTTATGGCCCCTATCGTCGCGCCGGGGTACCGATCGCTCCGTCAAATGCGGCGTTCGATCGATCGCTGAAAGCGCGCGATCCGCGCTGGGGTCTGCGCGACATTGCCGAGATGACGGCGGCTGCGGCACGTGGATTGCGGTTCGAAAGCCTGGTTGAAATGCCCGCAAACAACCTGCTGATCACCTATCGGCGTTAGCGCATCGCGCGTTCACCCTGACACATTTTGCCGTTTGCCCCGGGCCTGTCGAAGGGCCGCACGCACATAGCTG
>CAYMUJ010000231.1:0-2279 GCA_964393565.1 uncultured Stakelama sp. | reverse complement strand
ACGCGGCGAGGCCGGTCCAGAGCAGGGCGGTGGCGGCAAGGTGGCGGATACGCATGGACTTACTCCGTCAGCGGCCGCAGCGCGACCCGATCAGGGTGTTGTAGAGAGCGGACAGACGTTGAAGTCGGCCGCCGACTTTTTCGTGGAGCGTTTGTTCGTCTCCGACTGGGCTGGTGGCGATAGTTGGGCGACGGTGATAACGAACTGAACAAGGTTTTCGGCCGGAAGCGGGTCGAGCGTGGCGAGCACCGCACTGATGCCGGAGCAGTCGCGTTCCTTGATTTCCTCCGCGAACATCGGCGCCATGACGCTCCGGATCAAGGGCAGCAATGTCGCGGTATCAATGCCGTCGAGCGCGCGGTCATCGCCTCCAAACCGCTTGAATGCAGCCACAGCCTCCGCCTCACGGCCGTTTGCGGCTGCGGAAAGGCGCTTTGACAGATCCTCCCCGCGAACACTGAGGTAGCTGCCCGATGGGAGCACGGTGACGCAAATCTTGCGCACCTGATCGATGAGTGGAGCACCGAAGGTCAGGAACAGCGCTTCAGCTTCTTTCGCCGGCATACAGTCAACAGTTTGTGCCTGCGCTGCGTGAACCGATTGCACAGCGAGGGCGGCGCAGACGGCCGCGCGGATCGACATGGGAACTTTCTTCATTCGATTTCCCCCTTGATGCGAATGGTGGCGATCGCCTGTGCCGCGATGCCTTCGCCGCGGCCGGTGAAGCCGAGGCGTTCGGTGGTGGTGGCCTTGAGGCTGACCTTGCCGAGCGGAAGCTGAAGGATTTCGGCGATGCGGGCGCGGATCGCGTCGCGGTGCGGCCCGATCTTGGGCGCTTCGCAGATCAGGGTGAGGTCGATGAAGTCGATGATTCCGCCCTCTGCCCGGACCAAAGATGCCGCGTGATCAAGGAAGCGGTCGGACGCGGCGCCGCGCCATTGCGGGTCGCTGGGTGGGAAGTGCATGCCGATATCACCGGCGCAGATCGTGCCGAGCAGTGCGTCGGTTATGGCGTGGAGCGCGACATCGGCGTCGCTGTGCCCCGCCAGGCCTTTGTCATGCGGGATCAGCACGCCCCCGAGCCAGAGTTCCTCACCCGCGGCGAGGCGGTGGACGTCATAGCCGATCGCGCTGCGGGAGATGAGGTTGGCGCCATGGCGTGCCTCGGCGGCGGCGAAATCGGCGGGGTGGGTGATTTTCTCGAGCATTGCGTCTCCGGGAACGAGGGCGACGTCATGGCCCGCGCGGCGGAGCATCTGGGCGTCGTCGGTGGCTTCTTCGCCGTCCGGCCATGCGCGATGGGCGGCGAGGATGGCGTCGAAGTGGAAGGCCTGCGGCGTCTGGATGCGGTTGAGGCCGGCGCGGGGGACGTTGTCGCCGAGGGCTTCGGCGCCCTTGGCCAGCGTGTCGGCGACGGGGAGGGCGGGGACCGCGCCGGGGGCGTGGTCGAGCGCGGCGAGCAGCGCGTCGATCACTGCGGTCGGGATGAAGGGGCGGGCGGCGTCGTGGATCAGGACGCGGGTGACGTTCTTGCCCTCCAGCGCCTCAAGCCCGGCGCGGACCGAGTCGCGGCGTTCGGCTCCGCCTTCGACGAAGCTGACGTTTTCGAGCTGGAGTGCGCTGGCGTGATCCTGCTGTCCTTCGCCGATGACGATGATGGTTTGGGCTATCATCGGGTGAGATGAAAGTGCAATAACGCTATGCGATAGCGTGGGTTTTCCGCAGAGCAAGGCGAACTGCTTCGGCACGGCTCCGCCTGCGCGGACGCCTTTTCCGGCGGCAACTATGATTGCGGCGATGGTCATGACGCGACACCGGGGCGACAGCGAAGCGACACCGTCGCGCCGTATTCGACCGGGTTGGCGACATTGTCGCGGCGCTCGTGCGGCACCTGCACGACGATCCCGGCCTGCGAGGTGGCGCCTGCGTGCCGGCAAGTCGGCATGAATGCAACAGCTTTGTGCGCGTGGGAAATGAGCAGTGCGGATTGCATCTGGCCTGCCTAGCGAGACGATGCACTGTAGGAAAGGGACAGCGGGTCGTCCCACTTCATGCTCCGCAGCGAAGGCCGGAGGGGCGAACATAGGGAAGAGGGCGCGGCGTGAGACCACCCTTGCATCCCCGCCCTTGCCTCTGTATCGGCCCGTGCCTAAATTTCAGGCACAAATGACGATGTTGAACCCCATCCAGGTCGGGCCGGTGACGGTCGAGACGCCGGTGATTCTGGCGCCGATGACGGGCGTGACCGATCTGCCGTTCCGGCGGCTGGTGCGGCGCTA
>CAYMUJ010000230.1:0-2288 GCA_964393565.1 uncultured Stakelama sp. | reverse complement strand
AGAACTTCAGCGGCTCGGCCAGTTCCTTCACCTGCCACGGCAGGCCGTGCTGGTTCAGCATGTCCATGAAGGGATCGGGATCGAACTGCTCCATGTTGAACACACCCTCGCCGCGCCACGTGCCATTCAGCATCAGCGCCGCGCCGATCATCGCGGGCACGCCGGTGGTGTAGCTCACCGCCTGATTGCCCGTCTCTTCGAACGCATCCTCGTGATCGCAGACGTTGTAGACGTAGAAGGTCTTCTCTTCCCCGTCCTTGGTCCCGGTCGCGATGTCGCCGATATTGGTCTTGCCCTTGGTGGTCGTGCCCAAAGTCGACGGCTCGGGCAGCACGGCCTTCAGGAACTGCAGCGGCACGATCTCGCGGCCTTCGTACAGGATCGGCTCGATCGAGGTCAGGCCGACATTCTGCAGCACGCGCAGATGGGTCAGATACTGTTCGCCGAACGTCATCCAGAAGCGCGCACGCTCCATTTCGGGGATAAACTTGGCCAGGCTTTCCAGCTCCTCATGGTACATGAGGTACATGTTCTTCGCGCCGACCTGATCGAACTCGAACACCTGCCGCGTCGTCAGCGCCGGGGTCTCGACCCATTCGCCATTTTCCCAGTGCCGCGCGGGCGCGGTGATCTCGCGGATATTGATCTCGGGGTTGAAGTTGGTCGCGAAATGCTGGCCATGGTCGCCGCCATTGCAGTCGAGAATGTCGAGCGTGCGGATCGTGTCGAGCAGATGCTTCTTGATGTACATCGCGAACACGCTGGTCACGCCCGGATCGAAACCCGAACCCAGCAGCGCCATCAGCCCCGCATTCTTGAAGCGGTCCTGATACTCCCACTGCCAGCCATAATGGAACCGCGCCTCGTCGCGCGGCTCGTAATTGGCGGTGTCGAGATAGTCGGTGCCGGTGTTCAGGCACGCATCCATCAGGTTCAGGTCCTGATAGGGCAGCGCCAGATTGACCAGCAGGTTCGGCTTGACCTGCTCGATCAGCTTCGACGTCGCGGCGACGTCATCGGCATCGACCTGCGCGGTGTCGATCGTCACGCCAAAGCGCTCCTTGACCGATTCGGCGATCGCATCGCACTTGAACTGACGGCGGCTGGCGAGCGTGATCTTGCCGAACAGCTCGGGATTCTTCGCCATCTTGTGCACCGCGACCGACGAAACGCCGCCTGCGCCGATTACGAGAACGTCCTTCACGCCTTTGTCCTTCCTCAAATGTCCCGGGGGAATGCGGCCCCCATATGGGACCCGCGCGCCGGATGCAAAGGGCAAGCATGGACTGGCCCCAAGCTGCTGAAATCCCCTATGGATGCGACATGAGCATGACGATCCGGCGCAGGACATTCATCGGCGGCGCGGCCACCCTCGGCCTCACTGGCACCGCCACCGCGCAATCGGCGCAGAAGGTGTTCACTCCGCTGCCGCCATGGCCGCCGCGCGAAACGCTGATGCTGTGGCCGACCCTGCCGCCCGGCACCCCGCCCGGCATCGCGCCGTCAAAGGAACCCGTCCCCCTGCCGCCCGGCACGCCACAGCGCTGGGAGAAAGGCATCCGCCACCCCTATATCGGCGTGTTCCGCCCACAGCGGCCCGACGGGCGCGCGGTGCTGGTTATGCCCGGCGGTGGCTATGTCTTTGTCAGCCTGATCAATGAAGGGGTGAATGTCGCGCGCGTGCTCAACCCGCTCGGCATCACCGTGTTCGTCCTCGCCTATCGCCTGCCCGGCGAAGGCTGGTTCAACCGCACCGATGTGCCGCTTCAGGATGCCCAGCGCGCGATGCGCCTGATCCGCGCCAATGCCGCGCATTACCGCATCGACCCGGCCAAGCTCGGCATCCTTGGCTTTTCCGCCGGCGGCCATCTCGGCGGCACGCTGACGGTCGGCCATGCCGACCCGGTCTACCAACCGCGCGACACCGCCGACAGCCTGTCCGCCCGCCCGGATTTCTCCGGCCTGATCTACCCGGTGACCCAGTTTGCCAGTGCCGGTCCCAACAGCCGCTCCGGCCCCAATTTGTTCGGCGGCCCGCCGCCCGTCGGCACCGCCTCCGCCCGCTTCGACGTGCTCACCCGCGCCAGTCCCGCAATGCCGCCCTTGTTCCTGTGCCATGCGATGGACGATGGCACCGTCCCGGTAAGCCAGAGCCTCGCCCTGATCGAAGCCGCCCGCCGCCACAAGGTTCCGGTCGAGGCGCATCTGCTCGAACGCGGCGGCCACGGCTTCGGCGCGCTGTCGCTCCCCGCGACCAATCCCGGTCACAAATGGCTGGAGTGGTTCGC
>CAYMUJ010000229.1:0-2300 GCA_964393565.1 uncultured Stakelama sp. | reverse complement strand
TCTTCAAGGATGTCGGCTTCGCCTTCCGCCTGAGCTTCCTCAACAAATGCGACGATGCGGAACGCTCGCTGGTGGCGGAATATTACCAGCGCGTGTTCGGCAAGGACCTGCCCGAGAGCGTGGTGGGGAAGGCGTGAGCCTTTCCCGGTGACCTGAGCATGGCCAGCGACTCTCCCCTCGACCAGTTCAAGTCCGTCCTTGCCGGGACCGCGCGGGCATTGTCGCATGAGGCGGAGCTGGAGCTTGCCTTCAGTGCCGATGCACCGGCCCAGTCGGGGCGACATATCAAGGTGCCGATGCCCGGCCGCAACCTGCCGCCCGAACAGGTGGCGGAGGCGCGCGGGTTTGCCGATGGCTTTGCGCTGCGGCTGCGGCTGCACGATGCCGCGACGCATCTGAAGGCCGCGCCCAAGGAGCCCGTGGCGCGCGCCGTGTTCGACGCGGTCGAGACTGCCCGGGTCGAGGCGCTGGGATCGCGCGGCTATGCGGGAATCGCCGACAATCTCGACCGTGCGCTTGAGATGAAGATGCGGTCCGACCCGATCAGTCGGGCGCGGACGCGCGACGAGGTGCCGCTGTCGACCGCGGTGCAGCTGCTGGTGCGCGAGCGGCTGACCGGGCGCGAGGCGCCGGCCGCTGCCGCGCTGGGCCTTGCGCTGGTGCGCGACTGGATCGAGGACAAGGGCGGGGCGGAGCTCGACGCGCTGGCGCTGGCGATCGACGATCAGGCGGCGTTCGCACGGCTGGTCGGCAATCTGCTCGCCGACCTTGAACTGACCGAGGGCGAACTGCTTCCCGAGGAGTCTGAAGACGGCGGCGGCGAGGACGAGGGCACCGACGGCGCAGACGAAGACGAGAGCGAGGCGGACGCTGGCGACGAGGCCGGCGATACCGGCGAGAGCGAGATCGACGCGCGCGGCGAACAGCGCGAGGGCGAGGGCGAGGAAGGCCCGGAGACCGAGCAGGAACAGGGCGAGTTCGAGGAGGGCGAGGGCGAGCCCGGCGATCCGGGTGACGAAGGCATGATGCCCGTCCGCCCCAACCGCCCCTGGTCCGATCTGTCGCCGCAGTTCGATTATGGCGCCTATACCCATCAATATGACGAGGTGATCGCCGCCACCGACCTGTGCGACGATGAGGAACTGGCGCGGCTGCGCGCCTATCTCGACACGCAATTGTCGAACCTGCAGGGCGTGGTGACCAAGCTCGCCAACCGGCTGCAGCGGCGGTTGATGGCGCAGCAGAACCGCAGCTGGGATTTCGACCAGGAGGAAGGGCTGCTCGACGCCGCGCGGCTGGCGCGGGTGATCGTCAACCCGATGCAGTCGCTGTCGTACAAGGTCGAGAAGGACGCCGAGTTCAAGGACACGGTCGTCACGCTGCTGATCGACAATTCGGGGTCGATGCGCGGGCGGCCGATCAGCATCGCCGCGATCAGCGCCGACATCCTTGCCCGCACGCTGGAACGGGTCGGGGTGAAGACCGAGATTCTGGGCTTTACCACCCGCGCGTGGAAGGGCGGGCAATCGCGCGAGAAGTGGCTGGCCGATGGTCGCCCGGCGCAGCCCGGCCGCCTGAACGATGTGCGCCATATCGTCTACAAACAGGCCGACGAGCCGTGGCGGCGCGCCAAGAAGTCGCTCGGCCTGATGATGCGCGAAGGGCTGCTCAAGGAGAATATCGACGGCGAGGCGCTGCTATGGGCGCACCAGCGGCTGATCGCACGGCCGGAGGATCGCAAGATCCTGATGGTGATCAGCGACGGCGCGCCGGTCGATGATTCGACGCTGAGTGTCAACAGCGGGTCGTATCTGGAGCGGCATCTGCGCCAGGTGATCGGGTGGATCGAAAGCCGCTCGCCGGTCGGGCTGGTCGCGATCGGCATCGGTCATGACGTAACCCGCTATTACAGCCGCGCGGTGACGATCATGGATGTCGACCAGCTGGCCGGCACGATGATCGAACAGCTGGCGTCGCTGTTCGACCTCGATGCCTGACGGCCCCGGCGGCATCGTGCCGCCGCCGGGCGGGTTTCATCCGCCGGTCAAACGATCGATGACGATCGCCGCGCATCCGACCTCGATCAGCCTCGAGCCGCTGTTCTGGGAGGCGCTGGAGGCGGCGGCGGCTGCGCGCGGCCTGCCGCTGAGCGCGCTGGTCGCGCAGATCGATCATCTTCGCATCCAGGCCGAAGATCCCCCCAATCTGGCCAGCGCGCTGCGCAGCTGGCTGCTGTACGCGGTGCCGGCTGAAGCGACAGATTTGCGACAAAGTTGAAAACGATTCGCATTAGTGTTGAC
>CAYMUJ010000228.1:0-2325 GCA_964393565.1 uncultured Stakelama sp. | reverse complement strand
CTGCTCGCTTTGGACCATCCGTGGATCCAGGAATATTTCAACGGCCCGCGCGGACGCGCGGCGGTGGCGAGCGCGGAACGCGCCGGGGCCATGGGGACTTAGCATGGAAACTCGTTCAAACCATGTGCTGGTCGGCGCGGTCGTGCTGATCCTGCTCGCCATGCTGGCGCTGTTCACCGTGTGGCTCGCGCGGGTGAACACGACCAGCGAGAAGGAATATGACATTTTCTTCAAGCAGGCAGTCGACGGGTTGAACAAGGGATCGCAGGTCGCCTTTTCGGGCGTCCCCGCCGGGCAGGTCAAGGAAATCGGCCTGTTCAAGCCCGACCCCAGCCTGGTGCGCGTGCGCATTGCGGTGAACAGCGACGTCCCGGTGTTGCAGGGCACGACCGCGACGATCCAGGGCGTCGGCTTTACCGGGGTCAGCCAGATCCAGCTCGAAGGTGCGGTCAAGGGTGCGCCCCCGATCGTGTGCCCCGAAGTCGATCCGCGCAGCGTGTGTCCGCTCGGCGTGCCGGTAATCCCGACCAAGCAGGGCGGCCTTGGCGCACTGCTCAACTCTGCGCCGCGCCTGCTCGAGCGGCTGTCGACGCTGACCGAGCGGCTGACCGAATTGCTGTCGGACCGCAACCAGGCGTCGATCAGCGGCATTCTCGCCAATACCGAAAAGCTGACCGGCGAACTGGCCAAGGGCGCGCCGGACATGCGCGCGACGCTCGCCGAACTGCGCGTGACGGTGCAGAAAGCGGGGACTGCGGCCGAGCAGATCGGCAATCTGGCCGGCACCACCGATCGCCTGGTGGGGCAGGAAATTTCGCCCGCGATGAAGGATCTGCGCGTCGCCATCACCTCAGCCGACAAGAGCATGAAGGCGCTTGAACGCACGCTGGGCAAGGCCGATGGCGGGATCGACGAAGTGACGACCAAGACGATTCCCGAGCTTAACCAGCTGATTCAGGATCTGCGCCAGATGACCTCGGCGCTCGCATCGGTCGCTGAAAAGGTCGATCGTGGGGGCGCCAGCTCGCTGATCGGATCGCCCAAGCTGCCTGACTACGAACCCAAGAAGAAGTGAGCCCGACCATGCGCAAGCTCCTCCTCGCCCCCATGCTGCTCGCCGTGCTGCCGCTCGGCGGGTGCATCAAGCTGGGGGCCGAACCCCCGTCATCACTGCTCAAACTGGAGGCGGTCGTCGCCATGCCGGCCGGACAGACGGTCAGCTCAGTCAGCGCCCGATCGATCGCTATCACCGTACCGTCAGTGCCGCAGGAGCTGGCCGTCACGCGCGTGCCGGTGCGCAGTGGCGATACCGCCGTCGCCTATCTGAAGGATGCGCAATGGGTCGATGCACCCAACCGCATGTTCGCGCAGGTGCTGAGCGATACGATTTCGGCGCGGACCGGGCGCGTGGTGCTGAACCTGCGGCTGTCGCTGTCGGACCCGGGCGCACGGCTGGGCGGCGAGCTGCGCCAGTTCGGCGTGGATGCCGACAGCAATGCGGCGGTGGTCGTCTATGAAGCGACACTGGTGCGCGACCGGCCCGCCGGGGCCGATGGTGTGCGGCCGGCGCTGGCGTTCGAGAAGCGCCGGTTCGAAGCGCGCGTGCCAATGGCTCAACTGGCTCCGGCGGACGCCGGTGCTGCACTCAATCAGGCGGCAAACCAGGTCGCGGGCGAAGTTGCCGACTGGATCGGCAAATAGCTTAGGGCGCCCGGCGCACCGGCGGCATCACGTTGCAGATATCGGCACCGCCCGACGGGAGGTTGAAGAAAGGCGGCTGACGATTCTCGCGCGTTTTGATCCACGCGACGAAGCGTGGATTGTCGGCGGCGCGATATTGGAAGCGCGGGCGCTCGCTTTCGGGCAGGTCGCTGGCCAGCCGACCGCGCACGAACGGCACATGCTGGCGTGCCTCCTTGTACAGGCCCAGCCCGCCCTCGGTGCCACGCGGCAGCGACGACAGATGCTCGACCCCCTCCAGCACACGCCCGACGATCGCGATGTTGCGGTCGAGATGGCGCGGGGCATGGCCGATCACCGCATAGAGATCGCCCCCGCTCCCCGTGCTCGGCGCCATGTCGCGCGCCACGCCGACCATGGCGTAGCAATGCGGGATCCATGCGACAGTGCCGTTGGTCGCCAGCGGCCAGCCATCGGCGCTGTGCCCGCTTGCCGTCGAATAGGGATCGGTGCGGGTCAGTTGCGTCACCGCGTCATAGCCCGGCCAGTCATATTGCGCAGGCGGCTGTGCCACCACGCCGTCGGGCAGCGGCTTCTTCTCGGTCGGGTCGCCCCATTGCACGACATAATTGTCGTGGACGCGAT
>CAYMUJ010000227.1:0-2326 GCA_964393565.1 uncultured Stakelama sp. | reverse complement strand
AAGTTGACGTTAACGTCAACTGCGACTAAACTCGTTTCCATGGCAACGAAACTGAAAGCCGTCGCCAGCTTCGCCCCGATCGAAGCGCGGCCGGACAAGGAGAGTTTTTCGATCTCGGACCTGTGCGCCGAGTTCGACGTGACCGCACGCGCGCTGCGTTTCTATGAGGATGAGGGGCTGATCAGCCCCGAGCGGCGCGGCCTTCAGCGCATCTATTCGCACCGCGACCGCGCCCGGCTCGCCTGGATCCTGCGCGGCAAGCGCGTCGGATTCAGCCTGGCCGAGATCCGCGAGATGATCGACCTGTACGATGTCGGCGACGAACGCCGCACCCAGCATCAGGTGACGCTCGACAAATGCCGCGCGCGCATCGAGCTGCTGGAACGGCAAAAGGTCGATATCGACGCCGCCATTGCCGAACTCGACGATTTCATCGCGGTCCTCGAAGGCCGCGCGACGCCGATGAAATGAACCATAGCCCCTCCCCTTCAGGGGAGGGGTTGGGGTGGGGCAGTCAATGTCTCACCGAGACCGACATGCCTGGGGGATAGGCCCCACCCCCAACCCCTCCCCTGAAGGGGAGGGGCTTAACAAGGAAGAGAGAGATGCCCCGCTACAATCCCCCCGTCCGCGACACGCGCTTCGTTCTCGACCGCGTGCTCAAGCTCGACCGCTATGCCGACCTGCCCGGTTTCGCCAACGCGACCCCCGACACCGTCACCGCGGTGCTGGAGGAGGGCGGCAAGTTCGTCGCCGAAGTCCTGTTCCCGATCAACCATAGCGGCGACCAGCAGGGCTGTACCCGCCACCCCGACGGCAGCGTCACCACGCCCGACGGCTTCAAGGAAGCATATCAGCAGTTCGTCGAATCCGGCTGGGGCACGCTGAGCGCGCCGGAGCAGTTTGGCGGCCAGGCCATGCCGCATGTCGTATCGACCGCGTTCCAGGAATATATGATCAGTTCCAACATGGCCTTTGCCATGTATCCCGGCCTGACCCATGGCGCGATCGAGGCGCTGCTCGCCAAGGGCAGCCCGGAGCAGCAGGAGAAATACGTCCCCCGCATGGTCAGCGGCGAATGGGGCGGCACGATGAACCTGACCGAACCGCATTGCGGCACCGATCTTGGCCTCATCAAGACCCGCGCCACCCCCAATGCCGATGGCAGCTGGTCGATCACGGGGACGAAGATCTTCATCTCCTCCGGCGAGCATGACCTCACCAGCAACATCATCCACCTTGTCCTCGCCAAGACGCCGGGGGCGCCGGAGAGCAGCAAGGGCATCAGCCTGTTCGTCGTGCCCAAATTCATCGTCAACGACGACGGCAGCCTGGGCGATCGCAACGCCGTCTCCTGCGGATCGATCGAGCACAAGATGGGCATCCACGCCAATTCGACCTGCGTCATGAACTATGACGGCGCGACCGGCTGGCTGGTGGGCGAGGAGATGAAGGGCCTCGCCGCCATGTTCATCATGATGAACGCCGCGCGCCTTGGCGTCGGCCTGCAAGGGCTCGCCATCGGCGAAGTCGCGTATCAGAACGCCGTGCAATACGCCCATGACCGGCGTCAGGGCCGCGCGCTCACCGGCCCCGCCGAGCCGGAGGAGAAGGCCGACACCCTGTTCGTCCACCCCGATGTCCGCCGCATGCTGATGGAGGCCAAGGCGATGACCGAGGGGCTGCGCGCTTTGTGCCTGTGGGGCGGCCTGCAGGTCGACCTGGCGCACAAGGCGGCGAGCGAGGAGGAGCGTCAGCTTGCCGACGACCTGATCGGCCTGCTCACCCCCGTGATCAAGGGCGTCGGCACCGATGCCGGCTATCGCATCGCGACCGACAGCCAGCAGGTCTATGGCGGCCATGGCTACATCGCCGAATGGGGCATGGAGCAATATGTCCGCGATGCCCGCATCGCGATGATCTATGAAGGCACCAACGGCGTGCAGGCGATGGACCTGGTCGGCCGCAAGCTGGCGCAAAATGGCGGCCGCGCGGTCCAGACCCTGTTCCGCATCGTCGCCGAAGAGGTCGCCGCCGCCAAGGCCAAGCCCGAACTGGCCCACCTCGCCGAAGCGCTCGAAAAGGCCAATGGCCAGCTTCAGGCCGCGACCCTATGGTTCATGGCCAACGGCATGAAGGACCCCAACCAGGTCGGCGCCGGCGCATACAGCTACATGGAGCTGATGGGCACCGTCGCGATCGGCCTGATGTGGCTCCGCATGGCCGACGCGGCTGTGGCGGCACTGGCCGAAGGCGATGACGACAAGGCATTCTACGAAGCCAAGCTGGTCACCGCCCGCTTCTACGCCGACCGCATCATGCCCAA
>CAYMUJ010000226.1:0-2344 GCA_964393565.1 uncultured Stakelama sp. | reverse complement strand
TAGGCGGTCAGGAACTCGCCGCGCTGGATGATGTGATCGACGCTGGCCGGCACGTGATGCCTGTACGCACCACAGCCGAGGAAGAAGGGCGCGCTCCCCGCCGACAGGTTTTTCGCCGCCAGTTTCGACATGTGCCGTTCGACCGCCAGCTCGCTGGCATGCATCGGCAGGCCCGGCACCGGGCCGGACAGGCGCGCGCTTTCGGGGACGTCGGCGAACAGATCATCGATCGTCGCGGCATTGACCGCGGCGAGCATCGCCTGCCGGTCGGACTGGGTAAGGGGAAGGTAGCGCATGACGTTTCCTGAAAACGTCACCCCAGCGAACGCTGGGGTCTCAGGCGGCAAGCGCGACAGTCGAGAGGTCGCGTCGGCGGCACGAGATCCCGGCTTTCGCCGGGATGACGGTTATTGTTAGAGCTTGCTCACGAAATCCGCGTACGCGCTCTCGTTCATCAGCTCATTAAGCTCGCCCGTGTCGCTCAGCGTCATCTTGAAGAACCAGCCATCGCCTTCGGGGTCTTCGTTCACCAGCGCGGGATTGTCCTCCAGCGCCGGGTTGCCCTCGATCACCGTACCGCTGACCGGGGCATAGACGTCGCTCGCCGCCTTGACGCTCTCGACCACCGCCGCGTCATCGCCCTTGGCGACTTCCTTGCCCTCTTCAGGCACCTCGACGAACACGATGTCGCCCAGCTGGCTCTGTGCATATTCGGTGATGCCGACGGTCGCGATTTCGCCGTCGAGTTCGATCCATTCATGATCTTCGGTGAAGTAACGGCTCATGTTCAGGCTCCCTGTCGGACATAGCGGTGGGGGACGAAGGGCATTGGCACCACTTCGCCATGATGGATCTTGCCGCGCTGGCTCAGCGTCACGCGCGTGCCGATTGCGGCCATCGCGGTCGGGACATAGGCCATCGCGATCGGCTTCTGCACGGTCGGGGCAAAGCCGCCGCTGGTGACGCGGCCGACTTCGTTGCCGTCATCGTCCAGCACCAGCGCGCCCTCGCGCACCGGCTGACGCCCCTCGACGATCAGGCCGACGCGACGCTGGGCCGGGCCATGCTCGCGCTCGTGCAGGATACGCTCGGCACCCGGAAAGTTCGCTTCCGCACGCCGCCGCTTGCTCGCGACCGCGAAGTTCAGCGCCGCCATGATCGGCGTCGTCTCGGGGTCAAGGTCATGGCCATAGAGCGGCAGGTCCGCCTCAAGCCGAAGCGAATCGCGCGCGCCCAGGCCGATCGGCTTCACCTCCGGCTCGCCGCACAGCAGGTCGGCGACCTTCGCCGCCTGATCCGCGGGAATCGAGATTTCGAACCCGTCCTCGCCGGTATAGCCCGAACGGCTGATATAGGCTTCGACCCCGCCAATCTCGAACAGCCCGCCGCGCATGAATACCAGCGCTTCGAGCGGCCACTTGCCCGTCACATGCCGCTTCAGCGCATCGAACGCCTTGGGACCCTGCAGCGCCAGCAGCGCATGCTCGTCCATATGGTTGATCTCGATCGCGTCGGGCAGATGCTCGCGCAGATGGGCGATGTCATCCCATTTGCACGCGCCATTGACGACCATGTAGATGCCGCCCGGCCAGCGGCTGAACATCAGATCGTCGAGGATGCCGCCATTCTCGGCGAGCAGCAGCGAATATTTCTGCTGCCCCACCGCGACGCCCGCGACATCGGCGGGGATCAGCTTCTCCAGCTCGGCGTCGAGCCCTTCGCCCGACAGCAGCAGCTGGCCCATATGCGACACGTCGAACAACCCGGCCGATTCGCGCACCCATTGGTGCTCGGCCATGATGCCTTCATACTGGACCGGCATCTCATAGCCCGCGAACGGCACCATCCGCCCGCCGCGCGCGCGATGCCAGGCATCGAGCGGCAGCAGCATCAGCTCTTCGACGAAATCGGGCTCAACCCCAGAAGAATCTGGCGCCACGGTATCAGGGGTATCGGTCACGCACGTGCTCCAGAATTGACGACGGAATGCCGCACAGCGCGGCCATTCATCCGTCGCCCCCTCTGTCACGGGAACCTGAGAGCTTTGATCCCGAACCTTGGTCCGGGACTTACCCCTTCGGTGGCTCACCCCTGACGAGGCAAGCGCTTTCCAGAGTGTCGTGGCTCGCGCGGTCCCTGGTGCCTGAGAGATTCCGGGGCGGTTGCTCCTTCGGCGTTCCGGACCCGAAGGTCCAAAAACTCTCCCGCGCGCGCCTTCACCGGTTGCCCGATGCCGACGCAACGGGAATGCTGCGGCGCACCGTTCGAGTCAATCGGGAAGTTGGCGTTTGTTTGTTTGCGGCACCGGCCCGCTCCCCCACCCGGCCACCCATAGAATACACTG
>CAYMUJ010000225.1:0-2367 GCA_964393565.1 uncultured Stakelama sp. | reverse complement strand
CAGGACACCGGCATCGTCAACGTCTTCGTCAAATGGGGCATGAACTGCCAGCTCGACGACACCAGCCGCAGCCTTCAGGACGTGGTCGATGAAGGCGTCCGCCGCGCCTATCTCCATCCTGAGAACAAGCTGCGCGCCTCGGTCCTCGCCGACCCGGCCTTCACCCGCCGCAACACCCGCGACAACACCCCGTGTGTCCTGCATGTCGAGCTGGTGGCGGGCGACAAGGTCCATATCGACGTCGCGGCCAAGGGCGGCGGCAGCGAGAACAAGTCCAAGTTCAAGATGATGAACCCCAGCGACAACATCGTCGACTGGGTGATCGAGATGCTGCCGCAGATGGGCGCCGGCTGGTGCCCGCCGGGCATGCTCGGCATCGGCATCGGCGGCACGGCGGAACATTGCGTCCTGCTCGCCAAAAAGGCGCTGATGGAACAGATCGACATGGCCAGCCTCAAGCAGCGCGGCCCGCAGAACGATCTCGAAGCGCTGCGGATCGAGATTTTCGACAAGGTCAACGCGCTTGGCATCGGCGCACAAGGGCTGGGCGGCCTCGCCACCATCCTCGACGTCAAGATCCTGGACGCCCCCTGCCACGCCGCGGGCAAGCCGGTGGCGATGATCCCCAATTGCGCCGCCACCCGCCACGCACATTTCACCCTCGATGGCTCCGGCCCGGCCTATCTCGAAGCGCCCAAGCTCGACGAATGGCCCGACGTCAACTGGACCCCGGACAAGGCCGCAATCCGCGTCGATCTCGACACTCTCACGCCCGAAGTCGTGCAGAGCTGGAAGCAGGGCGACCGCCTGCTCCTCAACGGCAAGATGCTCACCGGCCGCGACGCCGCGCACAAGCGCATCGCCGACATGCTGGCGCGCGGTGAGGAGCTGCCGGTCGAGTTCAAGGGCCGCGTCATCTATTATGTCGGCCCGGTCGACCCGGTCGGTGAGGAAGTCGTCGGCCCCGCCGGCCCCACCACCGCGACGCGCATGGACAAGTTCACCCGCATGATGCTGGAGCAAGGCCTGCTCGCCATGGTCGGCAAGGCGGAGCGCGGCCCCGCTGCAACCGAAGCGATCCGCGACCACCAGAGCGCCTACCTCATGGCCGTCGGCGGCGCCGCCTATCTCGTCGCCCGCGCGATCAAGGGCAGCAAGGTCGTCGGCTTCGAAGACCTCGGCATGGAAGCGATCTACGAATTCGAGGTCCAGGACTTCCCCGTCACCGTCGCGGTCGATGCGGAGGGCGCCAATGTCCACCAGCTCGCGCCTTTGGTGTGGCGCGACAAGATCGCGAAGGAAGGCCTGCTGCAGGGGGCATGATCACCTCCCCGATCTGGCTTCCCGCAGCGCTGCTGGGTGCGGTGTTCCAGCCCTGGCGCACTGCCGTACAGCGGCGGGTGAGCCAGGAGTTGTCGATCAACGCGGCCGGGCTGGTGCGCTATCTCTATGGATTGCCGTTCGCGATCATGATCGCAGCGTCCTATCTCTGGTTGATCGCACCGGCCGCCTTCCCCGCGCTTGGCCGCTGGTTTCTGATATATTGCCTCGCCGGCGGGCTGGCACAGGTCATCGCCACGAACCTGCTGCTGATGGCGTTTGACCAGCGCAACTTCGTCGTCGGAACCGCCTATTCAAAGACAGAAGCGATGCAGAGCGCGCTTCTGTCGATCGTCCTGCTCGGCGAACGCCTCAATCGCCTTAGCTGGCTCGGCATCGCACTGGGTGTCAGCGGCGTGATGATCCTGTCGGCAAGCGGGAAGCGGATGTCCCCGCTGCAACTGCTTCGGGCACTCGGCCAGCCCGGTGCCCGCTTTGGCATTGCTTCGGGCTTCTTCTTCGCGTTGACCGGCATCGCGATCCGTAGCGCGGCGGGGCAGGTCGACACGCCCGATCCGATCCGGGCCGCGCTGATCGTGCTCGTGGTAACCATCACGCTCCAGACCCTGATGCAGGGCGCGCTGCTCATCTGGCGCGAACGCGATCAACTCGTCCCGGTCATTCGTACCTGGCGCGTGTCGGGGCAGGTCGGGCTGCTCTCGGCGCTCGGTTCGGCCTGCTGGTTCACCGGTTTTGCCACGGCTCCCGTCGCGCTTGTGCGCGTCGTGGGCCAGTTCGAAATTGCCTTTACGATCGCCTTTGGCCATTTCTATCTCGGCGAGCGCGTGACGCGGAGCGAGATCGCCGGACTGCTGCTTGTCACCGCCGGTGTCGTCGCGGCACTGGCGGGGGCGCTCTAGAATCGATACACAATCCAGACTTCGCACGCTGATGAGGGAAGCAACATGCGGCGACCCATATCGGAGGCTGTGGCACCGGGCCTCTCCAGCCTGCTCTTCATCACCATCCCGCTCGGGTTTCTGATCG
>CAYMUJ010000224.1:0-2372 GCA_964393565.1 uncultured Stakelama sp. | reverse complement strand
AGCACGCCGCGCCATGTGTGGTGGAACTTCGTCTCGTCCGATCGCGACCGGATCAATCAGGCGAAAGCCGACTGGAAGGCCGGGCTGTTCCCCACGGTGCCGGGCGACGACAAGGAATTCATCCCGATCCCGGAAGTGCCCAACACGGTGAGTTATCCGTGACCGTTAAGCCCCTCCCCTGAAGGGGAGGGGCTATAGGAGAGATCAGATGTCGGCCTTTGAACTTCAGCGGATCGCGCTGCCCACCGGGGTAGAGCTTGACGTCGCCACCGCCGGCGATCCCGCCGCGCCCGCGATCATCCTGCTCCACGGCTTCCCTGAATCGCACCGCACCTGGCGGCACCAGATCCCGGAGCTGGCGAAAACCCATTTCGTGATCGCCCCGGATCAGCGCGGCTTTGCCCGCTCGTCCAAGCCGGAAGGGGTCGAGAATTACACCCCCGACAAGCCGGTCGCCGACCTGCTCGCCCTCGCGACGCATTTCGGCAAGGAGCAATTCGTGCTGGTCGGGCATGATTGGGGCGGGGCGATCGCGTGGATGGCGGCGCTGCGGCATCCCGACCGGATCGAGCGGCTGGTGATCGTCAACGCACCCCATCCCTTCGTCTTCCAGAAATCGCTGTTCGACGACATGGATCAGCGCGCGGCGAGCCAGTATATCCGCGCGTTCTGTAACCCCGCGCTCGACGCACAGATCGCGGCCATGGGGGTCGATCGTCTTTTCGACGCCAGCTTCGCCAAGCATGTCGATCCCGCGCTGATCGCGCCCGAACGCGCCGCCTATCTCGACGAATGGAGCCAGCCCGGCGCGATCACCGCGATGCTCAACTGGTATCGCGCCAGCGCGATCATGGTGCCCGCAATGGACGAGACGCCCGACCGCCCCGCCTTCCTCGACGCCCCCTTCCCGCCCTTGCGCATGCCGGTGCTGGTCATCTGGGGGATGCGCGATGCCGCGCTGCTGCCGGTTCAGCTCGACGGGCTCGATACGCTGACCCCGAATCTTACGCTGGTGAAGGTCGATGCCGGGCATTTCGTGCCGTGGGAAAAGCCCCGGCCGGTGACCGACGCGATTCGGGAGTGGCTGGCGGCTTAAGTCCAGCGGTTCAGCGAAGCTGAAACACGCCCCTAATCCTTGGGCACCAGCGGCCGCCACTCACCCGTCAGCGGCGTGTCGCGTTCCGCAACGAACGGCGCGCCCGGGCCGCTCGCGGCGATTCGCGCCTCTTCCGTCAGCGCCACGCGCAGCCGGTCGCGCCACTGCGGATGCGATGGCGACTGGAACATGCCCGACCGCGCCTTGGCCACGGGGTGCTGGCGAAATCGGCTGGCGAGATCGGCGGGATAGCCCGCCCGCGCCAGCAGATGCACAGCCAGCGTATCCGCCTGCAACTCGGCCTGCCGGAAGAACCCCATGTTGCGGCCGAAACCGGACAGCAACCCGAACTCCGCCCCCACCGCCTTCAGCCGCTCGCGATGCCGCAGGATATTGTGCGCCAGCTCATGCGCGATCGCGACCGCCACCAGATCGGCACCGAACACGTCGTAATAGCCGGAGCTGATTCGCACCATCTCGCCATTGGCGCTGGCCTCAAGGGCTGATGTGATGGCGAGCTCATAGCGGGTGCGGCATGCCGGGACTGGCTGGATCGTTACCGCCAGCGGCACGCCGTCGCGCAACAGCGCGACGCGAATCGGTTCGGTCGGCGGCAGTGCGGCGACATGGGTCCAGAAAGCGACGAGCCGGTCGGTGGATGGCGGGCCGTCGTCCTGCGGCGCGACCGCGATCCCGCCGAATCGCACGATGGTGTCGTCTGGGCGAATCCCGGCGCGCGCGGCAGGACTGTCGGGAACCACCCCCTCGACCGCGAGTGCGCCGGCGAAGCGGAAATGCGCGGCGACCGCGACACGCAGCTGCGGCGCATATTGGTCGAGCGTGTGGATCTGGATGCCATGCCCGGGCTCAAGCCGATCGCACAGCGCGGCGTTGGCGGTGCTCAGCCGATAGCCGGTGGTGGCGAGCCGCATATCGGCGGCGCGAAAGCCTTCGAACAGCGGAGCATCGCTTCTGCTCCAGGCCCCGGCATATGGTGCAGGAGCGAACAGCACGGCCAGCGCGCAAAGGACATTCCGGAACGGTCTGAAAAGGCTCAACATCACCCGGCTTATGCAGGATCCTTCCTGACGGCAAAAGTCGCGCGCATGCCCCGTCATAGCGGCTATCCAGCCCTTTGTCCGTGATGCCGGAACATAGAAAAGCGTTGCACTGCCGCCACATTCGCTAACCAAGTTTCCACATGTGAATTGGACGAGTTGACGCACGTGCCACAAAATCTTAACTCTTCGGATGCAAAGGCCGTTGTGGCCGGTAA
>CAYMUJ010000223.1:0-2401 GCA_964393565.1 uncultured Stakelama sp. | reverse complement strand
AGCTTCATCGTGCGCGGGCTGGGCAACCCGGAGAGCTTTGACAGCTGCAGCCACGGCGCGGGACGGATCATGTCGCGCACCGAGGCGAAAAAGCTGGTGACGCTCGACGAGCACATCCGCGACACCGAAGGCGTAGAATGCCGCAAGGACGCCGGCGTGATCGATGAGACGCCCAAGGCCTACAAGCCGATCGAAGCCGTGATGGCCGCACAGGCCGATCTGGTCGAGATCGTCCATACACTGAAGCAGGTGGTCTGCGTGAAGGGGTGAGCCCCTTTGCGCAGGCCGCCAACTCGTCTGAAGACAGGGGCAAGTCGTGATCGCACAAATCGCACCGGGGATCAGGCAAGATATCGAAGCGCGCCTCGCCTCCATCGAGGTGAGCGAAGGCGTGCGCTATCTGCTCGCAGTGGAATCTGGTTCGCGCGCCTGGGGTTTCCCCTCTCCGGACAGCGATTACGATGTCCGGTTTTTCTATGTGCGCCCAAGAGACTGGTATCTAAGCCTCAAACCTGGTCGCGATGTCATCGAGCAACCGATCGTCGATGAGATCGATCTCAACGGATGGGACATCCGCAAGGCGCTGGGTCTGATGATGGGGTCGAACGTCGTGGTCAACGAATGGCTGACATCCCCGATCCGTTATCGTCCAGACGATCCGGCGGTTGCAGAAATCGCGGCACTGGCCGATGCGATATTCGATCCGCGTGGCTACGCTCGCCATTACGCCAGACTTGGCAGCAATGCGGCTGAACGGTGGCTGGAAGGCGACGACGCCGTGCCGGTAAAGCGGTACTTCTATGCCCTCCGACCAGCGCTGGCGATCCGCGCCCTGCGCAACAATCCAGACCGGCGACCGTCGATGAACCTGCAGGCTCTCCTGACCGAGAGTGCCGTCTCGGCTCCGCTTGCAGAAATGATCGAAGAACTGGTCGAAGCAAAGCGCCTGACCCGTGAGCTTGGTAATTCCCGAAGGTTTCCGGATCTCGATGCGCTCATTCGTGACGAGCTTGGCCGGGCCGCCGAGCTTCCAGAACGACGGCCTCCAGCAAATGCTCTCGAAGCCGCTAATGAAATCTTCTTGGACCTGGTAAGCCAATGATCTCAATCGACGGATCCGAAGGCGAAGGCGGGGGGCAGATGGTGCGCAATTCGTGCGCGCTGTCGCTCGTTACCGGCGAGCCTTTCCGGATCAGCAACATTCGTGGGTGTCGTCCGAAGCCTGGCCTCATGCGTCAGCATGTGACGGCGGTAGAAGCCGCTTGTGTAATCTCGGGAGCGGAATGCTCCGGCCTGACGGTCGGTGCGACCGAACTCGAATTCCGTCCCGGCCGAGTGATGCCGGGCGAGTACCGCTGCGCCGTCGGCACCGCCGGTTCGACCGGGCTCGTGCTGCAAACGGTGTTGATGCCGCTTGTACTTGCCGACGGTCCCTCCCGGCTCGTCCTGGAAGGCGGAACTCACAACATGCTGGCGCCGCCGTTCGACTTCATCGAGCGCACCTTCCTGCCGATCATCAACCGCATGGGGCCGAGCATCACGGCGCGCATCGTGCGGCACGGCTTCTACCCACGCGGAGGAGGAAGGATCGAGGTCGATATCACTCCGGCCCCGCTCGCGCCGATCGACTGCATCGAGCGCGGCGAACAGCTCGGTGTCGCCGGACAGACGGTTTTCACTGGCCTTCCGTTCGAGATCGCCGAGCGCATGCTGGCGCGCGCGCGGCGTGATCTTGGCGCTTGGCCTGACGATGCCTTTGCCGTGCGCGAACTTCCTGCCGATCAAGGGCCGGGCGTCATCCTGATGCTGGAGGCGCGCTATGCCAACGTTACCGAAGTCGTCAGCGGCTTTGGCCAGCTTGGCGTCCCGGCCGAACGCTTGGCCAAGACCTGCGCTGCCCGGATGAACGGCTACATCGAGGCATCAGCATTTGCCGGCCCGTATCTTGCTGACCAGCTTGTCCTGCCGTTTGTGCTGGCGGGCGGTGGATCGCTCACGACCGTGAAGCCGAGCCAGCATACGCTGACGGCAATCGACATCGCCAAGCGCTTCACGGGGCTGCGGATCGAGCTGACAAGGCAAGGCGGCGGTGAGCATTTGCTGACCGTGGGATAGGACGTAGAGGCGATCATACGCGCGCATCATTAACCTGCCCATCGCGCTTCTATCCGTCCAAGCCACCATCCCCTTTCATGACTAATTCACGCCCCTGACCGAACCCGGCCAGGCCATGCAACGCGCGCTCATGCGGACCGTGTTGTCATGCTGCGCATGCCTGCCCGCACCACTCCTTCGAGCGACGTTTCCCTCTCTGCGTTCGGTGCAGACCTGACCGTGCCCGGCCTTTTCGGGGCTCAGTCAAAGGGATGGTCCCTTGGACGGAAGAACAGCTTCGAAAGGT
>CAYMUJ010000222.1:0-2402 GCA_964393565.1 uncultured Stakelama sp. | reverse complement strand
GCAAATTCATGCGCTGGCCCCAGATCGTGATCTGCGTCCCCTCGGGCTCGACCAGTGTCGAACGGCGCGCGATCCGCGACGCGGCGTCGAATGCCGGCGCAAGCCAGGTGTTCCTGATCGAAGAGCCGATGGCCGCTGCAATCGGTGCCGACATGCCGGTGACCGAGCCGATCGGCAGCATGGTGGTCGACATCGGCGGCGGCACGACCGAAGTCGCGGTGCTGTCGCTGCGCGGCCTTGCCTATTCCACCTCGGTCCGCGTCGGCGGTGACAAGATGGACGAAGCGATCGTCTCCTATGTCCGCCGCAATCATAACCTGCTGATCGGCGAAGCCACGGCGGAGCGGATCAAGCAGGAAGTCGGCGTTGCCAAGCCGCCTGCGGATGGCATCGGCCAGACGATCCACATCAAGGGTCGCGACCTGGTCAACGGCGTGCCCAAGGAAATCCAGATCAACCAGGGTCAGATCGCCGAAGCGCTGTCCGAACCGGTCGGCACGATCGTCGAGGGCGTGCGCATCGCGCTTGAAAACACCGCGCCCGAACTGGCCGCCGACATCGTCGATCAGGGCATCGTCCTGACCGGCGGCGGTGCTCTGCTCGCCGGGATCGACGAAGTGCTTCGCGATGAGACGGGGCTGCCCGTCACGGTCGCCGAAGACCCGCTGACCTGTGTGGCGCTGGGCACCGGACGCGCACTGGAAGATCCGGTGTTTCGTGGTGTTCTGATTCAGGTCTGAGGAAGCGGGGGGTATGGCGCCGCCACATAACCGGCGCCCCGGGTTTTCGCGGCGGGCGCAATACGGGCTCTTCATCGGATATGTGCTCGCGGGGGCCGGCGCGCTCGTTGCGGTTGCACTGTTGCTGCTCTCGACATTCAATCCGCCTGCTTATGCGGTCGCGCGCGGCACCTTTTCGGAACTCGTCACGCCGATTGCGTCAGGCGCGGACTGGGCACGCCGCAGTGTTTCGGGCGTGCCATCCTGGATCGGCAGCTTCTTCGGCGTCAGAAGCGAGAATGCCCGGCTCAAGGCCGAACTTGAGGCGAACAAGAAGCTGGTTGAACACGCGCACGTGATCACCCGCGACAATCGCCGTTTGCGGGCGCTGCTCAAGTTGCGTGACCGCGTCACCGACCCGGTCGTGACTGCCCGCATCGTCTATTCCAGCGCTTCAAGCACGCGCCGCTTCGCCACGCTCAACGCCGGGAGCTGGCAAGGCGTCCACAGCGGACAGCCGGTGCGCGGACCTGACGGCTTGATCGGCCGCGTGGTCGAAGTCAGCCCGAACACGGCACGCATCCTGCTGGTACTCGATCCCGAAAGCGTCGTTCCGGTACGGCGTGTCCGCGACGGCCTGCCGGCGATTGCGGTCGGCCGTGGTGAAGGGCATCTCGAAATTCGCTCGGCCGGAGAGGCTCAGGTGTTGTTCGAACCGGGTGACGCCTTTGTCACATCCGGAACCGGTGGCCTGTTCCCGCCGAATATCGCCGTCGCCATCGTGCTGGAACGCGCCCGCGACAGTGCCAGGGCGCAGCCCACAGCCAGCCCCGACATGCTCGACTATGCGCTGGTACAGCGCGCCTTTTTCCCGGAGGCGACCGAAGTCCGCGCTCCGGACGCGGCCGTACGGTGAACGGAGCGCCCTTTACCAGCCTTGGCCAGCCCTCCACAACCGGGCGCGCGCGCTGGCTTGCCCCATTGTCGATCATTCTCGCCTCGCTGATCACGCTCGTCCCGATCAAGGCAACCATGCCGCTGCTTCCGCCATTCGGACTGCTAGTGCTGCTTGCCTGGCGTTTGCACCGACCTGATCTGCTCAAGCCCTGGGCACCGGTATTGCTGGGTTTCGTCGATGACATGGTCAGCGGCCAGCCGCTCGGCAATGCAATGTTTTTCTGGACGGTTTCGTTCATCGCGATCGATGTGCTGGACACGCGCATCGTGTGGCGCGACTTTCTGCAGGATTGGGTACTGGCAGCCGGCGCCATCGGTTTTTGTCTGATCGGCGGACGGCTGGTCGCGACCCCGCTCAATGCCCATGTCGATACGGTCCTGCTGATCCAGATACTGATCTCGATCGCGCTATTTCCCCTCATGTCGCGCTTGGTCGCGCGGCTCGATCACCGAAAGAAATGGCAATGAACGGCCCGGTGCGGATGATCACCGAAGCGCAGCAGAACTACAGCTTCTCGCGCCGCGCCATGCTGCTCGGCGGGATTCAGGCGACGCTCGGGCTGGTGCTGGCTGGACGCATGACCTGGCTCGCGGTGTACGAGAATGACAAGTACAAGCTGCTGGCGGAGAGCAACCGCGTCAACATGACGCTCACCCCGCCGCGCCGCGGCTGGATCGTCGACCGGCGCGGCGTGCCGATCGCCAACAACCGCACCGATTTCCGCG
>CAYMUJ010000221.1:0-2436 GCA_964393565.1 uncultured Stakelama sp. | reverse complement strand
CCGGCTCCCAAATATGCCGCCAATGACGGCGTGATCGCGGCGGCGCAGGCTGCGCTGGGCGATATGCTGGTCGAGGCGACCGATCTGGTCGGTGAGGTCAATCTGACCGTCGATCGCGCGCGGCTGGTCGAGGCGATGATTGCGCTGCGCGACGGCGCGGGGCTGCAGTATCAGGCGCTGATGGAAATCGCCGGGGTGGACTATCCCGAGCGCGCCGAGCGGTTCGATGTCTGCTACATGCTGCTCAGCTACACCCGCAACCACCGCGTCCGCGTGCGCGTGACGACGGACGAGGTTAAGCCGGTGCCGTCGGTGACGTCGATCTGGCCGGTGGCCGGCTGGCTCGAGCGCGAAGTCTACGACATGTACGGCGTGCTGTTTGAGGGGAATAGCGACCTCCGCCGCATCCTCACCGACTATGGCTTTCGCGGGCATCCGCAGCGCAAGGACTTCCCGCTCTCCGGCTTCGTCGAGCTGCGCTACTCCGAAGCCGACAAGCGCGTGGTCTATGAGCCGGTGCAGCTGGCGCAGGACTTCCGCAATTTCGACTTCATGAGCCCGTGGGAAGGTGCGCAGTACGTGCTGCCGGGCGACGAGAAATACGTCGCGCCACCACCGCCGCCCGCACCCCCGGCTCCGCCGCCTGCGGCAAAGGTCGAGGACAAGCCCGCCGCTGCCCCCGAGGCAAAGGGCGCGCCGACCCCGGCGACCGCCGATCAGGTCAAGCAGGCCGACGATTCGGTGAAGCCGGTCAAGGCGCGCGTGCGCAAGCCCAAGACCAGCGACGGTCCCGAGGATACCGGCATCGGCAAGGCGTCGCCCCATGCGGGTCCGGCTCCGGCCGAGTCCGACGTGCCGCAGGAAGATGCCAAGAAGCCCCGCAAGCCGCGCGCACCGCGCAAGGCCAAGGGGGAGGGTGAAGCGTAATGGCTGAGTATCTCGACGAAATCGCCGGTCGCACCGACGCCGCTGACCCCAGCGTGGGCGATACCGAAATCGCCAACTACACGATCAACTTCGGCCCGCAGCACCCGGCGGCGCACGGCGTGCTGCGCCTCGTCACCGAGCTGGACGGCGAGATTATCGAGCGGATCGACCCGCATGTCGGCCTGCTCCATCGCGGCACCGAAAAGCTGATCGAGTATAAGACCTATACCCAGGCGCTCCCGTATATGGATCGCCTCGACTATTGCTCGCCGCTGGCGATGGAGCACAGCTTCGTGCTCGCGGTCGAAAAGCTGCTCGACCTCGAAGTGCCGGTGCGCGCGCAGTATCTGCGCGTGTTCTTCGCCGAGCTGACCCGCATCTGCAATCACATGCTGAACCTGGGTTCGCACGTGATGGACGTCGGTGCGATGACGCCGAACCTGTGGATGTTCGAAATCCGCGAAGACTGCCTCAATTTCTTTGAGCGCATGTCGGGCGCGCGCATGCACCACAACTATCTGCGCCCGGGCGGCGTGCATCAGGACGTGCCGCTCAAGCTGCTCACCGATATCGGCGACTGGCTCGACACGCGCCTGCCGCAGCTGTTCGGCGACGCGATCAGCCTGGTCGCGGAAAACCGCATCTTCAAGCAGCGCAATGTCGACATCGCGATCGTCAACCGCGACGACGCGGTGAAATGGGGCTTTTCCGGCCCGATGATCCGCGCCGCCGGCTTGCCCTGGGATCTGCGCAAGTCGCAGCCCTATGACGTGTACGACCGCATGGATTTCGAAATCCCGGTCGGCACGCGCGGCGACTGCTACGACCGCTTCATGGTCCGCGTCGAGGAAGTGTACCAGTCCGCGCGCATCATGAAGCAGTGCCTGAACGAAATGCCGTCGGGCCCGATCGCGTCGCTCGACCGCAAGGTGGTGCCGCCCAAGCGCGCCGAGATGAAGCAGTCGATGGAAGCGCTGATCCATCACTTCAAGCTCTATACCGAGGGCTTCCACGTCCCCGCCGGCGAAGTGTACGTCGCGACCGAAAGCCCCAAGGGCGAATTCGGCATCTACATGGTCAGCGACGGGTCGAACAAACCCTATCGCTGCAAGATCCGCCCGACCGCGTTCAGCCATTTGCAGGCGATGGACTTCATGTCGCGCGGCCACATGCTGGCGGACATCACGGCGATTCTGGGCGCGATGGATATCGTGTTCGGGGAGTGTGACCGGTGAAGTTGCCTCCGATCAACGGTTGGGCCTGGGCGGGCATCGCATTGATGCTCACTTCGACTTGGTTCGAAGCTAGCGGCCAGCGCGGATACATGGGCATCTGCGTGCTTCTGGCTGTTTGCGCCTTTGGGGCGTGGCTTTACACGGGGCGTCGGGTGTAATGGCTGACACCCTCACCCTCCAGAACGCGCCCGTGAGCACCCGCATCGCCACCGCGCACGCGATGATCGCGCATTACAACGCGCAGGATGCCGACGCCTATGTCGCGCTGATGACC
>CAYMUJ010000220.1:0-2441 GCA_964393565.1 uncultured Stakelama sp. | reverse complement strand
CTCGTCCGCCTGCTCGCGCGCGTCCATGCGCTGCAGGCGTTCATGGCGACCGAGGATGGGGCGAATCTGCTCGCCGGCTACAAGCGCGCGGCGAATATTCTGAAGAAGGAAAATTACGTCACCCCAGCGAAAGCTGGGGTCTCTGGAGATAGCGCGGGGCAGGTGCCGCACGAGGCCCCTGCTTCCGCAGGGGCGACGGATTTTTCGCTTTCCTACACGCCCGAAGAAGCAGAGGCTGCCCTGATCGCCGCACTCGATTCGGCCGCGCCGCGCGCTGCGGCCGCGGTCGAGGCGGAGGAGTTCGAGGGCGCGATGGCGGCGCTGGCCAGCCTCCGCGCGCCGATCGATGCGTTCTTTGACACGGTCACGGTCAACGACCCGGCCCCCGAAAAGCGCGAAGCACGCCTCGCCCTGCTCGCCCGCATGCGCGACGCCGTCCACCGCGTCGCGGATTTCGGAAAGATCGAGGGGTAGGCACTACTCAAGCCCCTCCCCTTCAGAGGAGGGGCTTAGATCGCCACACCTCCGACAGTGTAAAGCCAGTGTAAACTTCGGGGCCCTCCACTCCCAAATTTCACACGTCTGTAGCATTTCTTCCCCCTGACACCGCTGGACAAGGCCTTCCCCCTTCTTCGCAGCTGCGGTAGGCGCGGCCCAAGTCACGGAAGGGGTTCGAATGACTCGCTATGTGTACCGCTTCGGCGGGGATGTTTCCGACGGCGGCCAGGGCGACAAGAATTTGCTCGGCGGCAAGGGTGCAAATCTCGACGGGATGGCCTCGATCGGCCTTCCGGTTCCTCCTGGTTTCACCATCTCGACTCCGGTCTGTGCGCTCTATTACGAGAATGGCGAGACCTTCCCCGACAGTCTGAAGGCTGAGGTCGCGACCGGCGTCGCCCATATCGAATCGGTGACGGGCAAGATGTTCGGCGATGCGGCCGATCCGCTGCTGGTGTCGGTCCGGTCGGGTGCGCGGGTGTCGATGCCCGGCATGATGGACACGGTCCTCAATCTCGGTCTCAATGACGCGACGGTCGAGGGGCTGGCGGCGACCAGTGGCGATGCCCGATTTGCATGGGACAGCTATCGCCGCTTCATCCAGATGTATTCCGACGTCGTGCTCGAACTCGACCATGGCCGGTTCGAGGAAGCGCTGGAGATCGCCAAGGAGGATCGCGGCTACACCCTCGATACCGAGATGACAGCGGATGACTGGCGCAAGCTGGTCGAGGAGTACAAGGCGCTGGTGCAGGAATTGTGGGGCAAGCCGTTCCCGCAGGACGTGCACAATCAGCTGTGGGGCGCGATCGGCGCAGTGTTCGGATCGTGGCAGTCGGAGCGCGCGAAGGTCTATCGCCGCCTCAACGACATTCCCGGCGACTGGGGCACGGCGGTCAATGTCCAGGCGATGGTGTTCGGCAATATGGGCGACACCTCGGCCACCGGCGTCGCCTTCACGCGCGACCCCGCGACCGGCGAGAACGCCTATTATGGCGAGTTCCTGATCAACGCGCAGGGCGAGGACGTCGTCGCTGGCATTCGCACGCCACAATATCTGACCAAGGCAGCGCGCGAGAAGGCCGGGGCCAAGCCGCTGTCGATGGAAGAGGCGATGCCGGAGGCCTATGCCGAACTGGCGCGCGTGTTCGACCAGCTTGAGCGCCATTATCGCGACATGCAGGACATCGAGTTCACGGTCGAACGTGGCAAGCTCTGGATGCTCCAGACCCGCTCGGGCAAGCGCACCGCCAAGGCGGCGCTGAAGATCGCGGTCGACATGGCCAATGAAGGGCTGATCACCCGTGACGAGGCGATCCTGCGGGTCGATCCGTCGGCGCTGGACCAGCTGCTCCACCCGACCCTGGACCCCAGCGCGCCGCGTGACGTGCTGACCACCGGCCTGCCTGCGTCGCCCGGTGCGGCATCGGGCATCGCCGTGTTCGATAGCGACACGGCGGAGCAGCGCGCGGCTGCGGGCGATGCGGTGATTCTGGTCCGCATCGAAACCAGCCCTGAGGATATTCATGGCATGCATGCCGCAAAGGGCATCCTGACGGCCCGTGGCGGCATGACCAGCCATGCCGCAGTGGTGGCGCGCGGCATGGGCCGCCCCTGTGTTTCGGGTGCGGGTACGTTGTCGATCAAGGCGTCGGAAGGCGTCATGCGGATCGGATCGCGTGAGGTGCGTGAAGGCGAGGTGCTGACGATCGACGGGTCGACGGGTGAGGTGATGCTGGGCGCCGTCCCGACGATCCAGCCCGAACTGGCCGGCGATTTCGGCACGCTGATGGTCTGGGCCGACGAAGTGCGCCGGCTGAAGGTCCGCACCAACGCCGAAACCCCGCTCGACTGCCGCACTGCGCGCGAGTTCGGCGCGGAGGGCATTGGCCTGTGCCGCACCGAGCATATGTTCTTCGACGCGGCGCGGATCACCGCAGTGC
>CAYMUJ010000219.1:0-2450 GCA_964393565.1 uncultured Stakelama sp. | reverse complement strand
GCCTTGAGGTCCGGGCCGAAGTCGATACCCAGATCCTCCACCACCCATTGCGCGAACGCCTCGCGCTGGACCGCGGCGGTATCGTCGACGCCCAGTTGCGCGGTCAGGTCGGACAGGAAGTCCGCATCGCTGGCGGGCGTGATCGAATCGACCATGGTGCATGGCACCGCGACCTCCGCCGCGATCCACGCCGCCAGCCCGGCATCGACCTGCCCCGCATAGGCGACCAGCGCGGCGTGCAGCTTGCGGCCATTGTCCGCGAGATTGTCGCACGGCATCACCGTGAACGGGGCGACGCCCGCCGCTCGCCGCGCCGCCAGCCCCTGAACGATCCAGCCGATCACCGAACGCGGCGTCCCTGCTCCCGCCAGATCGTGGACGATATCGGGATGGGTCATGTCCAGCGTGCTATCGGGCGCGAGACAATAGCCCTTCTCCGTCACGGTCGACGTGACCAGCCGCACCGCCGGATCGGCCAGCAGCGCGGCGGTCTGGGCTGCATCTTCGGGGCCAAGAAACGCACTATGCGCGCCGATCACGCGCAGCGACGGCTGCGCATCGCGGATCGCCAGCGTGTACAGCCCGTCCTGTGCCGCCAGTGCGTCGATCGTGCCGCGTGTCCGCAGCGAAACGCCGGCAATCCCCCAGCGCGGATCATCGGTCAGCAGGCGATCGATATAGGCGGCCTGATGCGCACGATGGAATGCGCCCGGACCGAAATGGACGATGCCAGTGTGCAGCGCGGGCCGCCCTGCCGGCGTCTCGACCGTGGCGAGGAGGCTCGACAGGGTGGCGCGGGACAGGATGGTCACAGCGTTACGCCCCGTTTCCAGATCGCGATCTCACGCTCGCCATTGCGTTCTGCGGCAGTTTCCTCGCCCGATGCGATGGCGATGATTCGCTGCAACAGCGCCGCATCGGCCGCGTCCATTCCTGCATCGAGCACCATGCCGGCATCGAAATCGATCCAGCCGGGTTTGCGCGTGGCGAGGTCGTGGTTCGACGCGATCTTGATCGTGGGGACCGGAAAGCCGAGCGGCGTGCCGCGCCCGGTGGTGAACAGGATCGCGGTTGCCCCCGCCGCCGCCAGCGCGGTCGAGGACACCGCGTCATTGCCCGGTGCCTCCAGCAATGTCAGTCCGCGCAGGGCAATCCGGGCACCATAGTCGATCACATCGACCACCGCGCTCGTCCCGCCCTTCTGGACCGCGCCGAGCGATTTTTCTTCCAGCGTGGTGATGCCGCCCGCGATATTTCCGGGTGAGGGGTTTTCCGACACCGGCTCGCCATGGTCGATGAAATGCTGTTTGAACCCGTTCACCAAGGTGACGATCGCGTCGAATGTCTCACGCGATGCGGCGCGCTCCATCAACAGATGCTCGGCCCCGAAAATCTCCGGGATTTCGGTCAGGATCGCGCTGCCCCCGGCGCCGGTCACATGATCCGCCATGCGCCCGACCAGCGGATTGGCGGTCAGCCCCGACAGCCCGTCCGATCCGCCGCATTTGACGCCCAGCACCAGCGCGCCGAGCCCGACCGGGCTGCGCTGTGCCGTCGCGGCCTGCGCCAGTTCCTCGACCAGCGCGACGCCTTCGGCGACCTCGTCCGCGCTGGCCTGCGCCACGAGAAAGCGGACCGACGTGCGCCGCGCCTCCGGAATCGCCTCCAGCAGCGCTGCGACCTGATTTTCCTCACAGCCCAGGCCGATGATTACCGCACCCCCGGCATTGGGATGACAGGCCAGGCTGGCGAGAATTGCGCGCGTGCCGTCGAGGTCGTGACCCAGCTGCGAACAGCCATGCGGATGTGAAAAGGCATGTACCCCATCGACCAGATGCGCGACCCGTTCGCCGGCCTGCCGCGCGATCCGCTCCGCCGTCCGCGCGACACAGCCGACCGTTGGCAGAATCCAGATTTCGTTGCGCGTCCCCACCCGCCCGTCGGCACGGCGATACCCCATGAACCGCGCCCCCGGCTGTGCCGCCGGCACTGGTGCGATGGCACCGGTGTCAAAGGCGTAGCTGTTCCGACCGGTCAGTGCGGTTTCCAGATTATGGATGTGGACATGGCATCCGGCCGCGATTGGGCGGGTCGCCCGCCCGATCGGAAAGCCGAACTTGCACACCTGAGCGCCGGATTCGATCGACCGCAATGCGACCTTGTGTCCACGCTCGACTGCGTCGACGAGCTGCAAGCTGCCCCCGTCAAACAGCGCGATATCGCCCGCAGCGGCGCCTTCCAGCATGGTCAGGACGTTGTCGGAGGGGGCGATCCTCAGCGCCTTGGGCATTCCAGAAACTCCGGACAGGATGAAGAATGATGCGTTGACCGATGGTACGACAGCGCCAGCGTCTGTACCCCGTTCGACGGGTTGTACCAATGCTGTGCATGGCTTGCGACCTGCGCGATACATCGCGATCCTCGCGAGGACGACATGGCGGAGCGGGAGG
>CAYMUJ010000218.1:0-2464 GCA_964393565.1 uncultured Stakelama sp. | reverse complement strand
AACTCCGTCGCCGCAAAGCTCCCCCCGCGCTGGTAGCTTTCCAGCTTGGTCATGTTGACGCCATTGGTCGCAAAGCCGCCCAGCGCCTTGTACAGCGCGGCGGGGACATTCTTCACCTCGAACACGAAAGTGGTCATGTACGGCCCATGGTCGCGCAGCGGCCGCGCGCTGCGGGCCAGCACGACGAAGCGGGTCATATTGTGGTCGGCGTCGGCCACGTCGCTATCAAACACCGTCAGGCCATAGAGCGGTGCGGCCCCCGGCGGGGCGAGCGCGGCGACCTGCGGGTCGCCCATCTCCGCCACGACCGCTGCGGCACCGGCGGTGTCGGGATAGGACAAGGGCGCGATCCCCTGTGCCTTCAGCCAGTGACGGCACTGGCCCAGCGCCTGCGGATGGCTCATCGCCTGACGCACCCCGGCGCGCGCGCCCAGCCCCATCAGCGCGTAGCGAATGGGAAGAAAATGTTCGCCGATGATCACCAGCCCCGATTCGGGCAGCAGGAAATGTATGTCGGCGACGCGGCCGTGCAGCGAATTTTCGATCGGGATGATCGCGCAATCGGCGCGCCCATCGCGCACCGCGTCGATCGCATCCTCGAAACTGAAGCACGGCAACGGCAGCCCGGTCGGAAAGGCTTCGAGCGCCGCCATGTGCGAATTTGCACCCGGAGCGCCCTGAAACGCAACCGCGCGTCTGGGCTCGGTCAGAGCGGCCTGCGTCATACGGTCGACGATCGGGCGGGCGGGGGCTGCAAAACTGTCCATCGGCGCGTGCGCGTAACCGCACGATCAATCTGCGGCAAGCCCGGGTTGCGGCAAACAAAAGGCCCGACTAAAGAACCCGGCCAAGATCAACACGGGGCAGAACGGGCGCACATGGACAATCGCATGAACACGATCGCAGGCTGGGTCCTGTTCGGCTGTGCCTCGGCGCTCGGCCTGTCGATCGCCAGCGGCATGATCTACCACAGCGGAAAGCCGGAAAAGGAAGGCTATCCGGTCGAAAGCGCCGATGGTGCCGAGGGTGAAGGCGGTGCCGCCGCGGTCGAGCCGATCGCCAACCGCCTGGCCAAGGCCGATGTCGCCAAGGGTCAGGCGTCGTTCGCCAAATGCGCGGCATGCCACTCGATCACCCAGGGCGGCGCGAATGGCGTCGGCCCGAATCTCTGGGCGGCGATGGGCAAGGCGCATGGCCATGTCCCCGGATTCGCCTATTCGGACGCGCTCAAGGCGGTTCCCGGCAATTGGGACTTCGCGTCGATGGACGCCTGGCTCGCCAGCCCGCGCAAATATGCTGCGGGCACCAAGATGACCTTCGCCGGCCTGTCGGACCCGCAGGAACGCGCCAATGTCATCGCCTATCTGAACGCGCAGGGGTCGAACCTGCCGCTCCCGGCTCCCGAAGCGGCTCCGGCCGAGGGTGGCGAAGCGGCGACCGAGAATGCGGCCACGCCGACGGAAATGGGCAATGCCGGCACCCCGGCATCGGGCGATTCGGCCGCTGCCACGGAAGCAGCGAAGAAGGAATGATCCACCGCCACTGACGGTGCGAACAAAAAAAGGGCGGTCCGATGGGCCGCCCTTTTTTCTTATCCCTTCCGCTCTTCCCAGAATTTCTGGACGATCGCCCACCCCTCTTCCGCGGTTTCGCAGAAGTGGAACAGCTTGAGGTCGCGCGGGCTGATCACGCCCTCCTCCACCAGCGCCTCGAAATTGACGACGCGGGTCCAGAACTCCTTGCCGTAGAACAGCACCGGGATCGGCGCGATCTTGCCCGTCTGGATCAGCGTCAGCAGCTCGAACGATTCATCGAACGTGCCGAACCCGCCCGGGAACACCGCCACCGCGCGCGCGCGCAGCAGGAAGTGCATCTTGCGCAGCGCGAAATAGTGGAACTGGAAGCTGAGCGACGGAGTCACATACTGATTCGGCGCCTGCTCATGCGGCAGCACGATGTTGAGTCCGACCGATTCGCAGCCCTGCTCCGCCGCGCCGCGATTCGCCGCTTCCATGATCGACGGGCCGCCGCCCGAGGTGACGACGAAGTGGCGGTCGCCATTTTCATCAAGCGGGTAGCAGCTGGCGAGCGCCGCCAGCTCGCGCGCCACGTCATAATATTTCGACTTTTCGATCAGCCGTTCGGCAATCCGGCGCGACGGGTCGTCGGTGGCGAGGTCGAGCAAGGCCTGCGCCTTGGCCGGCTCCGGGATCCGGGCCGAGCCATAGATGACGAACAGCGACGCGATCTTCGCCTCGTCCATCAACAGGCTGGGCTTCAGCAGCTCGAGCTGGAATCGCACCGGGCGCAAATCCTCGCGCAACAGGAACTCCATGTCCTGAAAGGCGAGGCGGTAGGCCGGGTGTTCGGTCTGGGGGGTGGAAACGGCAGTCCGCGCGGTCTCCGCATCCTGGCTCGCGCGGGCAAAGACGCGCGACGGCACTTTCTTGTCTGTCATTGACGC
>CAYMUJ010000217.1:0-2496 GCA_964393565.1 uncultured Stakelama sp. | reverse complement strand
TGCCCGGCGCGAAGATGCGCGTGCCCATCGCTTCGAGCAGGAAGCTGGTCTTGCGCGTGATCGCGCTGCCCGAAATCGCGCCGCTCAGATGGCCGAGCAGGCTGGATCCGACGCGCGGGTCGAGAACGATCGGCATGGGGCCGCCGCGAACGCGACCGGCACCGACGCGGGCGACGGCCCGCTCGCCGGCGCGGCGGCCGATGTCCTCAGCGGAATCGAGCCGGGCGGCGTGGCGGGCGCTGTGATAATCGTAATCGCGCTCCATAGCCCCGGCGTCGCCCGCCAGCACGCTGGCGGAGATGCTATGGTTCGACGACGCATAAGCTCCGGCGAAACCATGGCTGGTGGCGAGCGCCCAGATGCTGCGGCTGGCGCTGGCACCGGCACCTTCGCTGTTGGTGACGCCGGGGACGGCGCGGGCGGCGCGTTCGGCGATCAGCGCGGTTTCCTTGAGCGCGGCGGGATCGCCGAGCGCGCCGTCGTCCAGGTCGAGTTGCGGCACGTCGCCGTGCATCAGCCGCTCGGCGGGGGCGAGGCCGGCCCATTCGTCCTCGGGTGCTTCGCGCGCCATCGCGACGGCGCGTTCGGCGAGGATGTCGAGCGCGGCGGGGGTCAGGTCGGTGGTGGAGATGCTCGCGGACCGCTGGCCGCAGAACACGCGCAGGCCGAGTTCGAGATGCTCGGCGCGATCGACATCCTCCAGCGCGTCGAGCCGGACCGAGACCGACAGCGATTCGCCGGCGGAGAGCATCGCATCGGCGGCGTCGGCACCGGCACGGGTGGCGCGGGCAATGGCGTCGTGGACGCGGTCGCGGGCTTGATCGGGGGTCAGCATCGACGCGATCTAGGAAGTGCAGGGGCGAAGGTCAAAAGGCAGTGGTCCCCACGACGAAACAGGCGGCGAACATCAGCAGCCCGGCATTGCGGTTGGAGCGGAAGCGGTGGAGCGCATTCGCGCCGTCGGCCGGGGCCAAGGTGACGACCTGCCACACCAGATGCAGCGCCATCGGGGCGAGCGCGACGAGGACGAGCGGGTCGGGGCGGACCTGCCACAAGGCGGCGCTCCACAGCGCAAGGGCGAGGGCGTAGAAGAGCGCGACCCCGGCCTTCACATTGCTGCCCAGACGACGGGCGGAGGAGCGGACGCCGACCAGCGCGTCATCCTCGACATCCTGCAGCGCGTAGATGGTGTCGTAACCGATCACCCAGAATATGCACCCGGCGTAGAGCAGCAGGCCGGGCAAAGGGAGGTCGCGCGTGATCGCCGCCCAGCCGACCAAGGCGGCCCAGGAGAAGACGAGGCCCAGCCATGCCTGTGGCCACCAGGTGATCCGCTTCATGAACGGATAGGCGGCGACCAGTGCGAGGCTGGCGACGGCGATCCCGGCGGCGAAGGGGTTGAGCTGGACCAGCACGACGAGGCCGATCAGGCAGAGCGACACCAGCCAGATCCACGCGGCCTTGAGGCTGACCGCGCCGCTCGCCAGCGGGCGGCTGCGGGTGCGCGCCACCTGACGGTCGAGGTCGCGGTCGACGATGTCATTGTAGACGCAGCCCGCGCCGCGCATAGCGATGGCGCCGAGTAGGAACCACAGGATCAGGTCCCAGCGCTCGACTGCGCCCCCGGACAGCGCGATCGCCCAGGCACCGGGCCAGAACAGCAGCCACCAGCCGATCGGCCGGTCGAACCGGGCGAGCAGGGCATAGGGGCGCGCGGCGGCGGGCAGCAGCGCCATCAGGCCGCGATGTTCGGTGTCGGGGACGGTCTGCGCGGGGTCAGTCATGCGCGAAACTGACGACGAAACTGACAAAAAATGCGGGTTGTATGCGCGATGCCATGCGCGGTGTCAGGCAGGGGGCGGGGGCCGTTTCGATCATGCCTCCTGCTGCCACATCGGGTTGCTTGTAGGACAGCGAAAAGACGCCGGGTGACGAAGCATTTGGGGCGCGATAAGGATTCGTGATGATCGCTACCCCCGCCTGGCCGCCGCAATCCACCCCGCGCCTGTTCGTCGAACCCGCGCTGACGCAGGGCGAGCAGCGCCGCATCGATGGCCAGCAGGGCCATTATCTCGCCAGCGTGATGCGGTTGAAGGTCGGCGACCCGGTCAAGCTGTTCGACGATGCGACCGGCGAATGGCTGGGCGTGGCGAGCGAGGTGCGCAAGCGCGACGTGGTGCTGGAGGTGCGCGAGAAGCTGCGCGAGCGCGAGGCGGTGCCGGACCTGTGGCTGTGCGCCGCGCCGATCAAGAAGGGGCGGATCGACTGGGTCGTCGAAAAGGCGTGCGAACTGGGCGTCGCGCGGGTCGCACCGGTGCTGACGCGCCGCGCGGTGGTGGACAAGCTGAACCTCGACCGGCTGCGCGCGCATATGGTCGAGGCGGCCGAGCAATGCGGGCGCACCGCACTGCCGGAGCTGGTCGAGCCGATGAAGCTGGCGGCGATGCTGCGCGACTGGCCAGCGGGGCGGACGCTGTTCTTCGCCGACGAGACCGG
>CAYMUJ010000216.1:0-2528 GCA_964393565.1 uncultured Stakelama sp. | reverse complement strand
CATCACTCAGGCCCAGCGCCTGCAACACATGGCTCGGCCGACCCGATCCGCTGGCACAGGCCGACCCGGCCGAAAAGGCGATGTCGCGCAGTTCGGACATCAGCCGCGCCACGTCCAGCCCCGGATAAAACAGGTTGAGATTGCCCGGATAGCGCTCATCCTTTGACCCGTTGAGCGTCCAGCCCGCGCTGCCCAGCGCCTGAAACCCCGCGCGGAACAGCTGCGCCGCATGCGCGCGATCCGCGCCAAAGCGACGCTTGGCCAGCGCCGCCGCCGCGCCAAACCCGGCGCACAAAGCGGGCGACAAGGTGCCCGACCGCCCGCCCGGCTCCTGCCCGCCACCGTGCAGCAAAGGCTCCAGCGTGACGCCATCGCGCACCCACAGCGCCCCGACGCCCTTCGGCCCGTGAATCTTGTGCGCCGACGCCGCGACCAGATCGACGCCATCCGGGATCGCGACACGCCCGAAGCCCTGCACCGCATCGGTCAGCATCAGCGCGCCCGCCGCCTTGGCCAGTTCCGCCAGCGCCTCGACCGGCTGGATCACGCCAATCTCGTTATTGACCAGCATCGCCGCGACCAGCCCGGTCCCCGGCCCGATCGCATCGCGCGCAGCGTTGAGGTCGACCAGCCCCTCCGGCCCGACCGGCAGCACCGTGACATCACGCCCGCGCCGTGCCTCCGCCGCCACCGTGTCCAGCACGGCGGCATGCTCGGTCGCGATCGTCACGATCCCGCCGGTCGTGCCCTTGATCGCCCAGTTCAGCGCCTCGGTCGCGCCACTGGTGAAGCTCACCGTCCCGCCATCGGGCATCAGCCCCGCGACCTGCTCCCGCGCCACCTCGACCGCCGCCTTGGCCTTGCGCCCGGGCGCATGCGCAGAATGCGGATTGGCAAAATCGTCGCCCAGCCATGGCAGCATCGCGTCGCGCGCCTCGGGCGCCAGCGGGGTCGTGGCCTGATAATCGAGATAGATCATGCTGCCCGCGCCCGCGCTTCCTCAGCGATCGTGCGCCACAGCGCCGCGAACGCATCGACGTCAGCCTCGCTCGTCCCGCGGCCGAAACTCACCCGCACCACCTCACGCAGCGCAGGCTCGTCCCAGCCCATCGCGGTCAGCACATGGCTGGGTCGCAGGCTGCCCGACGCGCAGGCGCTGCCCGCCGACACCGAAATCCCGGCGAGATCGAACCGGATCAGCTGCGCCGCCGACGACACGCCCGGCATGCGATAGGCGCCGATCAGCGGGCTGCGCGGGCTCGCCGCCCCGACCACCTCGACGCCGGGCAAAGCCGCCTCCAGCCGCGCGCGCAGCCGCGCCATCGCCCCCAGATCCTCCGGCACCGCCAGCGCGGCGGCATAGCCCAAAGCGCCGGGCAGATTTTCGGTCCCCGCGCGATAGCCCTTTTCCTGCCCCCCGGTCGGGATCAGCCTGGCGAAATCGCGCACCAGCAGCGCCCCCATGCCCGGCGGCCCGCCGCGCTTGTGCGCCGACACCACGACCAGATCGGCCTGTTTGATCGCGGGATCGGCCCCGGCCGGCATCTGCGCCGCATCGACGATCAGCATGCCGCCCGCCGCATGGACGATCTCCGCAATCTCGGCGATCGGCTGACGCACGCCCGTCTCGCTGTTCGCCCATTGCACGCACAAGGCCGTATCCGGCCCCACCGCAGCCTTCAGCGCGTCGCGGTCGATGATGCCGTTCGCATCGACCGGCAGCGTCCGCGCCCCCTCCGCCAGCCGCAGCACCGCATCATGCTCGACCGCCGTGATCAGCGTCGTGCGCGCCATGCTCCGCCGCAGCGCGATGTGCAGCGCCTCGCTCGCCCCGCTGGTGAAGATCAGCTCGTGCGGCCAGCCATAGGCGCCCGCCACCGCCCGCCGCGCGCCCTCCATCGCGGCGCGCGCCGCGCGCCCCTCGGCATGCGGTGATGACGGATTGGCCCAATGCGCCATGCCCTCGATCACCGCGGCCTGTGCCTCTGGCAGCATCGGCGTGGTCGCGGCATGGTCCAGATAGATGCGCTGTGTCAGGAGAATCGTTCCAATTGCTTGTCGGGGCGTCCGGACTATATAGCCTGCACCCGTTTCCGCGCTACCGCGCGCCCATCACAGAGCAGGTGCATTTTGCCCGAAGTCATCATTCCCGGTCCCGAAGGCCGCCTCGAAGGGCGTTTCGCCCCCGCCCCCCGCCCCCGCGCACCGGTCGCGATGATCCTACACCCGCATCCCAATGCGGGCGGCACGATGAACAACCGCATCGTGCAGGAACTGTACAAGACCTTCCAGCGCCGCGGCTTCGCCACGTTGCGCTTCAACTTCCGCGGCGTCGGCAAGAGCCAGGGGACGTTCGACAACGGCATCGGCGAACTGAGCGACGCCGCGTCCGCGCTCGACTGGGTCCAGAGCTTCCACCCCGAAGCATCGACCACCTGGATCGCAGGCGTCAGCTTTGGCGCGTGGATCGGCATGCAGCTGCTGATGCGCCGCCCGGAAATCCGCGGCTTCATCTCGGTCGCGCCGCC
>CAYMUJ010000215.1:0-2534 GCA_964393565.1 uncultured Stakelama sp. | reverse complement strand
GAACCGCGTCGCAGTCGCGATGGAAAAGATCAAGACCGCGGCCTGAACCGGCCAAGGGTCCTGACGGAACCGATCAAGGGCGGTCGCCAGGTGCGGCCGCCCTTTTTGTCGTCTGGTGCCGCGAGATTTGAGTGCAACGCAAATCCGCAAATCGGATACCGCTCCCCCTTGCCCTCGACTCACCGCTGCCATATTTCGAAAGCCTCATGACAGCGCTGCGCACCACGACCCCGATGATGCCGATCACGATGGGCAATCCCGACCGCGACGATGACGAAGGCACCAACACCGGTGTCGTCACCCGTACCCGCGCCAAGACCAAGAAGCCGACGCCGTATCGCGTGCTGATGCTCAACGACGATTATACCCCGATGGAGTTCGTCGTCCTGGTGCTGCAGCGCTTTTTCAAGATGGACATGGAGGAAGCGACGCGCGTGATGCTGCAGGTGCATCAGCGCGGTGTCGGTGTATGCGGCGTGTTCAGTTACGAAGTGGCGGAGACCAAGGTTGCCCAGGTGCTCGACTTCGCCCGCCAGCATCAGCACCCGCTGCAATGCACGCTGGAAAAGGCCTGACACCACCCACGCGCCCCGGGCTTGAGCCCGGCCCCGGCTACAGGTCGGGACAACGAAAAGGATAGCTTCAGCGCGGTTCGGGCAGCCAGCTCAGATCCAGCCCCTCATATCGGTTCACATAATTGGCCGCGCGCGCGAGCGCCGCTTCGTCGATCAGCGTGACCCGGCCCGATTCGCGGCCGATCATGCCTTCCTCCTCCAGCTGGCGCAGCATGCGGTTGACATGGACCGACGTCAGGCCGGTTGCGTCGCCGATTTCTTCCTGCGTCAGGCCCAGGTTGAACGCCTTGTCGATCGTCTTGTCGGTGCCGCGCAGCCGGTTGCGTAGTTCGAGCAGCAGTGCCGCGACCCGCGCCTTGGCAGATGTGCGGCCGAGCGCAGCGAGCCGGTCGGTCAGCGCCACGCGCTCGATCTGGCACAGCGCCAGGATCAGCGACGACAGGCGCGGATGCTGCACCGTCAGCGCGCTGAACGCCTGGCGGTCGAACGGACAGATGACACAGTCGGACAGCGCAGACAGGGTCTCTGGCGATTCGCGATAGACGATGCCGGAGATGCCGAGGACATCGCCCGGGAAATGAAAGCGCAGAATCTGGCGACTGCCATCGTCAAGCAGGACATAGCTCATCACCAGTCCCGTGCGGAGAATGTACAGCTCGTCTGCTGCTTCATGTTCGCGCAACAGGATCGCGCCGCGCCTGACATGGCGCTGGCGACGCTCAAGCCGTTCGAGCGCGGTGCGTTCTCCCGGCACGAGTGTGACCAGCTCATCCAGGATCTCAGCGAAACAACTCCCTGACACGCTGTTCCTTCCCCCAACTTCCTCCTGCAAAGCATCGCTGGAAATTCAGCGCATTAAAGTCGATCAAGCCGAAGAACGGCTGGCCGCACTTGCGCCCGGCCCTTGACGCGATAGAAGCCCATCAATGGACCGTATTCTCATCCGCGGCGGAAATCGCCTATCCGGTAACATTGCTATATCCGGCGCGAAGAACGCCGCATTGACGTTGATGCCATGTGCATTGCTGACCGATGAACCGCTGACGCTGCGCAATCTGCCGCGCCTCGCCGACGCCGACAGCTTTGGGCATCTGCTCAACGAGCTTGGCGCATCGACCGCGATTGAGGGGACGCGCCCGAATGATTTCGGCCGTGTGCTGACCGTGCGCGCGTCGCGCCTGACCTCGACTGTCGCGCCGTACGACATTGTGCGCAAGATGCGCGCGTCGATCCTTGTGCTCGGCCCGCTGCTGGGCCGCGAGGGTGAGGCGACGGTGTCGCTGCCCGGCGGCTGTGCGATCGGCAACCGTCCGATCGACCTGCATTTGAAGGCGCTCGAAGCGATGGGCGCGGAGATCGAGCTGGCGGCGGGCTATGTGAAGGCGACCGCACCGGGCGGGCGTCTGCCCGGTGGGCGCTACCGCTTCCCGGTCGTGTCGGTCGGCGCGACCGAAAATGCGCTGATGGCCGCCGTTACTGCGCGTGGCACCACCGTGCTCGACAATGCCGCGCGCGAGCCGGAGATTGTCGATCTGTGCAATCTGCTGGTCGCGATGGGTGCGTCGATCCACGGCATCGGCAGCGAGACGCTGACGATCGAGGGCCGCGATCGGCTGCACGGCGCGACCTATGCCGTGATGCCTGACCGGATCGAAGCGGGCAGCTATGCCTGCGCCGCTGCGATCACCGGCGGTGACGTCGTGCTGGAAGGGGCCAAGGCGGACGACATGCGCGCGACGCTCGACGCGCTGGTCGAGGCCGGGGTCACGATCGAGGAACTGCCCAACGGCATCCGCGTCGCGGCGAACGGCCCGCTCAAGCCGATCACCCTGTCGACCGCGCCCTATCCGGGCTTTGCCACCGACATGCAGGCACAGTTCATGGCGATGCTGTGCAAGGCGGATGGCGCGAGCGTGCTGACCGAGACGATCTTCGAAAACCGCTACATGCACGTGCCCG
>CAYMUJ010000214.1:0-2541 GCA_964393565.1 uncultured Stakelama sp. | reverse complement strand
GGTGACGGTGCAGGGCTATCTCGCGCTCGATCTGGTCAAGAAGAACAATGTCGAGTTGGTTAAGGGTGTCGATCGCGCCAGCACCACCACAGTCAGCGCGCTGCGCACGGCGGTAACGGTCGCACAGGCGCTGACCGCGCAGCGGCTGGTGCTCGACCAGATTACCGCGCTTAACACCACCACCGCGAACATCATCGATTCGACCGGCAAGCTGCTCAAGGACAATACCGGGCGCATCCACGAACAGGCGGCGTCCGCGACGATCCCGATCGAAACGCTGCAGCGCGCGTTCCAGAATATCTATGACACGATGGATGCGATCGACACGTTCAAGGTCAAGGCGCTCGATACCATGAAGACCACGGTCAACGTGCTGTCGACCGAAGTCGAAAAGTCCAAGGGCTATATCGCCCGGGCCGAGGGTGCGGCGCAGAACCAGATCGCCGGCGCCAATGAGACGTTCAAGCTGGAGGCCCTGTAAGTAGCTGTCATGCCCACCGAGATCGACCGCCAGATCGACCGCGCGAGCGAAGTCCTCAACCGCTCGCGTGAGCGCTACACGACGCTGAATTCGCGCGCGAAGAAGCGGCGCGAGGCCGAGATTCTCGGGCGGGTCGGGCGGATTGCAGCGGCGGCCGGGGTCATCCTGATCGGCGCGCTGGTGCTGGGCTGGTTCATTCCGCTCGGCATGGGCGGTGCGCTGCTGGTGATGGCGGCGCTGATTGCGTCGACCCTGTTCTTCGGGTTGATGCCGACGAGCCGGGAAGCGGTGCCGGAACGCTTTGGTGCGGTTTCGCTCGCGTCGCTACCGCTGCAGACCGAGGAGTGGCTGGACCGCCAGCGCCCGAGCCTGCCCGGCGCGGCAATGCCGCTGGTCGACGGGATCGGGGTCAAGCTCGACATACTCGCCGGACAGCTCAAGGTGCTGAACGAGGCGGAACCGGCGGCGGCGGAAGTGCGCAAGCTGGTGGGCGAACAGCTGCCCGAGCTGATCAAGGGCTATCAGCGCGTTCCCGACAATCTGCGCCGCGTCGACCGCTTCGGCCAGTCGCCGGACAAGCAGCTGGTCGACGGGCTCGCCCTGATCGATCAGGAAATTGCGCAGATGTCGGCGCAGCTGGCGCAGGGCGATCTCGACGCGCTGGCGACGCGGGGGCGGTATCTGCAGATCCGCTATCGCGGGGATGATGAGGTCAGCGGATAGGCTTTCCCAGCGCCTCCACCGCCCGTGGGCGGAGGTGATCGGCGGCGGCGGCGTGGATGCCGGGGGTGGTGGCGAGAAGGCCGAAGCTCTCGCCGCGCGGGGTGTTGAATCGGATTTTCTTGCCCAAAGCGTCGGTGACTTTCGCGCCGGCTTCACGCGCGATCAGCACGGCGGCGGCGATGTCCCAGTCGGCGCCCCAGCGGAAAGTGGCGAGCAGATCGGCTTCCCCGGCTGCAACCATCGCCATGCGCAGCGCGATCGAATTGGGCTTGTCGACCGTGACCAGATGACGGTCGACCTTCGCGAGATCGTCGGCGGGAACGCGCGCGCCGGTCAGGTCGGTTCGGTTGGACACGGCGATGGCCGTGCCATCGCGGGTCGCGCCCTGTCCCTTGACCGCCAGCCAATGTTCGCCGCGCACCGGGGCGTCGAGGACGCCGATCACCGGCTGGCCATCCTCGACCAGCGCGATCGACACCGCCCAGCCGGGGCGCTGGCGCAGATAGTCGCGGGTGCCGTCGATCGGATCGACCACCCAGACGCGGCGTCGGGACAGGCGGGCGAGGTCGTCGGCAGTCTCCTCCGACAGCCAGCCGGCGTCGGGGAGGAGGGCGGAGAGGCGGTTGCGGAGAAGCTCGTCAACCGCGAGATCGACTTCGCACACGAAATTATTGGGCGATTTCTCCCATTTCTCGACGTCGGTGCCATAGCGGCCGAGCGCCAGCCGACCCGCCTCGGCGGCGATGGCGCTGACGGCGGTGGCCAGATCGTCAGCCACTGGCCACCGTCATCCCGTCGATCCGCAATGTCGGCACGTTGATGCCAAAGCGAAAGTTCAGGTCGTTGGCCGGGACCAGTTCGCGGAACATGGATTGCAGCGTTCCGGCAACGGTGAACTCGCTGACTGGCGTGGTGATCACGCCGCCCTCGATCAGATAGCCCGCCGCGCCGCGGCTGTAATCGCCGGTGACGAGGTTGATCCCCTGACCGATCAGTTCGGTGACATAGACGCCATAGTCGATATCGGCGATCAGCGATGCGACCGGGGTCTTGCCATTGGAAAGGTAGAGGTTGCTCGGCCCCACGCTGGGGGCTCCGCCGACGCCGCGCACTGCGTGGCCGGTGGGTTCGAGGCCCAGCTGGCGCGCGGCGGCGCTGTCGAGCAGCCAGGTTTCGAGCATCCCGTCGCTGACCAGCTTCATCGGCGACACCGGCAGCCCTTCGCCATCGAAAGGACGCGAGCGCAGGCCGTGGGGGCGGTGGGGATCGTCGACGATGTCGATGCCCGGCGCGAAGATGCGCGTGCCCATCGCTTCGAGCAGGAAGCTGGTCTTGCG
>CAYMUJ010000213.1:0-2551 GCA_964393565.1 uncultured Stakelama sp. | reverse complement strand
TCGCGCTCAAGCTCTGCCCGCGCTTCGGCCTGACCGCGGCGGAGACCGAGACGGTATCGTGGCTGGTCCGCTATCACCTGCTGATGTCCGCCACCGCGTTCAAGCGCGACCTCAGCGACTTCAAGACGATCCTCGACTTTGCCGAAGTGGTGCAATCACCCCAGCGGCTGATGATGCTGCTGATTCTCACCGTCGTCGATATCCGCGCGGTCGGCCCCGGCGTGTGGAACGGGTGGAAGCGCCAGCTGCTCACCAACCTGTTCGAAAGCGCCGAGGAAGTGCTGCGCCTCGGCCACAAGCAGCGCGGGCGCGGCGAGCGGATCGCGGCGAAACAGGCGGCGCTGGCACAGGCGATCGGCGGCGACACCAACGGTTTCGTCCGCCGCCTCGCCGACCCCTATTGGGTCGCGGAGCCGGAGGATGTGATCGAACGCAACGCCCGCTTCATCGCGCGCGTCGGCGACGCGCAGCTGTCGGTCGAGGCCACGGTCTATCCCGATCGCGGTGCGACGCTCGTCACCGTCTATGCCGCCGACCATGCCGGGCTGTTCTACCGCATCGCCGGGGCGATCCATGCGGCGGGCGGCAACATCATCGACGCGCGTATCCACACCACGCGCGACGGCATGGCGCTCGACAATTTCCTGGTTCAGGACCCGCTCGGCCGCCCGTTCGACGATCCCGGCCAGCTCGCCCGCATCGAAACCGGGATTGCCGAGGCGCTGGCCAACCGCGCCAAGCTCACCGAACGCCTCGCCGCCAAGCCCTTGCCCCGCCTGCGCGCCGACGCCTTCACGATCGAACCGAACGTGCTGATCGACAACAAGGCATCGAACCGCTTCACGGTGATCGAGGTGCAGGCGCGCGACCGCCCGGCGCTGCTCCACCACCTCGCTTATGCGCTGTTCCAGTCGAAGGTGACGATCCACAGCGCGCACGTCGCCACTTATGGCGAGCGCGCGGTCGACACCTTCTACGTAACCGACCTGACCGGCGACAAGATCACCGCCGTGCTGCGCCTGAAATCGCTCGAACGCCGCCTGCTCGACGCAACCGCGGGCCAGGGCGAGTTCGCTTCGGCCGCCTGACCCCGCGATCTCACGCCGTCACCCCCGCGAAAACGGGGCCCCATCTCCTGCATGATCGGCACAGCGCGCCGGTGCGGCTAGCGGACAGTCCGGGAGATGGGCCCCCGCTTTCGCGGGGGTGACGACATAGGATTCTTCGCACTTCCACCTCCCTCCGCCCCACCCTACACTCCCCCCACCACCACGGGGGAGCGACGATAATGGGCGTACTCGGCATGGGCGGGCTGTTCTTCCGGGCACAGGACCCGGACGCGCTCAACACATGGTATCGCGAACATCTCGGCATCGGGGCCGGCTGCGTCGCCGAGGATAGTGGCGGCGAGGTCAATGAATGGACCTGGCACACGCAGGGCGGCCCGATGGTGTTCGCGCCGTTCAAGGCGACCACCGACTATTTCGCCGCCGACAAGCAATTCATGATCAATCTGCGCGTCCGCGATCTCGAAGGGATGCTGGAACAGCTCAACGCGGCGGGGATCGCGATCCAGACCGATCCCGCATGGGACTCGCCCGAAGTCGGCAAATTCGCCCGCATTCACGACCCCGAAGGTAACGCCATCGAACTGTGGGAGCCGCCGCTATGACCGCCGTCTGGATCGCACTCGGCGCCGTGGCGATTTCGGTGATGACCGTGTTCATCTCGCTGAACGCGGCGAAGGAGGCAAAGCGCAAGAAGGACAATGGCGACGGCGGCACGACCTACGCCAGCGACACCGACGACCGCGACCGCACCGATAGCGACAGCGATTCGGGTGGCGACGCTGGCGGAGACGGCGGCGGCGGCGACTAAAAATCCTCCCCGGGACGGGGAGGATTTGGCGCCACCGCCATCGTCAGCCCGGCCTTGAGCCGGGCCAAGGCTTCTTCTTCCAACGCTGCAAGAAAAGCCCAGCCCCGGGTCAAGCCTGGTGCGACGGGGGATTTCAGCCCGCCCCGCTACCCCACCGTCATGCTGAACTTGTTTCAGCATCCACCGCGCCCCGGGCGACTTGCCTGAGCTTTCACGCTTGGTACGCGCAGAAGCGCGGCGCGAACTGGCAGTTCGCACCGTCGAAATTCATCGGGTATGACTCGTTGTCAGGGAAGGCGTATCTGAAGCATCATAACGACATGAACGGTCGCGTGACCGAAACGCATCTTCGCCAGTGGTTCGACCGCGTCACCGATTCTGCGTTCGAAACGGAGCTTCATCAGAAGCTCGTGCGCTTTCTGGCCCAATTCGGCAAAGCGCCGCGCAAACAGATTCGCTTCATGGTCGCGCACGGCGATCTGCCGCCGGCGGTCGATGCCACCGGCACGACCGCGCTGCTCGACCTCTTGACCGCCGTCGCCACGCAATTGCCGCCGGAGCAGCGCGCGCTGCTCCGCCGTCGGCTCGCCTGATCCAGCCGGTCGCGCCGGCTGGAATCCGCCGCCCTCACTTGGGCGACAGCACCATCAGCATCTGGCGGCCTTCCATGCGC
>CAYMUJ010000212.1:0-2562 GCA_964393565.1 uncultured Stakelama sp. | reverse complement strand
ATCGATCCGCCGACCACGGCCTTGAGCCGCTGGACGCCGAGATGGTCGAGCAGCAACGCCTGCGCCCGCACCATGTCGCGAATGGTGATGACGGGGAAGCTCATCCCCCAGGGCGCACCGGTCGCGGGGTTGACCGTCGCCGGTCCGGCGCTGCCCATGCAGCTGCCCAGCACATTGGCGCAGACGATAAAGTGCCGCGCAGGATCGATCGGCTTGCCCGGCCCGACCATGCGGGTCCACCAGCCGGGCTTGCCGGTAATCGGGTGGTTCGACGCGACATGCTGGTCCCCGGTCAGCGCGTGGCAGATCAGGATCGCATTGCCGCCATCCGCCGCCAGCGCGCCATAGGTTTCATAGGCGATCTCGACCGGCGACAGCAGTCCTCCGCCATCAAGGCACAGCGGCCCGGTCAGCGTCACGCGGCGGTCGAGGCCAAAGCGTTGATCGTCGGACATCGCCGTGTGCCTAGAAGCCGCGCGGCTTGCGTTCAAGCAGTTCGCGTGGGGATCGTCCGTCCGAGGATCGCCTGCGCCGCCAGCCGCCCGGTCTGTGCGCCGCCATTCATATAGCCCGGAAAGGCATCCGACAGATGTTCGCCGGCAAAGATCACGCGGCCGAGTGCCGGGGCCGATTGTATCGCCGCACCATCATCGCCCTCCATCCACAGCAGCGCGCCGAAGCGGGTGAGGTGTCCGGGCGGATAGCTGCCATAGGAGCCGCCGATCAGAGGATCGCGGTGCCACCCAGTCCGTCGCACCGGCGCATCGCCGCTGCCAGCGGCAAGATCGCCGAGCGCCACGCGCGCATCGCTCGCATAGCGCGCCGCGAGCGCCTGTGCAGGGTCGCGATCGTCGGTGGCGTCACCGCCGAGATACCAGGTCCAGACCGGCGGTCCTTCGACCCCCGGCACGCTGCCGTCCCAGCCGCTCGCCCAGCTGCCGCGCGCGCCGGCATGCCAGACATCGCCGCCACCGCCGATCGCATCGCGCCAGCGGGCGGAGTCGGCGGCGGCAAGAATCTTCTCGTTCCGGCCCAGCGTCATTGCACCGATGAAGTGCCGCCACGGGGCCGGCAGCGGCACCGCAAAGTCGATCTGGCGCGTCTTTGGCGCCGGGACCGCGACGATCACTGCATCGGCTCGTTCCGTCGTGCCGTCGGCGAAGCTCAACGTAACGCCTCCGGTCGCCCGCCCGACACGCCGCAGGACCCGGCCGGTTTCGATCAGCGCGGCATGGCGCATGGCGAGCGCGTCGATCAGCGTGCTGCTGCCCCCGGATATGGCATAGCGCTCGTCCGACCCGCCCAAAATGTCGGCGCGTTCGCCGTTCACGGTCGGCAGGTTGAACAGCAGCGACAGCGCCGAGGTGGCGTCCGGCTCGGCACCATATTCGGTCCGGCCGGTCGTTTCGAGCAGGCCGCGGACCCAGGCGGCGGGGATCAGTGCGGCATGGCGATCGAGATAATCGGCCACTGACATCGCGTCGAATGCGCGCAGCGCGGCGGGATCGGCGTCGATCCGGTCGGCATCGCGTCCGATCCGCGCGGCGATCGGGGCCAGCGCCTCGGCCAGTTCCGCCTCGGCCACTGTGCGTCCGCCGGTGACGACGATGCTGCGATGCGGCTCAGCCTTGCGGTCGATCAGCTTGATGCCGAACTGCGCGGTGAGCGCCCGCATATCGTCATGGTCGCTATTGACCAGCTGTGCCCCCAATTCGAAGGCTGGTCCCGTTGCACCCCTTTGCGTGTACACGCGCCCACCCAGCCGCGGCCCCGCTTCGTACAGCCGGGCATCCACCCCGGCCTCGCGCAGGTGATGCAGCGCGCTCAGTCCGGCGATGCCGCCGCCGATGATCGCGACTCGGCCGATCCCGGTACGCGCGGGTGCGGCGGTGGGAATCGCAGCGGCGACACCGCCCGCCGCAAAGCCCTTGAGCAATGCGCGACGGGTCGCACCGGGCTGGGCGGCAACGGGCGCAGCCTCGCCCGCAGCGGCCAGATTTCGCCGCCGCGCTGCCGCCAATGCACTCCAGATCAACCCGCCGCTTCGCATTCCACCCTCGGTTCCATTGCCCGGGGTTATCGCCATGACCTTGCTATTGCGTAACCATTGGGCAAAGGGGACGCCCATGACTGGACCGACCCCAAAGCCGTGGATCATGGACATTGCCCCCTATGTGCCGGGCAAGTCGAAAACCGATGATGGTCGCAAGGCGATCAAATTGTCGTCGAATGAAAATCCGCTCGGCACCTCAGCCGCCGCGCGCGCGGCATTCGCGACTGCGGCAAACAGCCTGGAGCGCTATCCCGACGCCAGCGGGACCGAATTGCGTGAGGCGCTGGCGGTCAAGCATGGGCTTGATCCCGACCGGATCATCTATGGCAATGGATCGGATGAGGTGCTGCACCTCGCCGCCGGCGCATTCGCCGGGCCGGGCGACGAGATCATCTATGTGAACTATGGCTTCACCGTCTATCCGATCGCGACCAGGCGCGTCGGCGCGGTGCCAGTGGTCGCGCCGGACAAGGACTATGCGACCGATGTCGACGCGATCCTCGCCAGCG
>CAYMUJ010000211.1:0-2578 GCA_964393565.1 uncultured Stakelama sp. | reverse complement strand
TGAACGGGCCGTTATAGATGCGCTTGGGCTCGAAGAAGATGACCGGGTCATTGTCCTCGATCGACGCGATCAGCAGGCCCTTTGCATCATAGGGCGTTGACGGGATCACCGTCTTCACACCTGACACATGGGTAAAGATGCCCTCCGGGCTCTGGCTGTGCGTCTGGCCGCCGAAAATGCCGCCGCCGAACGGCGATCGTACTGTCAGCGGCGCGGTGAACTGCCCCGCCGACCGATAGCGCAGCCGCGCCGCCTCGCTCACCAGCTGGTCGAGCGCGGGATAGATATAGTCGGCAAACTGGATCTCCGGCACCGGGCGCAGGCCATAGGCGCCCATGCCGACCGCTACCCCGATAATGCCGCATTCGGTGATCGGCGTGTCGAACACGCGGGTCTTGCCATATTTCTCCTGCAGCCCGGCAGTGGCGCGGAACACGCCGCCGAAATAGCCGACATCCTCACCCATCACGATCACATCGGGATCGCGCGCCATCATCACGTCCATGGCGGAATTGATCGCCTGGATCATGTTCATGCGGACGGCTTCGCCGGGTTCGCCATTGACGGGAGTTTCGATCGCGTTGCTCATGCCTTCCTCGCCCATGGTCGGCCGCTGGCCTCTTCTTCGTCCAGCATCATCTGGCGTTGTTCCTTGAGGTGCCAGGGCATCTCTTCGAACACCCCGTCAAACAGCGTATCGAGCGGCTGGTGCAGGCCGTGGCCGAGGATGCCGTTCTTCTCGGCTTCCTTCTGCGATGCCTTGACCAGTTCGGCGACCTCGCGGTCCATAGCGGCGTGGCGTTCCTCGTCCCACTCACCAAGGGCGATCAGGTGGGCCTTCAGCCGCCCGACCGGGTCGCCCAGCGGCCATGCACCCGGCTCGCCCGCGCTGCGATATTGCGTCGGATCGTCGGAGGTCGAATGGCCCTCGGCGCGATAGGTGAAATGCTCGATCAGCGTCGGTCCCTGATTGGTCCGCGCGCGCTCCGCCGCCCACTGTGTCGCGGCATAGACCGCCAGCGCGTCATTGCCGTCGATGCGCAGCCCGGCCATGCCATAGCCGATCGCGCGCGCGGCAAAGGTCGTCGCCTCGGCCCCGGCAAAGCCCGAAAAGCTCGAAATCGCCCATTGATTGTTGACGACGTTGAGGATGACCGGCGCCTTGTAGACGGTGGCAAAGGTCATTGCCGAGTGGAAGTCGCCCTCCGCCGTCGACCCTTCGCCGCACCACACCGCGGCGATCCGGGTGTCGCCTCTGGCCGCGCTCGCCATCGCCCAGCCCACCGCCTGCGGATATTGCGTGGCGAGGTTGCCGCTGATCGAGAAGAACCCGTCCTCCCTGGACGAATACATGATCGGCAGCTGCTTGCCCTGCAGATTGTCGCCGCTGTTCGAATAGATCTGGTTCATCATCTGAACCAGGCTGTATCCGCGCGCGATCAGAATGCCCTGCTGGCGATAGCTGGGAAAGCACATGTCGTCGCGGCTCAGCGCATGGGTGGCGGCAATCGCAACTGCCTCTTCGCCGGTGCACTTCATGTAGAAACTGGTCTTGCCCTGCCGCTGTGCACGGAACATCCGCTCGTCGAACGCGCGGACCAGGGCCATATCGCGCAGCATCGTGCGCAGCGTGTCGGGGTCGAGTCGCGGGTCCCACGGGCCGACCGCGCGGCCTTCATCGTCGAGCACGCGGACCAAAGTATAGGCCAGGTCGTGGAAGCTCGCCGGATCGGCGGCGGTATCGGGTCGCGGCTGGGCGCCGGCGGGCGGCACATCGACTGCGGCGAAATCGACCGCATCGCCAGGCCGGAAGCGCGGCTCCGGCACATGCAGGCTCAGCGGGGGCAGGTTGCGCGGGACGTCCGCCATGCACTCTCCAGCGTCTAGAATGGCTCCGTGTCGCCTTGCGGCGCGCGGAATAGTATTTCAGCGCCCGATTATATTATTTCAACGGCCGAGTCGAGATGGGACAGCAATGCTGTCCTGACTTGGCTGTATCCAGGCGGGACACCGGTTGCATCCGAGACTAGCCCAAACGCCCCCTTTTCGCGAGCGGTCTGCGTGCCTAAGGGGAAGTCAATTCCATGACACTCGCCGGGAGCGACGCGCTTATGAAACTGATGGCTGGCAACTCGAACCTGCCGCTTGCCCAGGCAATCGCCTCCTATCTCGAGATTCCGCTGACGCAGGCGAATGTGCGCCGCTTCGCCGATGAAGAGATTTTTGTCGAAATTCTCGAAAATGTCCGCGGTGAGGACGTGTTCGTGCTCCAGTCGACCGCGTATCCGGCGAATGACAACCTGATGGAGTTGCTGATCATGATCGATGCGCTGCGCCGCGCATCGGCCAAGCGCATCACCGCCGTGCTCCCCTATTTCGGCTATGCGCGTCAGGATCGGAAACCCGGCCCGCGCACGCCGATTTCGGCCAAGCTCGTTGCCAATCTGATCACGACAGCGGGTGCCAACCGTGTCCTTTCGGCCGATTTGCATGCCGGGCAGATTCAGGGCTTTTTCGACATCCCGACCGACAATCTCTTCGCCGCACCGGTGATGAGCGAGGATATCAAGGCGCGCTT
>CAYMUJ010000210.1:0-2606 GCA_964393565.1 uncultured Stakelama sp. | reverse complement strand
GGGTGGGCGCGCTTACGTTCGGAGGGCCTACCACGTGGACAAGGCAGTTAGGGTGCGCGGCGCGAAGCTCGTTGAGCTTGGTGGCGAACGTGGTCTGGATCGTCGCGTCGTTGCCATCGTTCATGTCGTTCACCCCGATGAAGCAAACGACCATGGACGGGGCAACGTTCACGACATCGGCGGTCCAGCGGTCAAAGCCGTTGATACGAACGCCAGGGGTGTCCTGTTGAAGTCCGGTCCCGCCTGATGCGGCAATCCGCTGGTCGGTATATCCGAATTCCTTGGCGATCCGATAAGCGAGAGCCTGGCGCTGCGTGGTTGCGCCGTTGCCTTCCCCAAAGCTGTCGCTAAAGAACACCAGCCTTTGCGTAGGCGCTGCGGGCGCCGTGCAAGTGGCGGTGCTTTCGGTGAGGATCTCGATGATCCCCATTTGACCACCGCCCATGTGCCCAAGGCATAGGCGCTTGCCCGTCACAACCGAACCGAAGTCGATCAGGCACCGACGCCCACCGCCTTCCGAGGGGACGTCTGGCATGGCGACATATTGGCCGTCGACCATGATGTTCCACTTGAAGCCCTTGCACAGAACATAAGGCTCAAAATAGCGGCCAGTGAAAATGACCTCGAGGGCATAGGCAAACCCGACGTCGGACGTGCCTGAGAGGTAGGTGGTCGTTTGCCCCCTGCCCGCCAGCGTATCGGGGAAAGTGCCACCAAACTGCTTCCACGCCCCCGCAGTGCGCAGGAAGGCCGTGCTGTCCCAATTGCGGGTCGTGGTCGAAGTCGGGATAGCCGTTGCAGCGCTGTTAGCCCCCAGCGTGACGGTCGGGGGGCTTCCCATTGCGGATGGCTGCCCGCCCGATGCGGTCTGCCGACGCAGGGCCGCGACCGACGGATGGATCGGCGCTGACAGTCCTGAGGCTATCCGCAAGCCCGCCACGACTAGATCGCCGGGCTATACTGGATCGTGCCAGTGCCGCTGGGCAGGATCACGGCGAACTTCTCGCCAGGCTTGACGTTGAGAAACCGGACCAGCGTGTCAGCCGGAATGCGCAGGCAGCTGGTCGTGGCGGTCGGGTTGGCGCCGAACAGGATGTGGAACGGCACATCGCCGCCGATCATCAGGTTCTCACCGCCGAGGGTGGCGGACTGCGCCGAGGTGGTGCTGGCCGAGACGGTAAGCGCGACAGAGCGGGGAGCCTCGATCATTACGCTTCCTCCTGCCAACCGCCGAGCCGGTAGTTCTCGACTTCATCGGGGTGAACGTCGGCCTCGTGCGGGGCCGGGTATTGTTCGGCATCGCGGACCATGCGGACAGAGCCGCCATCCTGCTTTGCCGTGGTCTTGGTGGGGGTGCGTGCCATGTTGGCCTCCCGCAAGGGGGCAGGCCGGGAGCGCTAAGCCCCCGGCCACCCTGTTAGCCCATGACGGTCGCGATGAACTCGCCGTTGACCACCTTGAAGCCCCACGCGAGGTGCAGCTCCCACGAGCGCTGACCGTACTGGTCAATCTCGAGCATCAGGTAGGTCATGCCGAACTGGTCGCTCACCAGCATCTGCCGGATCGTCGGGTTCGACGGGATCAGCGGCGGGCGCATCACGCCGACAATGGCCGAGCGCTCGAACGCCAGGTTGCCGGTGTAGTTGTTGCCCACGGTGATCGCGTCGTTGTCGGTTTCCGCGACAACCAGACCCGGAGCGCCGATGGTGAACGAGCCGCCCGTCAGCGCCGAGTTGACCACGTAGCGGTGCGTGGTGCCCGCGAAGGTCACGACGTCGCCGGCCAGGATGGTGCCCGAGCCGGTGTCAGCCGCGATCGTGGTCTTGCCAGCGGTCGGGGAGGCATCGTTGATCAGGTAGCTCGAGCCGGTGCCCTTGGTGTGGATGTCCACGCCCTGCGAGGCACGCAGCTGGAAGCCGAAGTGGCGCTTGAGGTTGCCGGTGCGCAGCTGCTCGGCATCGCCCGCCTGATAGGCGTTCTGGACCACGCCCAGCTTGAGCAGGTTGGCCTCGGCCGAGGTGTCGCCGACGAACTGGAGGTCAGCCATCGGGGCGCCGTTGTCACGCAGCACCTTGCGGGCATCGACCAGCGCCGACAGGTCCGAACCGAACGGGGTGGTGCCAGCGGTGCCGACGGCGCGCGAGGCCCCGTTCTTGGCAACCAGCCACGCGTCGTCCTCGGCCTCGTTGCGCAGCGTGCGCATGCCCTGGGCGATGAGCTGGCGAACCCATTCCTGATCGGTGCTGCCGTTTTCCAGGCTGCGGATCTGCTCGCCGGTCAGGTTCCAATCGACCTTGCGGCTCTTGGTGATGGTGACGTCCACGCTGGTCGCGGTCGCGTCGGTGCCGGTCGAGGTGACGTTCGAGGGGGTGAAATCGCTGGCGCTGCGGGTCGGAGCCACGGGCACCTTGACGGTATCGCCGCGGGCCACGCCCTTGTCGTCGAAGTTGGTGTTGATCGCGTCGACCATGCCGAACGGTTCGGCGGCGACTTCCTTGGCTGCGCTGTAAAGAGTCGGCGCAATGGCAGTGAGGGTGTTGGGCATGGTAGCCACTCCGGTTGCGTTGATGGGGATAGCCGCAACAGGCGCTGCCTGCGTTAGCGGT
>CAYMUJ010000209.1:0-2660 GCA_964393565.1 uncultured Stakelama sp. | reverse complement strand
GGGCTGCCCCCCGCGACCGGCCAGACCTATGTCCTGCCGGCGGGCGCGTTTTTCGACGTCCGCGACGGTCAGATTTCGCGCGTGTCGGTTTACTACAACCTTGCCGACTGGATCGCCCAGGTAGGCGGATGAGCATCAGCGTCCGCACGCTCGACCCCGGCGAGGTGCAGGAGCGCATCGCCGATCTGGCGCGGTTGCGGATCGCGGTGTTTCGCGAATGGCCGTACCTGTACGATGGCGATGCCGGGTATGAGAGCGGCTACCTCGCCAGCTTTGCCGCCGCGCCGCACGCGGTGCTGGTCGCGGCGTTCGATGGCGCGGACATTGTCGGCATGGCGACCGCATCGCCGCTGAGCGCACAGGGCGCTGCGGTGCTGGAGCCGGTGGCGGCGCATGGGTTCGATGTTCCCACGACCTTTTACTTCGGCGAATCGGTGCTGTTGCCACAATGGCGCGGGCGCGGGATCGGCCATGCGTTCTTCGACCAGCGCGAGGCCGGGGCGCGGCGGGCAGGGGCGAACACCGCCACCTTCTGTTCGGTGATCCGGCCCGACGACCATCCGATGCGGCCGGAGGGCGCGCGCAGCCATGCGGCGTTCTGGACCGCGCGCGGCTATCGCGAAGTGCCGGGGCTGGTCTGCACGATGCACTGGGCGGATTTGGGCGAAGCGGGCGAGACGCCGCACCGTTTGCAATTCTGGAGCCGCGCGCTGTGAGCGGGTTTATCCTTGCCGCCGCGGCCTATCCGGTCGACCGGCTCGCCGACTGGGACGCCTATGCCGCCAAGATCGCGCGCTGGGTCGGGGATGCGGCGGATGCGGGGGCGCGGATCGCGCTGTTTCCCGAATATGCCGGGATGGAGCTGACCGCGCTCGACCCCGCCAGTGTCGATGATCTGCACGGGTCGATCGCGGCACTGGGCGGGCTGGTCGCGCGGGTCGATGCGCTGCATGCCGAGCTGGCGGTGCGGCATGGCATCCATATCTGCGCCGGGAGCCTGCCGGTGCGCGAGGGTGACGGGGTGTTCCGCAACCATGCCCGGCTGTTCGCGCCGAGCGGGAAGATGGGCACGCAGCGCAAGATCGTGATGACGCGGTTCGAGCGCGAGGCGTGGAATATCGGCGGCGGCGCGTCGCTGACCGTGTTCGACACCGATCTGGGGCGGATCGGGATCGCGATCTGTTACGATGTCGAGTTCCCTTTGCTGGTCCGCGCGCAGGTGGAGGCGGGGGCGACCCTGATCCTCGCCCCGTCGGCGACCGACAGCCTGCACGGATATCACCGCGTGCGCGTGGGGGCGCAGGCACGGGCGCTGGAGAACCAATGCTATGTCGCGCAGGCGCCGGTGGTGGGGGAGGCCGAATGGACCCCCTCGCTCGGCACCAGCCATGGCGCGGCGGGGATCTATTGCCCGCCCGATCTGGGCTTTCCCGCCGATGGCGTGGTGGCGATGGGCGCGATCGATGCGCCGGGATGGGTGTTCGGCGAGATCGACCCGGCCAAGGTCGCGCGGGTGCGGCGCGAGGGGGCGGTGTTCAACCATGCGCATTGGGGCGAGCAGGGGGCGGCGGTGACGCTGCCGGTGGTCGAGGTTGTGGATTTGCGGTGAGGGGGCTGCGTGCGTTCGGCATGCACGAATCCGTCACCCCCGCGAAAGCGGGGGCCCATCTCCCGGACTGCCCACCTGCCGCGCCGGCGCGATGTGACGATCGGTCAGGAGATGGGCCCCCGCTTTCGCGGGGGTGACGATTGGGTTTGTGAATTCCCGCACAGGCAGGTTCAGGGGAGGAATTGGGGACCTGCCCAAGCCCCTTGCCCCCCTGTCGCACAGTCGCTAGATAGCGTCCCCAATCCGACAGCGTGATGGGGTTCGCCGGGTTCCTTTCTGAAGGAGCCGGGCGGAGAAACCTGTCCCGATGCCGGGCATTTTATTCGTGAGGCAGAACGTGGCGAAGACGAGTCCGCTGGAATTCATGCGCCAGGTGCAGGCCGAGACCAAGAAGGTCGTGTGGCCCACCCGCAAGGAAACGATCATGACCGCGGTCATGGTGTTCATCATGGCGACGCTGCTCGGCCTCTTCTTCTTCGGCGTCGACCGTCTGTTCGGCGCGATCGTGAACTTCCTCCTCAGCCTCGCGGGCTGAGCGGCCAGATAACGGGAAAGATTCCATGGCGGCGCGCTGGTACATTATTCACGCCTATTCGGGCTTTGAGAACAAGGTTCGGGACCAGATCCTGGCCGATGCGACGCGGCTGGGCCTCGACGCGCTGGTCGAATCGGTCGAAGTGCCGGTCGAGACCGTCACCGAAGTGCGGCGCGGCAAGAAGATCCAGTCGGAGCGGAAATTCTTCCCCGGCTATGTCCTCGCCAAGCTGAGCATGAACGACGACGTCTATCACCTGGTCAAGAATACGCCGAAGGTGACCGGATTCCTGGGTTCGTCGGGCAAGCCGCAGCCGATCAGCGAAGCCGAAGCCGCGCGCATCCTGAACACCAAGGAAGAAGCCGCCGCCGCGCCCAAGCAGCAGGTCAAGGTCGATTACGAGATCGGCGACGCGGTCAAGGTGCTGGAAGGCCCGTTCGCGAGCTTCAACGGCGTGGTCGAGGAACTGGATTTCGACAAGTCGAAGGTCAAGGTCAGCGTGTCGATCTTTGGGCG
>CAYMUJ010000208.1:0-2669 GCA_964393565.1 uncultured Stakelama sp. | reverse complement strand
AAGGCTTTTTACAGGCGTCTGTTACAGATGTAACAAGGGCCAAAGCCATGTGTACCTATCTCGCAAGACGCGGCGCTACCTATTATTTCCGACGGGCCATTCCCGTTGAGCTTCGGCCTGCCTTCGGCGGTCGGGCTGAGTTTATGCTGTCGTTGCGATCCAAGGATCGAGCGGAGGCAACACTTCGCATCCCTGCCCACACTCCACACTGGCGAAACGACAAGCTGTGCAACGGGAGGATTGACCGCCAGTCCGTCGAGCTCATCACCAAAGCCGATGTGATGGCATACAGGCGGCAATTGTTCGCGGACCCAAAGCGTTCTCAGATCAATGTCAGGGATGCGTTCCCCGATACGCCGTGGACAGCGTTCACCACGGGGTTCCATCCTTACGGGTAAAACGCCAGCCGCCTGCGGACCATGTCGCGGCCAGATCATCCTCCGGATACTCGCCCCGATCGGTAGCACTGCGGTCCCCCACCTCAAGATAGCGAACCTCCTCCCCGGTCCGGTTGATCAGGTGATGTGCGACACCATTCGCCGGAAATCCCATGCACATGCCGGGCTCCAGCAAGACCTCTCCGCTGTCGGTTCGCAACGTCGGACACCCTGACAGGATGTAAACAAACTCCTCCTGCTCGCTATGCCGATGCAGCAGCGCAGACTGCGCGCCGGGCGGCAATATCGTGAGGTTCACCCCGAAGCGCGACAGTCCAAAGGCATCGCCCAGCTGGCGCTTGATCCGTCCTGCAACCCGCACGGCAAATTGCGGCGGATAGCTGGACGGCGTGACACGCGGCGCAATGTCCGTCGCGCGGCGGGGCTGCCGGGATGAGTCGGTCACTGTGCTGCCCTCCACACGACTGTCATGACCGCTCTTCCTGATGACAGGCGATGCAGATCTTGTTGCCATCGGGATCCCGGAAATAGGCGCCGTAAAAATCGGCGTGATACTGTGGCCGCAAACCCGGTGCGCCCTCACTCATCGCGTCTTTGGCCATCGCGATTGCATAAACGCGATCGACCGTGGCGCGATCCGCTGCCAGAAGCGCCACCATGCCCCCATTGCCCGGATGGGCCGCATGGCCATCAAAGGGCGCACCCAGCACGAACAATGGACGGGCCGATGTTTCCGGGTGCCAGATCATCCGATGCGCCGACGCCTCCACATGCCGGCGGCGCCATCCCAGTTCCTCCATGATCGGAGCATAGAATTCGCCGGCCCGGGCCAGATCGCTCGTTCCAAGAAAGACGTGAGAGATCATCGCGAACCTCCTGGACAGACAATCAACGGCTTCATGTGCATCACAGCGTCCCCGCTTCGATCTGGTTGAGATAGCGAAACTCCGGCGCATGAACGCCAGCGACACGGCGGATTTCGACGAGCCGCGGGGATTCGAAAAAGGCACGGGCCGCGGCGAGCGAAGTCCATTGCGAGAAGTGGACGACCTGACGGGCATCCGTGTCATAGGCCAGCAGTTGATAGGCGATCTCACCCGCCTCGCGCCGGATCGCAGCGGCATCGTCGAACACAGCCTTCCACTGATCATAATCCTCCACTTCGTGGATGATGAGGACATGGGATTGCGGAGCATCGTCCATGGAACGGCTCATGCGCCAGTTCCGCTGGTTGCCAGCAGATCGACCAGGAAACCCACCCACATCGCGAACAGCACGATGCTGGACGCGATATAGACACGGGCCCGGATCAGAATGGCGTTGGGCCCGATATGGATGACGCTGTGCGCGACCCTGAACGCGACAAAGATCCACGCCAGCGCGACCTGCGCGACAGAGCCACTGGCCGTCAGGATCAGCAGCGGAACCAGCGCGAAATAGAGCATCGGCATTTCGAACAGGTTGGCCAGGTTTTGCGCGGGCCGCTCGACGGGACGAAAGTATCGGCCCACGGCCTCTCCATTCGCGAAGTCGGCAGCGGTGGGCCGGTTGGCCGCAATATGCGCGAAGCGTGTCACCAGGAGGACCGACCAGACGGCGAATATCAGGCCTGCCAGGGCGATGGTTGGCCAGAGCATCGCCTGGTTCATTGCGGTCATGATGATCCCTTCCTCGACATTGATACTGAGTCCATATTTGATACTTAGGTGTAGAGGCTGGATTTGCTTTTGCAACCCAGATAATCTGGCGGGATGGCCACACCTCCCTTTCGCCGACAGTCTCCGGTCCACATCAGCCACTGCACGCTGGCGGCGAGTTTCGATTTTCTGGGAGATCGCTGGTCGCTGCTGGTTCTGCGGAGTGCCCTGTTCGGGGTACGGCGCTATGATGACTTTCACACCGAAATCGGCATTCCGCGGACAGTATTGGCAGACCGGCTCAAGCGCCTTGTCGCCTCAGGGCTGATGACCCGTCAGGACTATCAGACGGACGGCAGCCGGCCCCGGAAGGAATATTGCCTTACCGAAATGGGCGAAGCGCTGCGCCTGCCGTTCCTGGCCATGCGCGAATGGTCCGATCGCTGGGTCGGCCAGGGCCGGACACCGCCCATGCGGCTGGTACGCCAGTCCGATGGATCGGAAATCCACGTTGCCCTTGTCGACGACAAGGGCCGCATCGTCCCTGCAGAGGACCTGGCCGCCCGCTTCGAGGGCTGGGCCCCGCATCCGGCGGACCGCGCGGAATAGGGCCATGGATCGCGCGATGCGGGCA
>CAYMUJ010000207.1:0-2692 GCA_964393565.1 uncultured Stakelama sp. | reverse complement strand
GACGGCGCACGCCGCCCAGCTCCAGCTCGTCGCCCAGCGGGGTCGAGGTGCCGTGGGCATTGATGTAATCAATGTCCGACAGGGCCAGGCCCGACTTCTTCATCGCCATCTGCATCGACCGGAACGCGCCCGACCCTTCGGGATGCGGCGCGGTCACGTGATAGGCGTCACCCGACAGGCCATAGCCGACCACTTCGGCATAGATTTTAGCGCCGCGCGCCTTGGCCCGCTCATATTCCTCAAGCACCACGACGCCCGCGCCCTCACCCATGACAAAGCCGTCGCGCCCCTGATCCCAGGGACGGCTCGCCCGCCACGGCTCGTCACGGAAGCCGGTCGACAGCGCACGGGCCTGACCGAAGCCGGCAATACCGATCGGACAGATCGTGCTCTCCGCACCGCCCGCCAGCATGACATCGGCGTCGTCCATCGCGATCATCCGCGCAGCATCGCCGATCGAATGCGCGCCGGTCGAACAGGCGGTGACCACCGCATGGTTCGGCCCCATCAGGCCGTACTTGATCGACACCTGACCCGAGATCAGGTTGATCAGGCGACCATGAACGAAGTGCGGCGACACGCGCTTCGGACCCTTTTCGTGGAGCACCAGCGATTCGCTTTCGATGCCCGGCAGCCCGCCGATGCCCGATCCGATCGAACAGCCCGCACGGAACCGCTCTTCCTCGCTCATGTCGAGCAGACCTGCATCCTCAATCGCCTGTCCGGCGGCGTCGATGCCATAGACGATGAACGGATCGACCTGGCGCTGGATCTTGTGATCGACGCGCTTGGCGGGGTCGAACCCATATTCATGGTCAGCGGGCTTCACTTCGCAGGCATAGTTGCTCTGGAAGTCGGTCGCATCGAACCGCGTGATCGTCCCCGCGCCGGATTTGGCGGCAAGGATGTTTTTCCAGCTGGTTTCGACATCCCCGCCCAGCGGGGTGACAAGGCCGAGGCCGGTGACGACGACGCGGCGCATAGAGACTCTCCGGTGTTGATCGCTACAAAAACGAAACGGCTCCCCACCCCTTTCCGGGACCGGGAGCCGTTCGTCAAATCCTGCCCGAGCGGGCGGCCATCCGGGAAACCCGAATTAGCCCTGATTCTCGTCGATATAGGTGATCGCGTCCTTGACGGTCGTGATCTTCTCGGCGGCATCATCGGGGATCTCGACGCCGAATTCTTCTTCGAACGCCATCACCAGCTCGACGATGTCGAGGCTGTCCGCGCCCAGGTCGTCGATGAAGCTTGCGTCTTCGGTGACCTTCTCGGCTTCGACGCCGAGATGCTCGACGACGATCTTTTTCACGCGATCGGCGGTCTCGCTCATGTACCCTGTTCCTTCTTGATTAGATCGTTGAAACTCGAATCCCGAACGCACGTAGAACGCCGCCCGCCCCCGCGCAAGAGGGGCTGAACGGTGCAACCACCAGTTCAGCGTGCGCGGTACGCCGCTTCAGCTTCTGCCATGATCGACACACCGGCCAATCCCTGCAGGATCAGCCCGGCAATCGCGCCGCGCTGGTCGGCGGGCACGGTATCGAGCTTCGCTCCGCCCGCGACCAATGCGTTCCACGCGATCGTCATGTCGGCACTGGCGATCGATCCGCGCGCGACAGCCTGCCGCGCTTCCGCGGACAGCGCGTCATGCGCAGCCACGAACTGCACCGTCGTCACCTCATGGCTCCGCAACTGGTACCGCGCATTGGACAGCAGCACGCGGCCGGTGAGGTAGCGATAGGCCGCCTGGCGGCTGCGCTCGCCCCAGCCATTGCTGGCCTGACATGCGGCAATGCGCTCACCCACCGACTGGAACGCGCGCCTTTCGGCATCGGTCTTCGGCTCGAATCCCGATCGCGCCAGATTCGCCAGCGCGTCGCGATCAATCGTGCGCGGCAGCGTGCGGTACGGGCACGCGATCGGCGACCCGTCCCGCTGCAGCGACCGCGCATCCTCCTCCTGCACACCAGCCGCAAACAGGGCTGCACCGATCAGCAAAAACGACATGACGACTCCCCCTGCCCCATCGTAGCGCGCATCAAAGCATCGCCATCCCGCCATTCACATGCAGCGTCTGGCCGGTCACATAACCCGCTTCCTTCGACGCCAGATAGACCACCGCTGCACCGATGTCTTCGCCGCTGCCCAGATCGCCCGCAGGGATCTTGGTCAGCAATGCGGTCTTCTGCGCCTCGGGCAGCACATCGGTCATCGCAGAACGGATGAAGCCCGGCGCAACGCAGTTCACGGTGATGTTGCGGCTCGCCAGTTCCTGCGCCAGCGCTTTGGACATGCCGACCAGGCCAGCCTTCGACGCGGCATAATTGGCCTGCCCCGGATTGCCGGTCGCACCGACGACGGAGGTGATCGAGATCATCCGGCCATATCGCGCCTTCATCATCGGCTTGGCCGCCGCGCGCATCAGGCGGAACGCGGCCTCAAGGTTGACGCGGATCACCTGATCCCATTCCTCGTCCTTCATCCGCATCGCCAGGTTGTCGCGCGTCACGCCGGCATTGTTGACGAGAATGTCGAGCTTGCCGAGCGCCTCGACCGCAGACGGCACCAGCGCATCGACCGCGGTGGGATCCGACAGGTTGCACGCCAGCGCGACATGATCCCCGCCCAGCTCGGCGCGAAACGCCTCCAGCTTCTCGGCATTGGACCCCGAAACCGCCAACCGCGCGCC
>CAYMUJ010000206.1:0-2697 GCA_964393565.1 uncultured Stakelama sp. | reverse complement strand
CGCGACCTGCCGATCATGATGTCGATGACGCTGACCGACCTGTCGGGCCGCAACCTGTCGGGCCATACGGTCGAGGCATTCTGGGCCGCGATCCGTCATGCAAAGCCGGTGACGATCGGGCTGAACTGTTCGTTCGGCGCGGAGCAGCTGCGCCCGCATGTCGCCACGCTCTCCAAGCTCTGCGACACGCTGATCATGGTGTACCCGAATGCGGGCCTGCCCAACGAACTGGGCGCCTATGACGAGGCACCCGTGACCACGGCGGGGCTGGTCAAGCAATGGGCGGATCAGGGCCAGGTCAACATCCTGGGCGGCTGCTGCGGATCGACCCCGGCGCATATCAAGGCGATCGCCGATGCGGTGAAGGACCTGCCCCCGCGCGCGATTCCGACCCCGCCGGTGCGGACGCAGCTTGCCGGACTCGAACCGTTCGTGATGGCGGCGTGAACCGATCCTCCCCTGTAAGGGGAGGTGGCAGGCCAAAGGCCTGACGGAGGGGTGTCCCCCTCTCGATAGCGTGACACCCCTCCGGCGCTGCGCGCCACCTCCCCTTTCAGGGGAGGATCCGAAGAAGAAGAAGATCATGACCTCGACGACCACCACCTCCACCGCCTTCGTCAATATCGGCGAGCGCACCAACGTCACCGGCTCGGCCAAGTTCAAGAAGCTGATCATGGCCGGCGACTATACCGCCGCGGTCGAGGTCGCGCGGCAGCAGGTCGAGAATGGCGCCCAGGTGATCGACGTCAACATGGACGAAGGCCTGCTCGACGCGCATGAGGCGATGACGACCTTCCTCAAGCTGATCGCGGCGGAGCCGGACATCGCGCGCGTGCCGGTGATGATCGACAGCTCCAAATGGGATGTGATCGAGGCGGGGCTGAAATGCGTTTCGGGCAAGCCGATCGTCAATTCGATCAGCATGAAGGAGGGCGTTCCCCAGTTCCTGGAGCATGCGCGCAAATGCATGAACTATGGCGCGGCGGTCGTGGTGATGGCGTTCGACGAGGTCGGCCAGGCCGATACCAAGGAGCGCAAGGTCGAGATTTGCGAGCGCGCTTACAAGGAACTGATGGCCATCGGCTTCCCGCCTGAGGACATCATCTTCGATCCGAACGTGTTCGCGGTCGCGACGGGGATCGAGGAGCATAATAATTACGGCGTCGACTTCATCGAGGCGGTGAAGGAGATCAAGGCGCGCTGCCCGCATGTCCACTTCTCGGGCGGTCTGTCGAACCTCAGCTTCTCGTTCCGCGGCAATGAGCCGGTGCGGCGCGCGATGCACAGCGTGTTCCTGTATCACGCGATCCCCGCAGGGCTGGATATGGCGATCGTGAATGCCGGACAGCTCGACATTTATGACCAGATCGAGCCGGAACTGCGCACCGCGTGCGAGGACGTGATCCTCAACCGCGATCCCGAGGCAGGCGACCGGCTGGTTGCGCTGGCCGAGAAGTATCGCGGCACCGATGTGGTGGCGGAGAAGCAGGCGGCGGAGTGGCGCGGCTGGGCGGTCGAGAAGCGGCTGGAGCATGCGCTGGTCAAGGGCATCGACCAATATGTGGTCGAGGATACCGAAGAGTGCCGCCTGAAGGCCGCCAAGCCGATCGAGGTGATCGAAGGGCCGCTGATGGACGGGATGAACGTCGTCGGCGACCTGTTCGGGTCGGGCAAGATGTTCCTGCCGCAGGTGGTGAAGAGCGCGCGCGTGATGAAGAAGGCGGTCGCGCACCTCCTCCCCTATATCGAAGCGTCGAAGGAGCCGGGCGCGAAGGGCAAGGGCAAGGTCATCATGGCGACCGTCAAGGGCGACGTGCATGACATCGGCAAGAACATCGTCGGCGTCGTCCTGCAGTGCAACGGATTCGAGGTGGTCGATCTGGGCGTGATGGTGCCGTGGCCGACCATCCTGCAGGCGGCGAACGAGAATGACGCCGACATGATCGGCCTGTCCGGCCTGATCACCCCCTCGCTCGACGAGATGGTGACGGTGGCCGAGGAGATGAAGCGCTCCGGCATGACCATGCCGCTGCTGATCGGCGGCGCGACCACGTCAAAGGTGCATACCGCGCTGAAGATCGCGCCGGCCTATGACGGGCCGGTGGTGCATGTGCTCGACGCCAGCCGCGCGGTCGGGGTCGCCACCACGCTCGTCTCCGACACGATCCGCGACGATTATGTCGCCAAGATTGCTGACGAATATGAGGCGGTGCGCATCGCCCGCGCCAACAAGGGGCAGAGCGATCTGGTTCCGCTGGCACTGGCGCGCGACAATGCATTCGAGGCTGATATGAGCCTGAAGCCGGGTCGCCCGCGCATGCCCGGGGTCCACAGCTTTCCCGACTGGGATCTGAACGATCTGCGCCAGTATATCGACTGGACGCCTTTTTTCCGCGCATGGGAGCTGGCCGGCAACTATCCGGCGATTCTGCAGGATGCCGTGGTTGGTGAAAGCGCCACCAGCCTGTTCAATGACGCACAGAAGATGCTCGACAAGATCATCGAGGAACGCTGGCTCACCGCGCGCGGCGTGGCGGGCCTGTGGCCGTGCCGCCGCTCGGGCGATGACATCATCGTCCATGTCGAGGATGAAAAGCATTTCACGCTGCCGATGCTGCGTCAGCAGATCCAGAAGCGCGAGGGGCGGGCCAATATGTGCCTTGCCGATTTCATCGACCGACAGGGCGACTGGATCGG
>CAYMUJ010000205.1:0-2783 GCA_964393565.1 uncultured Stakelama sp. | reverse complement strand
TGGCGCGGCTTTCGGGCAGGTTCACCTGCACGCCCGCCGTCATCAGCGGCGCGGTGACCATGAAGATGATCAGCAGCACCAGCATCACGTCGACCAGCGGCGTGACGTTGATGTCCGCCATCGGCGCGCGCCGCCCCTTGCCGCGCGAAGAGGGGAGCTTCGCCCCCATCAGAGCACCGGCTTGCCGCCCGACGGCGCGCTGTCGAGCTGGCGGCTGAGCGTCGCGTGGAAGCCGTCGGCAAAGCGGTTCAGCCGCGCCTCGACCCGGTCGATGCCATGGCTGAAGCGGTTATAGGCGATCACCGCCGGGATTGCGGCGAACAGGCCGATCGCGGTCGCGAACAGCGCTTCGGCAATGCCCGGCGCGACGATGGCGAGCGAGGTATTCTGCTCGGTCGCGATCGCGGTAAAGCTGCGCATGATCCCCCACACCGTGCCGAACAGGCCGACGAACGGCGCGACCGATCCGACCGTGGCCAGGATGTTGAGCCGTTCCGACAGCCGGTCGATCTCCAGCGCGACTGCCGCGCCCATCGTCGTCGCCAGCCGCTCGCGCGTGCCCTCCTTGTCGAGCGCGCGTCCGCCGGTGGAGCGGCGCCATTCGGTCACGCCCGCGGCGAACACGCGCGCGGTCGGATGATCCTCGTCGCCATGCAGGCGGTGGAAGGCGTCGATATCGTCGGTCTTGCGGTAATCACGCTCGAACCGGTCGGCGGCCTTGCGTACTTTGGCGATGCGGCCGCGCAGCGACAGGATGATGCCCCAGGTCCAGATGCTGGCCAGCAACAGGCCGATCATCACCGCCTTCACGACCCAGTCGGCCTGAAGGAACAGACCGATGGGGGACATCGAATCGGCGTTGAGATTTACGAACCAGTCCATGTGACGCTCAGTTTCCCTTCCACACCAGCGGCACGAACGCTTCGATCCACTCCGGCGGTTGTCGCCGCGCGCGCCCCTGCGGGGTCACGAACGCCGCTTCCACATTCGCCTCGGTCAGCAATTCATCGTGCCGCATGACTCGTTGCTGAATATCCACCGCTGCCGCGCGCACGCGGATCACCCGGCTCACCACCACCAGCGCATCGTCGAGCCGCGCCGGCGCAACATAGCGGATGGCGATGTTGCGTACGACATAGACGCCTTCACCGGCTTCATGTGCCGCCCGCTGATCGATCCCGGCACAGCGCAGCATATCCGATCGCGCGCGTTCCATGAACCGCAGGTAATTGGCGTGATACACCACCCCCGACAGGTCGGTGTCCTCAAAATAGACACGCACCGGAAACAGGTGATCGGTTCCGTCGAAACGGCCCGACACGGGGGAAAGGTTCAGCGCGCTCACCCGTTCGTCCATAGCGGCGGGGGGAATCGAAGTTCAACCATGACTGTCAGGATGCGCCGCACGCGCGATGGACGGAGCGGCGGGGCAGGGGTTCTGCACTTACTCCGTCAACGCCCCGCCATTTCCAGCACCACGTCCCATTCCTCCGCGCTGACCTTGCCCACCGACAGCCGCGAATATTTGACCAGCTCCATCGCGGCGAGGCGCGGTTCGGCCTTGACCATCTTCAGCGTGACCGGATGGGACAGCGGTTCGACCGGCTTCATCTCGACCGATACCCAATGTTTCCCCTCGCCATCGGGCTTGGCCTCGCGGCTCACCTCCATGATGCCGACAATCTCCAGCCCGATATTGCTGTGATAGAAAAAGGCGCGGTCGCCGACCTTCATCGCGCGCAGATTACCGGCCGCCGTGTGGTTGCGCACGCCGTCCCATTCGGTGCTGCCGTCGCGCACCAGATCGTCCCAGCTGAACACATCGGGTTCGGATTTCATCAGCCACAGGTTCATACGAGGAGGGGCTCCAGTTAGCATCGTTTAGTCCCTCCCCTTCAGGGGAGGGGCTTAAGAAGGCCATGCCCTCAAACCTTCCTAAACCGCAAGTGAATGCGCGATTCCGCATCCGTTCAGCCCGACTCGCGCAAACAGACATCAAGACGGACCTCAAAGCGTTGAGACGTCGGACTGTGCAGATGCACGAGGAGGATGACATGAAGACGATGATCACCAAAGCAGTGCTCGGTCTCACCCTCGGCGCCACCGCGCTCACCGCGGCCGCGCCGGCAGAGGCCCAGCGCTATCGCCACCGCGACCGCGACGACACTGGAACCGCCATCGTCGCCGGCATTGCCGGTGTCGTGATCGGCGCTGCAATCGCCAGTTCGAACCGCGACCGCTATGATGACCGTCGCTATCGCGATTACGACCGCTATGACGATTACAATGGTTATGACGGGTATAATGGCTATGACGGCTATTATCGTCAGCGCGGCTATTATCCGCGTGAGAGCTACCATTATCGCGATTATGAACGTCGCGGCTGGCGCGGTTGCACCATTCGCCGCGTCTACGACCCCTATCTTGGGCGCAGTGTGAAGGTGCGTTACTGCGGTTGACCGGACAGAGCGACAACAGATGGCGGCGCGGGTCTGTTCCCGCGCCGCTTTTTGTTGATTTGCGACGGCTTCGCCGTAGAGCGCGTTCAGCTACGCTGAACCGGCACCGGCCCGTGCCGCCCTACAAGGACTTGTCATGAGCGACACCCCTCCCGACCGGCTCTCGGTCAATCCAAAGAGCCCCTATTTCGATCAGGCGCTGCTCCAGCGCGGCATCGGCATCCGCTTCAAGGGCAATGAACGCCGCGATGTCGAGGAATATTGCATCTCGGAAAGCTGGATCCGCGTCCAGGTCGGCAAGACCATGGACCGCAAGGGCAACCC
>CAYMUJ010000204.1:0-2807 GCA_964393565.1 uncultured Stakelama sp. | reverse complement strand
AGGTGTCCTCGCTGAAATCCTCGTGGCCCGGCGTGTCGAGCAGGTTGAAGGTCACGCCGTCGCGCTCGAACGTCATCACCGAGCTCGTGACCGAAATCCCGCGCTGCTGCTCGATCTTCATCCAGTCCGATCGCGCGCGCCGCGCCTGGCCGCGCGCCTTGACCTCGCCGGCAAGATGGATCGCGCCGCCGAACAGCAGCAGCTTTTCGGTCAGCGTGGTCTTGCCGGCGTCAGGGTGAGAGATGATCGCAAAGGTGCGGCGATCCGGAATCGAATTGTCGGGCATCGCGGCCCTCTAGCGGCAAGTGCGCGGCGAATCCAACTCTACCCGGCGACCCAGGTGACATGCATGGCAAAGCGGCGCGATTCGCCGGGCGGGATCGCGATGACGCCGGGCTTGTCGCGAAAGTCGCCGGTGAAGCCGACGGGGTCGGCATGACCCTGCCAGGGCTCGACGCAGACGAACGCCGCGCCCGGCTTGGTCCAGATGGCAAGCGTCGGCAGGCCGTCGAACCCGATGTCGAGCTGCGGTCCGGTCGTGCCGCCATAACGGACCGCACGGCTGGCGGGTGCCATCCAGATCAGCGCGTCGTCCTCGAAAAGGGCGTCGCTGAGGTGCAGCGTGCGCCCGTCGAGCGGGCTGGCGCGTGTGCGGGTCGCAACCAAACTGCCATCGAGCACTGCCAGCATGTCCGGCTCATCCCGGTCGAACCGGATGCGGTGATCCTCGCGCGCGCTGCCGCCGGGCAAGGGCCAGGCAAAGGCGGGGTGGAAGCCGAAACTGGCCGGAAGCGTGGTGGCGGTATCGGGATTGGCGACCGTGACCTCGGTGGTCAGCGTCGCCCCGTCGAGGCGATAGGTCGCGCACAGTTCGAACGCGAAGGGATAGGCCGCGCGCGTCTCCGCATCGTCGCGAAGGGTTAAGGTCGCGTGAGTGCCGCTCGAGTCGGTTACAGCGAAGCTGCGCCGCCGCGCAAAGCCATGTTGCTTCATCGCATAATCACGCCCGTCGACGCGCAGCGTGTCGCCGTTCAACCGCCCGACGATCGGGAACAGTAACGGCGCGTGCCCGGTCCAATAGGCCGGGTCGGCATCGGTCATCAGCTCGCGCCCGGCGGAATCGCACAGGCTGACCAGCTCCGCGCCGAGCGGGTCGATGCGCGCTGTGAGCGTCGCGTTGCCGATCTCGATCATCTCAGCCCTCACGATGCACTGCAAAGCCGGCGAAATCCTGGTTGACCGGCATCAGCTCCAGCCGGTTGATGTTGAGGTGCGGGGGTAGCGTTGCGACCCACAGCAAGGTGTCGGCGATATCCTCCGCCGTCATCGGGTTCACCCCGGCGTACAGGCGATCGGACGCCTGTTTGTCGCCGCCGGTACGCACGGTCATGAACTCGGTCTCGACCATGCCCGGCTCGATCGAGGTGACGCGCACGCCGGTGCCGTGCAGATCGGCGCGCAGGGCGAGGCTGAAATGGTTCACGAACGCCTTGGTCCCGGCATAGGCGTTGCCCGCCGGATAGACATAGCTGCCCGCGACCGAACCGAGATTGATGATCGCGCCGCGCCGCTCGATCAGCATCGGCAGCAATTTGTGCGTGATCGACATCATCGCGGTGACGTTGGTGTCGACCATCGTCTTCCAGTTATCGAGATCGGCCTGCTGCGCCTTTTCGAGGCCCCGCGCGAGCCCGGCATTGTTGATCAGCAGGTCGATGCCGGCGAACGGTTCGGGCAGCGCCGCCAGCGCCGCATCGCGCGCGGCCTCGTCGCGAATGTCGAATTCCAGCGTGTGGACGCTGTCGCTCTTCAGCGCCGCAAGCCGGTCCGCCCGGCGCCCGGTGGCGACGACATGCCAGCCCGAATCGGCAAAGGCATGCACCGCCGCCTCGCCGATCCCCGCAGTCGCGCCGGTGATGAGGACTGTAGGCATGGTCAGAATCCTTCCAGCTTGTCTTCGTCAAACGAACGGTCTTCGCCGATCTGCCAGCGCTCCCCGTCCCATCGGTCTTGCAGATCGCGATATTGGACCATCGTGTCGACCGGACAATCGAGCTCGATCAATTGCGCGCGCACCAATGCCCTGCCGCGATCCATATCGACCAGATCCATGTCGATGATCGAATAGGCGGTCCGCCATTCGTCATCATCATCCAGTTCCGACACCGAACCGCCACCGCCGCAGGTGCCTAGCCCGACCAGCCGCAATTCGGCATCGAGATGGATACCGAATCGATAGTGGCGCTCGAACGGGTCGAGGTCGCCCGGAAAGACGACCGCGACATATTCGGTATTGTCCGGTTCCCCCAACATGGCCTCCATGCCGATGAGGAACCGTTCGATCATCCGGCTCAGCCCCGCAGGCTCGCGCCCAGCTTCGCCGCCGCAGCGACGACCTTGTCCGCGACGGCCTTGATCTCGGCGTCGGTGAAGCTCTTCTCGCCGGGCTGCAGCGTGACTTCGACCGCTAGGCTCTTCTTGCCGTCCTCGACGCCCGCGCCGGTGAACAGGTCGAACAGCCGGGCGTCGGTGATCACAGCCTTGTCGGCACCCTTGACCGCGCGGACGAGGTCGCCCGCCGCCAGCGTGCTCGGCACGATGAAGGCGAAGTCGCGCGTCACCGCCTGCAGCGCCGGGGGCGTGTAGGCGGCGCGCGCGAAGCCCGTCGCGCGCTTGGCGGGGATCGCGTCGAGGAAGATCTCGACCGCGGCGACCGGGCCGTCGAGGTCGAAGCGCTTGGTCAGGCTCGGGTGGAGCATGCCGAAGGCAGCGAGTACCGTCTTCGGCCCCAGCCGCAGCGTCGCCGA
>CAYMUJ010000203.1:0-2819 GCA_964393565.1 uncultured Stakelama sp. | reverse complement strand
CCGCGCGTGGAGCAGCATGTCGCCGACAAGCTCGGCCTCGCGGTCGAGCCGGTGTCGACGCAGGTGATCCCGCGCGACCGCCACGCGATGTTCTTTGCGACGCTGGGTGTGATCGCCAGCTCGATCGAGCGGCTCGCGGTCGAGGTGCGCCACCTTCAGCGCACCGAGGTGCTGGAGGCGGAGGAGTATTTCTCGCCGGGGCAGAAGGGTTCGTCGGCAATGCCGCACAAGCGCAACCCGGTGCTGACCGAAAACCTCACCGGGCTTGCCCGCATGGTCCGCAGCGCGGTGATCCCGGCGATGGAGAATGTCGCTCTGTGGCATGAGCGCGACATCAGCCACTCGTCGGTCGAGCGCTATATCGGGCCGGACGCGACGATCACGCTCGACTTCGCGCTGGCGCGGCTGACCGGGGTGATCGACAAACTGCTGGTCTACCCCGAGCGGATGCAGAAGAATCTGGATCGCATGGGGGGCCTCGTCCACTCGCAGCGCGTGCTGCTGGCGCTGACCCAGGCGGGGGTGAGCCGCGAGGACAGCTACGCCCAGGTCCAGCGCAACGCGATGAAGGTGTGGGAGAGCGACGGGGAGCTGTCGCTGCTCGAACTGCTCAAGGCCGATCCCGAGGTCACCGCCGCGCTGTCGCCGCAGCAGATCGAGGAGAAGTTCGACCTCGACTATCATTTCAAGGCGGTCGATACCATTTTCGAGCGGGTATTCGCGGATTGACGGCACACCTCCGGGTGTGTCACTCAACTGACACACCAAGGAGGCGCGACCATGGCCAAGGCGGACAAGGCGAAAAAGGCCGGCGGCAAGAAGGACAAAGCGGCAAAGGCGACAAAGACGCCCAAGCTGCCCAAGACCGTCGCCGGGATCGAACTGCCCAAGGAATTGCGTGAGCAGGGCGCCAAGCTGCTTGAGCTGACCAAGCATCCGCTGGTCGCCGACATTGTTGCGGCGGGACTGGTCGCACTGGCCGGGAATGTCCGCAAAAAGGCCGCGGATGCACAGGCGGCCGCGGCCCCTGCCCCCGCCCCGGCCCCGAGCGATGCACCGAAGCCGTCGGGGATGGATGACTTCGCCAAGACCGCCTCGTCGCTCGCCACGCTGATCGCGGCGCGGGCGGCGGAGAAGATCACGGCAAAGCTGACGGGGGAGAAGGCACCCGAGGCGCCGGTCGCGGAGGCTGCGCCCGCAGCACCGAAGAAGCCGGCGGCGCGCAAGAAGCCGGCGGCGGCGGCGGCCAAGGCTCCCGCCAAGCCGCGTGCGCCGCGCGCTGCGAAACCGAAGACGCCGCCGGCCTGACGATTCGAATTCCTCCCCTGCCGCGCAGGGGAGGAATGGATCAGGCGAACAGCTCCGCCAGAAACGCGGTCATCGCGGCCCAGCTGCGGCGATCGGCGTTGGCGTTGTACCCGAAGCCGGGGCGGGGGGATACCGTGAGGCCGGAATCGGTAAAGGCATGCCCGGCACCGCCAAAGCCAAGAAGCTGCCAGTCGGCCCCAGCCTCCGTCAGTTCAGCCGCGAGCCCAGTCACCGAATCCGGCAGAGCCAGCGGGTCATCCCAGCCGTGACAGATCAGCAGCTTTGCCCGAATCGGGGTCGGGTAATCATAGCCAGGGGCGTCGAAAATGCCGTGGAATGAAACCACGCCAAGCACGTCACCACCCGCACGGGCAAGGTCGATCACCGACTTGCCGCCGAAACAATAGCCGATCGCCGCGGTCTGGCGCGTATCGACCTGCGGCAGCGCATGGAGCGCAGCGAGACTGGCCAAGAGCCGGTCGCGCAGCAGCGCGCGGTCCGCGTTGAGCGGGGTCATGTACATCGCCGGATCGGGCGATTCGCGCGTCGTGCGCTTACCCTGACCATAGACATCGGCGACCAGCCCGACATAGCCGAGTGCGGCGATCCGCTCAGCCGTCACGCGATCCTGCTCTTTCTCGCCCAGCACATTGGGGACGATCAACACGCCGGGGCGCGGACCAGCCGCATCGCTGTCAAACGCCGCGACGCCCTCAAACGGGCCGCCCGGGCCGTCATAGATGATGGTTTGCCGTTCGATCACGCCTTGCCTCCATTCGCCCCCGACTATCGAAGGGCCGCTTTCCTCCTAGGAAGAAGAACAGGGCTTCGACAAGCGTCTCCTGAACGGTAAGGGGCATGCAAAATTGCAAGGAGTCCTGCATGCCCACGCTTGTCCTGATCCGCCATGGCCAGTCGTCCTGGAATCTGGAAAACCGTTTCACCGGATGGTGGGACGTCGACCTGACCGAACAGGGTGTGCGCGAAGCCTGGGCCGCGGGCGAGCTGATGCGCGACAAGGGTCTGGACTTCGACATGACCTATACCAGCTTTCAGAGCCGGGCGATCAAGACGCTCAACCTGGCGCTGGAAGCGATGGGGCGGCTGTGGCTGCCGACCGAGAAGAGCTGGAAGCTGAACGAGCGCCATTATGGCGGGCTGACCGGGCTGGACAAGGCCGAGACCGCGGCGAAGCATGGCGACGAGCAGGTCAAGATCTGGCGCCGCAGCTTCGACATCCCGCCCCCGCTGCCCGAGGAAGGGTCGCCCTGGGACCTGGCCAAGGACGCGCGCTACAAGGGTATCCCGATCCCGCAGACCGAGAGCCTGAAGGACACGATCGCGCGCGTGCTGCCCTATTGGGAAGAGCGGATCGCACCGGACCTGCGCGCGGGCAAGCGCGTGCTGATCGCGGCGCACGGCAATTCGCTGCGCGCTTTGGTCAAGCATCTGTCGGGGATTTCGGACGCGGACATCGCGTCGCTGGAGATTCCGACCGGGCAGCCGATCGT
>CAYMUJ010000202.1:0-2831 GCA_964393565.1 uncultured Stakelama sp. | reverse complement strand
GTCGAAGCGATGATGGCGCTGGTGCTGGCCGACCACAAGCTGCTGCACCGCGCTCAAATAGCGTAAGCGGTAGCGCGACAAGGACGCGGGCAGGTGGGGCAAGGCCCCTGCCGATCTGACAAGAGCCTGCACGACTACAAATTCCTTCAGAATCGGAGCAGCTTTCCCTCCAGCTTCGAGCCAATGCTCCCGAACTACCGGTTACAGCTCCGACCGGGATTTAGCCGGATATTTACCTAACCCCTCGTAGAAAACGGCATGATCGGGAGACACATGATGCCGGGGGCTGCGGGGCAAGCCGAAGATTTTGTTGTTCAGCGCGAACAGGTTGACGAAAATAATCGCTATTCGAAGCTTGCTGCGATCGCGACCATCTTCAACACCTGTGTTGCCGTGGCGGCGGTCTGGGATTCCCACTTCATTTGGCCGCTAGGCGCTTGGGGCGTCTGCATGGTCGCCCTGGCATTCCTGCGGATCCGCGCGGCCGTAACCTCCGCGCTTGCGACGCCCGGCGAGGTCGCGGCGAAGAAGCGGATGATCGAATTCATTGCCATGGCTACCGGCATCAACTGGGGCGTGGGCGTGGTGCTGATCGCCGCAGTGGCGACGCCGACCCAGTACATTATCGCGTCTTTCATTGCAGCTGGCAACATGGGCGCCTCGGCCACCACCTACACCTCGCTGTCCCGCGCAGCGCATCTGTTTGTCACACCGATTGCGGTGGGAGGCCTGATCTCGCTGTGGATCCCGGATTTCGCCCCGTCCGTTGCAGGCAGCCTTATTCTGGCGTGCTATGCTGTCGTGCTGATCAACGGAGCATCGCGCCGGGAGCAGCGCTTTTGCGAGAGGGTTCGCGCCAAGCTTTCGCTCGAGGCGAATGCGGAAACGATCCGACTGCTGCTCAACGATTTCGAATCGCAGGCTGCCGACTGGCTGTGGCAAGTCGACGGCGAGGGCCGCATCCGCCTTGCCAATGAGCGCTTTGCGCAAGCGGCCGGCCGCGGGGCGGAACTGCTTGAGGGAAGCTATCTGCCGGATCTGTTCGAACCGGGTCGTGAGCGCGATATGCTCGGCAGTCACCTGCAACTGCACCACCGCTTCCGCCATCTGACCATCAAACTGACGATCGACGGTTCGCCTCGCTGGTGGACGTTGACGGGGCAACCTTCCGCAGACGGCGGGATGCGCGGTGTGGCATCGGATGTGACCGCCCAGAAGCGGGCGGAGGAGCAGGTCAGCCATATGGCGCACTACGACGGGCTGACCGATCTGGCGAACCGGTTCCTGTTCAACGAGACGCTCGGCCGTGCCATCAAACGCCGGCAAGGGGCGGCTGAAATCGCGGTTCTGTGCCTCGATCTGGACAGCTTCAAGTCGGTCAACGATACGCTGGGCCACCCCGCGGGGGACAAGTTGCTGATCGAAACCGCGCGGCGCATCGAAGCTTGTGTGCGCCCGGATGACCTCGTGGCCCGTCTGGGCGGCGATGAATTTGCCGTGCTCATCAAAGGCAAGAACGCGGTTGCCGAGGCCAAGGCCATCTCGGAGCGCATCCTCGCGTCGCTCAGCGAGCCGATCGATCTTGACGGACATCAGATCATGTCTTCGACCAGCATCGGGATTGCGGCCATGGACGAAGGCGCGAACGAAGCCTCGCTGCTGATGAAGCGGGCCGATCTGGCGCTCTATGCGGCAAAGGAGGCTGGCCGCAATCGTCTGGCGCTCTACGAAGATGGCATGGACGAAGCCGCGCAGGCGCGCCGCCAGCTGGAGATGGACCTGCGGGCGGCGCTCGTATCAGGCGAGTTCGAGCTCCACTATCAGCCGCTCATCAACCTTCAGACCGGCGAAACGACGGCGTTCGAAGCCCTTGTGCGCTGGAACCACCCGCGGCGCGGCATTGTGATGCCCGACGATTTCATCCCGCTCGCCGAGGAGACCGGCCTCATTGTCCAACTGGGCGAGTGGGTGATCCGCAATGCGTGCAGCGAAGTGGCACACTGGCCCGAACATCTCCACGTTTCGGTCAATCTGTCGCCTGCGCAGATGCGCTCGTCCGCGCTGATCGGGACAGTGTTCAATGCGGTCGCTTCGGCCGGTATTGCGCCCGAGCGGCTCCAGCTCGAGATAACCGAAACCGTCCTGATGCATGACAGCGAGGTCAACCTTGCCACCTTGCACAAGCTGCGCGATTTCGGCGTCCGCATCGCGCTCGACGATTTCGGGACAGGCTACAGCTCGCTCAATTACCTGCGCAGTTTCCCCTTCGACAAGATCAAGATCGACAAGTGCTTCATCAGCGAAATCGAGGACAACTCCGATTGTCAGGCGATCGTCCACGCGGTCGTGACGCTGGCGAACAACCTCGGCATGGAAACGACGGCGGAAGGCGTTGAATCATCCGAGCAATTGCAGCACCTGCGCGACAAGGGCTGCACCGAGGCGCAAGGCTACTTGTTCTCGCGCCCCGAACGGGCCGAACAGTTCACCGATCTGCGGCGCGCGCAATCGCCCACCGCAGCGACAGGCAACATCGTGGTGCCCACCAGCATCTCAGCCGAGGCGGCCAAACGGAGCGCCGGGTCGCGATAGCTGCTGCCGCCGGGCTGCGCATATCCTGACGCCGTCCTTGCGCCTCCACCCTAACCGGGGTGGAGGCGTCCGAGCGCCAAATCCGATTGGTTCCCGGCTCGCTGATTGAAAAATCCGATTTTCGCAATCGCACAAATCAACTTTTGTGCGGCGCAGCGATCGCTATTTGGGCAGCGTCGATTTTCCTCTCAACCAACCCGGATAAGGACAAACTCCCATGGGTATCATCGGTTCGACCA
>CAYMUJ010000201.1:0-2855 GCA_964393565.1 uncultured Stakelama sp. | reverse complement strand
ATTTCGGCAATGTGATCAGCCCGTGGCGGCGCAAGGATGGCGGCAATGCCCCGCTAGCACCGGGCGGATCGTCGGGCGGCAGCTCGGCGGCGATCAGCGCGCGGCTCGTGCCCGCGGCGACCGGTACCGATACCGGCGGGTCGATCCGCCAGCCTGCGGCATTCACCGGCATTTCGGGGATTAAGCCGACCTATGGCCGCTGCTCGCGCTGGGGCGTGGTGGCATTCGCCTCGTCGCTCGATCAGGCGGGGCCGATGGCGCGTGACGTGCGCGACTGTGCGATCATGCTGGAGGCGATGGCGGGCTTTGACGCCAAGGACGCGACCTCGCTCAAGCTGGACGTGCCCAAGTGGGAGCAGGGGCTGAACCCCGATCTGCGCGGCAAGAAGGTCGGTATTCCCAAGGAATATCGCGTCGACGGCATGCCGAGCGAGATCGAGGCGCTGTGGCAGCAGGGCATCGACTGGCTGAAAGATGCGGGCGCCGAGATCGTCGAGGTCTCGCTGCCGCACACCAAGTACGCACTGCCCGCTTACTACATCATCGCTCCGGCAGAGGCGTCGTCCAACCTCGCCCGCTATGACGGCGTGCGCTATGGTCAGCGCGACTTGCCCGATGGGGCGGGGTTGCAGGACATGTATGCCGCGACCCGCGCCGCCGGCTTCGGGCCGGAAGTGCAGCGCCGCATCCTGATCGGCACCTATGTGCTCTCGGCGGGCTTTTACGACGCCTATTACACCCAGGCGCAAAAGGTCCGCACGCTGATCGCGCGCGATTTCGAGCGGGCGTGGCTGCAGTGCGACCTGTTGCTGGCCCCGACCGCGCCGAGCGCGGCGTTCGCGCTGGGCGAGAAGACTGCGGACCCGCTGGCGATGTATTTGAACGACGTGTTCACCGTGCCGTCCTCGCTCGCGGGTGTTCCGGCGATGTCGGTGCCAGGCGGGCTGGACAAGGACGGGCTGCCGCTGGGGCTGCAGATCATCGGCAAGCCGCTGGACGAACAGGGCGTGCTCAACGCTGGCCTTGCGATCGAGCAGCGGGCAGGATTCACGGCGCGGCCGGAGCAGTGGTGGTAAGATGAGCGAGTATCGGATCAAGGGCGAAACCGGTGAATGGGAGGTCGTGATCGGCCTGGAGGTCCACGCCCAGGTCACGTCCAACGCCAAGCTGTTTTCGGGCGCCGCGACTGCGTTCGGGGCGGAACCGAATACGCAGGTCTCTCTTGTCGACGCGGCGATGCCGGGCATGCTGCCGGTGCCGAACATCGAGTGCATCCGTCAGGCGGTCCGCACCGGCATGGCGATCGACGCCAAGATCAACAAATGGTCGCGCTTCGACCGCAAGAATTACTTCTACGCCGATCTGCCGCAGGGCTATCAGATCAGCCAGCTCTATCATCCGCTGGTGGGCGAGGGCGCGATCGAGATCGACGTCGATGGCGAGACCAAGACGATCGGGGTCGAGCGCATCCATGTCGAACAGGATGCCGGCAAGCTGATGCACGACCAGCATCCGCGCCTGTCCTATGTCGACCTCAACCGCAGCGGCGTCGCACTGATGGAAATCGTGTCGAAGCCCGACATGCGCTCGCCCGCCGAGGCGGGGGCGTATCTCGCCAAGCTGCGCTCGATCCTGCGCTATGTCGGCTCATGCGACGGCAATATGGACCAGGGCTCGATGCGCGCCGACGTCAACGTCAGCGTCCGCAAGCCGGGCGCCGAGTTCGGCACGCGCACCGAGACCAAGAACGTCAACTCGGTCCGCTTCGTCATGCAGACGGTGGAGATCGAGGCGAAGCGCCAGATCGAACTGCTGGAGAGCGGCGGCACGGTGGTGCAGGAAACCCGCCTGTTCGACCCCGACCGCGGCGAGACGCGGTCGATGCGGTCGAAGGAAGACGCGCACGATTACCGCTATTTCCCCGACCCCGACCTGCTCCCGCTGCAACTGGACGATGCGTTTCTGGACGACTGCCGCGCCTCGCTTCCCGAGCTGCCTGATGCCAAGCGTGCGCGCTACGTCGCGGCGGGTGTGACGCCGTACAATGCCGGCGTGCTGACCGCCGAGGTCGAGACGGCGCGCTATTTCGACGCGCTGCTCGATGCCGGGGCAAAGGGGGCTGCGGCATCGAACTGGGTGACGTCGGAACTGTTCGGTGCGCTCAACAAGCTGGGCAAGAGCATCGAGGAGTCGCCGGTTTCTGCGGCTCAGGCGGCCGAACTGTTGGGACTGGTCGCCGATGGCACCATCTCGGGCAGCCTCGCCAAGCAGGTGTTCGAGATCATGCTCGAAACCGGCGACAGCGCGGGCAAGATCGTCGAGGAACGCGGCCTCAAGCAGACGTCCGACACCGGCGCGATCGAGGCGGTGATCGCCGAGGTGCTGGCGAAGAACCCCGGCCAGCTGGAACAGTATCGCGGCGGCAAAGAGGCCCTGTTCGGCTTCTTCGTCGGTCAGACGATGAAGGCGATGGGCGGCAAGGCGAACCCAGGCGTGGTCAACGACCTGCTGAAGAAGGCGCTGGCGGGGTAGGTAGGGCGGGCACTATTGCGCGGTGCCATCCTGATTGTTGACGACACCGCCAGTGCCGCCAACCGCGCCGTCAGGCGGCGCATTGTCCTGCACATTTTCGATGTCGCGATTGGTGCCATCGATCATGCGCTTTCGCTGCGGCAGCCTTTATCGGTTTCGAGTGCCTGTTGGGTCGAAAGGCACGGTTAGAAGCGGTCATGGACTGTTCGTTTCACCCGGAGCAACGCACCAAGTGGCGAATACTCCGGGTGATCGACCGATCAGTTGCGTATTAAACTATTCGTTCAGCCCTTTGTTTTGGGCTTGGGGCGTGCTGCAATGGC
>CAYMUJ010000200.1:0-2909 GCA_964393565.1 uncultured Stakelama sp. | reverse complement strand
CCGTCTCGGTCACCGTGCGGCGCAGCGCATGCACGATCCGATCGCCCACCTGCCATTCGTCGAAATAGCGTCCCATCACCGTCTCCCTTTCGCCCCACTTAACGCGCAAGGCAGGTTTGTCAGTCCCAAATCAGTCCTCCCCTGAGCTTGCTCAGGGCAGGGGGACCGCCGCGAAGCGGTGGTGAAGGGGCGGCCGCGCAGACGGCCGTAACGCGCTCGGGCTGATAGTGGGAGATGGTTCGCATACCACCCATTGCGGTGATTGGCCGTCGTGCACTTGTGATTGATAACCTGCGACAGACGCACCAATATCACAGGATAGCATGGAGCGGGGGCGGAGTTGCTGGAGTTCGAAACCTTAGGACGGTACCATGACAATTGGGCATGGGTGCTGATGTCCGCTCCCGATCGGTTTAAATGCGCCCTTACGAATCGTTTGGAAGTCGATCAGCGTCGCGCACTACTAGAGGCTTTCGAGCAGCTTCGCGCTGGCTTCCACTTGGTGGAGCGTAAGTTGAAGGAACAGCGGCTGGCGAGAGTGGCTGCCGAACTGATCGAAATGTCGCTGGAAGCGTATTTAGAAGGAGACGCCAAGACAGGCGCACATACGCTCCAAGAATGTGAAGGCCTCATATGGCCCAGCCGTCGACAGAATATTAAATATGCTATTGAAGCCGAGAAGCGAGCTTTCGGAGAGAACGTCCTTTACGCGGGCATGGTCGCGTCGCCCTTTCCATACGAAGGCACGGCAGCTGATTTGAGCGCCAACCAGGCGAAATTATTAGCTTTGGCAATGAAATGGAGCCGCGCTTGGCAGGCGCAGGGAAAAGACTTCAGCAATATGTCCTGGGTAATCGACATGGATGGGGTCGTGCGACGTACTTCAGCCCAACCAAAGGAAGACAACCATCTTGTTCTCAAGCCCGTGCAGCGCTCATGGGGATTCAAACGGCTTAAGGAACTCGGCGAGAATGGTCAGATCCGAGCCTGTGTTTTGATGACGATTTTGGGTCCACAAGGAGATGGGCTGGTTTCTTATGATCTTGAGGAGCGAGGGCTGCCGCGGGTCAGTGCTCTGCAACTATTCAAGCAACAGGTCGGCGGCATCCAATACGACGAGATGCGCTTCCATCTCGACGAACCGCAATTTTTCCCGCCCGAAGCGGAGCATGCTTAGCAGCAGCCTTACAACCAAAAACAGACACCAGAATCACACCCCCTCAGCCCCGCTCCCCCCAAACACCCCCCGCAACGCGTCCACCACCTGCGCCATCCCCTCCCGCGCATCCTCCCCCCGCACCAGCGTCAGCGTCCGCACCAGATCGAACCCGATCAGCGCCGGATTGGCCACCCCCGGATGCCGATGCGACGCCGGCACCACCGTCGCGCCAAGCCCGGCGGCGACCATCGTCAGCGCGCGGTCGTCATTTGGCGTGCGCAGCGCAAAGCTCGGCCGGATGCCGCGCCGGGTGAAGTAGCGGCTGGTCTCCGGCAGCGCCTCGCAGCTGCGCCGCACGATCATCGTCTCGCCCGCCAGCGCCTCGCCGGGCAGCGCCGCTTCCCCGGCCAGCCGATGCCCGACGGGCAGGGCGAGCAGATAGGGTTCGCTACGCAACGCCTCGCCATCGCCCGTCGCGTCGCCCTGCACCGCGGTCAGCGCCAGATCGACCCGCCCGCGCGCGATATGCTGCGCCAGCACCGTCGCATTGCCCTCGACCAGCTCGACCGCCAGCCCCGGCGCATCGGCGGCAATCCGCGCGACCAACGCCGCCAGCTCGCCACTCGCGATCGTCGTCAGCACCCCCAGCCGCAATGTCGCGGGCTGCGCGATCCCGCCCACCGCCGCCGCCGCCAGGTTGAACTCGCGCTCGATCCGCCGCGCATGGACCGCGAATTGCGACCCCGCCTCGGTCAGCTCGATCCGCTGGCTCGACCGGCGCAGCAGCTTCGCGCCCACCTCGCGCTCCAGCTTGGCGATCCCCGCCGACAGCGTGGGTTGCGACACCGCCATCTGCGCGGCGGCGGCGGTGAACGTCCCGCTATCGATGACGGCGAGGAAATAGCGCAGCAAATAGCGTTCGATCATAGATACCGTCTATGCTGTCCCGCGCCGCCTTTCAATTTCTCAGCTGCCGCGCGGCGCGCTAGGATGCCGCAAAATATCTTCAGGAGAGCGCCATGAGCCTGCCCCAGATGGATTTCGCACTCGGCGAAACCGCGGACATGATCCGCGAAACCACCGAACGCTTCGCACGCGAACAGATCGCGCCGCTCGCCGCCCGGATCGACGCCGACGACTGGTTCCCGCGCGACGAACTCTGGGCACCGATGGGCGAACTCGGCCTGCACGGCATCACCATCGCGGAGGAAGATGGCGGCCTCGGCCTCGGCTATCTCGAACATGTCATCGCGTGTGAGGAAGTCAGCCGCGCCTCGGCCTCGATCGGCCTCAGCTACGGCGCGCACTCCAACCTCTGCGTCAACCAGATCGGCCGCTGGGCGAATGCCGCGCAAAAGGCGAAATACCTGCCCAGGCTGATCAGCGGCGAACATGTCGGCAGCCTCGCCATGTCCGAAGCCGGCGCGGGGTCGGACGTCGTCAGCATGAAGCTGCGCGCTGAGCATCGCGGCGACCGCTATATCCTCAACGGCACCAAATTCTGGATCACCAACGCCGCCTATGCCGATGTGCTGGTCGTCTATGCCAAGACCGGCGAAGGCAGCCGCGGCATCACCACCTTCATCATCGAAAAGGGGATGAAGGGGTTCGAGATCGGTCAGAAGATCGACAAGATGGGCATGCGCGGCAGCCCCACCGCCGAACTCGTCTTCACCGATTGCGAGGTGCCGGAAGAAAACGTCATGGGCCCGCTCAACGGCGGCGTCGGCGTGCTGATGAGCGGCCTCGA
>CAYMUJ010000199.1:0-2921 GCA_964393565.1 uncultured Stakelama sp. | reverse complement strand
TCGTCGAACATGAAGAATTCGGCTTCCGGGCCGACATAGACGGTGTCGCCGATGCCGAGCGACTGGAGATAGGCCTCCGAACGCTTCGCGGTCGAGCGCGGGTCGCGGGCGTAGAGTTCGCCGGTCGAGGGTTCGACGATGTCGCACACCAGGATCAGCATCGGGGTGGCCGAGAACGGATCGGTCCAGACCGCGTCGAGGTCGGGCTTCAGGATCATGTCCGACTCGTTGATCGCCTTCCAGCCTTCGATCGACGAACCGTCGAACATCAGGCCGTCGGTCAGTTCATCTTCGCCCAGCACGCTGGCGACCATGGTGAGGTGCTGCCACTTGCCCTTGGGGTCGGTGAAACGCAGGTCGATCCATTCGATCTCCTGATCCTTGACCATCTTCAGAATGTCGGCGGCGGTGTTAGCCATTGGAACCAAGCCCTTTCTGTTTAGCTCTGATCCGCCCCGGTTGGGGTCCGGGTGCGGAGAATCATCTTGCGCTGCATTGCAGCTTCGTGAAATTTTTGCAGTGCGTCAATTCGGCGCGCTGCGGTCGGTCAGATCGCGTTCTCGTCACGCTCGCCGGTGCGGATGCGCAGTGCGGTTTCGATGGCGGTGACGAAAATCTTGCCATCGCCGATGCGGCCGGTCTGCGCGGCATTGGCGATCGCCTCGACCACGCGCTCGGCCAGCGCGTCCTCGACCACCACTTCCAGCTTCACCTTGGGCAGGAAGTCGACGACATATTCCGCGCCGCGATACAGCTCGGTATGTCCCTTCTGACGGCCAAAGCCCTTGGCCTCGGTCACGGTGATGCCCGACACCCCCACTTCGTGAAGCGCCTCCTTCACCTCATCCAGCTTGAACGGCTTGATGATGGCTTCGATCTTTTTCACGGTTCTTTCCCTTCGTGACGCCGGTGCGATTCCCGACCGGTCCGGATCCGCAGTCAGGGTGACGGCGGATTGGATCACGATCAAGCGGAACGCCCCTGTCGCGCGACTTTGCATGGGGCGTGCCAGTTTCGGGAACCGCGCAAAAGCACGGAACGGCGCGGGTGCGGGTTAACAACTGCCTAACAAATGGGCAGCGCGGCGCACGGGTTGCGCGATTGCGGTGCAGCCTTGCGCGACCGTCCCCCGGGTGTAATGTCCGGCTATCACACCAGGTCCAAGGATTTTCCCATGCGCGTTCCGCTTCTTCTTGCCGCCCTGCTTGCCGGCGTTTCCGCCATGCCCGCCGTCGCGCAGCAGCAACCGGCCCCGGTGGCGCAGCCGGGTGAGGGGGCGGAGGACGCGAAGCTCAAGGCGCTGTTTCACGCCAGTGACGAGGCTTCACTGAAGCGTAACCCGCTGATGGCGCTGTTCCGCGGCGACATGCGCTATGCCGACCAGCTCGGCGCCTATTATACCGATGCCTATGTCGCGGCGGAAAAGGCGGCGAGCGCGGCGGATCTGGCGGCGCTGCGCAAGATCGACCGGGCGAAGCTGACCAAGGTCAACAGAATCGCGTACGACGTGTTCGAGGCTGACCAGTTGCGCGCGCAAAAGGGGTTCGGCGACACGATTCTGGCGGTGTCCAAATATCTGCCGATCGACCATTTCACCGGCTTTCAGTCCTTCTACCCCGATTTCGCATCGGGACAGGGCGCGGCACCGTTCAGGACGGTCGTGGATTACGAGAATAACCTGAAGCGCAACGCCCAATATGCCGAAACCTATGACCGCGTGATCGGCCTGTTCCGGGAGGGGATGAAGCGCAAGATCGTCCAGCCCAGGCTGGTCGTCACCAACATGATCGACCAGTTCGACAATCTGATCGGGCAGGGGGTGGAGGAGTCGGTCTTCTACGCGCCCGTCACCAAATTCCCCGACGGGATTTCGGCGGCGGATCAGACGCGGCTGAAGGCGGCCTATGCGCGCCAAGTCCGCGACGTGATCCTGCCCGCGCACAAAAAGATCCGCGACTTCCTGGCCAATGAATATCTGCCCGCCGCGCGCGACAGCGTGGGTCTGTCGGCGCTGCCGGGGGGAGCGGCGCTCTATGCCTATGCGATCGAGAGCAACACGACGCTGCCGCTGACGGCGGATTATGTCCACAATCTGGGGCTGTCGGAGGTCAAGCGGATCCTGTCGGAGATGGAGGCGCAGAAGGCCAGGGTCGGGTTTACCGGCAGCTTGCAGGAATTCTTCACGCACCTTCGCACCGAAAAGCGCTTTCAGCCCGAAAGCGCCGACGCGGTGCGCGCCGGATATGAGGCGATCGGCAAGCGCGTAGACGCACGGATTGCCGAGCAATTTTCGCTGATCCCCAAGACCCCGCTCGAAATCCGGCCGGTGCCGGCCTATCGCGAAAAGACCGAGGCGGCGGGGAGTTATTCGCAGGGCACGCCGGACGGGTCGCGGCCGGGGGTGTTCTACTTCAACGCCTATGACCTGCCGACGCGCTACACATGGGGCATGGAGACGTTGTACCTGCATGAAGGTGCGCCGGGGCATCATTTCCAGATCAGCCTGGCGCAGGAGAATGCGGCGCTGCCCGCCTTCATGCGCTTTGGCGGGAATACCGCCTATGTTGAGGGCTGGGCGCTCTATGCCGAAACGCTGCACGACGAGCTGGGCGTCGCGGTCGAGCCATATCAGCGCATGGGCGGGCTGAACGACGAGATGCTGCGCGCGATGCGGCTGGTGGTCGATAGCGGGCTGCACGCCAAGGGGTGGAGCCGCGATCAGGCGATCGACTATATGGTCACCAACTCGCCGATGTCGCGGACCGACGCGACGGCGGAGGTTGAGCGCTATATCGCGATGCCGGGACAGGCGCTGGCGTACAAGATCGGCCAGCTGACGATCCTGAAAGCCAAGGCCAAAGCCAGGGCGGCGCTGGGCGCGAAGTTCGATCCGCGCGGATTCCATGCCGCCGTGCTGGACG
>CAYMUJ010000198.1:0-2957 GCA_964393565.1 uncultured Stakelama sp. | reverse complement strand
CAAGGCCGCGCAGCGAAAGCACGGCGACTTCGGTCGTGCCGCCGCCGATATCGACGACCATCGACCCGATCGGTTCGGTCACCGGCATGTCGGCGCCAATTGCCGCCGCCATCGGCTCTTCGATCAGCCAGACCTGCGACGCGCCGGCATTCTGTGCCGCGTCGCGGATCGCGCGGCGTTCGACGCTGGTCGAGCCCGAGGGGACGCAGATCACGATCTGGGGCCAGCGCATGAATTTGCGCTGTCCGGTGACCTTGCGGATGAAGTGCTTGATCATCTCTTCGGCCACGTCGATGTCGGCGATCACGCCGTCGCGCAGCGGACGAATCGCTTCGATCGAACCCGGCGTCTTGCCCATCATCAGCTTGGCATCGTCGCCAACCGCCTTGACCCGCTTGATCCCGTTCAGCGTTTCGACGGCCACAACCGACGGTTCGTTCAGGACGACACCCCGTCCGCGCAGGTACACAACCGTGTTCGCGGTACCCAGATCGATCGCGAGATCGTGGGACATCATCTTGAAAAAGCGGGAGAAAATCATTCTGATCGCACCGTTCTGTCACGGCCGCCCGGGCCGGGTTTCGCACTGAAAATCATACCCTGACCCGTCTCGGTCGGATCGACTCCGGCCGAAGTATTTTGGCGGATACGGGTCGCGGGATGGCGCCGCTTGGGCTACACCGGCTTGCATGTCAATACGACGCTTGCCGGAGCATCTTGTCAACCGGATTGCAGCGGGTGAGGTGGTGGAACGCCCCGCCAGCGCGCTCAAGGAACTGGTGGAAAACGCAGTCGATTCGGGGGCGACCCGGATCGCCGTGCGGCTGTCCGGCGGCGGGATCGAGCTGATCGAGGTCACCGACGACGGATGCGGCATGACGCCGCCCGAAATGGCGCTGGCGCTGGAGCGGCACGCGACATCGAAACTGCCCGACGATGCGATCGATGCGGTCACGACCCTGGGCTTTCGCGGCGAGGCACTGCCGTCGATCGCCAGCGTGTCGCGCTTCACCGTCGAGAGCCGCCCGCGCGGTGCCGATGGCTGGTCGCGAACCGTGGATAATGGCGTGCTGACGGCGGAGGGGCCGGCGGCGCTGCCTCCCGGCACGCGCGTGCGGGTCGAGGGCTTGTTCGAGAAGGTGCCGGCGCGGCGCAAGTTCCTGCGCTCGACCCGCTCGGAATATGCCGCCTGCCTCGATGTGGTGAAGCGGCTGGCGATGGCGCGGCCCGAGATCGGCTTTTCGGTCGAACATGACGGGCGGCGGGTGCTGGCCGTGCAGGAGGGGATGGACCGGATCGCGCGCGTTGCGGCGCTGACCGACCGCGACCTCGCTGCGAACAGCGTCGGGATCGATTTCGAGCGCGAGGGGATCGTGCTCGGCGGCGTTGCGGGCTTGCCGACCTTCAACCGCGGCGTGGCGGATCACCAATATCTGTTCGTTAACGGCCGCCCGGTGAAGGATCGCCTGCTGACCGGCGCGGTGCGCGGCGCCTATGCCGAGATGCTGGCGCGCGACCGGCATCCGGTGGTGGCGCTGTTCCTCGACGTGCCGCCCGATCAGGTCGATGTGAACGTCCACCCGGCCAAGACCGAAGTGCGCTTTCGCGATCCACAGCTGGCGCGCGGGCTGATCGTCAGCGGGTTGCGGCGCGCGCTGGACGGGGCAGGGCATCGCAGCGTGCAGCGGCCCGATGCGGCGGTGATGGGGTTGTGGACATCGCAAAGCCCCTCCCCTTCAGGGGAGGGGTTGGGGGTGGGGCCGTCGGGTCTCACCGAGACCGGGTTCCTTTGGGACAGGCCCCACCCCAACCCCTCCCCTGAAGGGGAGGGGCTAAGCGTGTTGCACGACCGCCGCCCAAGCTTCATCGCGCCACCCCAGGCGCGTGCCGAACCTGCGGCCGAGCCGGTACCGACGGTGATCAGCTACCCGCTCGGCGTCGCGCGGGGGCAGGTGGCGCGCACCTATATCGTTGCGGAGGCGGAGGACGGGTTGGTGCTGGTCGACCAGCATGCCGCGCACGAACGGCTCGTGCTCGAACGGATGCGCCGCGCGGTCAGCAGCGGCGGGGTGGCGAGCCAGGCCTTGCTGCTGCCCGAAGTGGTCGAGCTGGACGAACCGGCGTGCGACCGGCTGGAGGCGCGTGCGGGCGAGCTGGCCGAGTTCGGGCTGGAACTCGAACGCTTCGGCCCGCGCGCGATGCTGGTCCGCGCGACCCCGGCGATGCTGGGCAAGGGTGACGTGATCGCGCTCGTTACCGACATCGCCGACGAACTGGCGGCGTTCGAATCTGCGCTGAGCCTCAAGGAGAAGCTCGACCATGTCGCCGCGACGATGGCATGCCACGGATCGGTCCGCGCCGGCCGCATGCTCTCGGTCGCCGAGATGAACGCGCTGCTCCGCGAGATGGAAGTCACGCCGCATTCAGGCCAGTGCAACCACGGCCGCCCGACCTGGGTGAAGCTGGCGCATGGCGACATCGAGAAGCTGTTCGGGAGGAAGTGACGATCGACCGCGCAGAATGCTTGTTGGCAGTAATTAATGGCGACGTCCGGCAGTTCGCAGCCCTTGAAGCTTGTGAGCATTCTGAATTGCTGGATGCGGCCCGCGCTTTGGATTTGGTCGTCACAAGAGGCGCGGTAAAAGCCGTGGTCGAGGCGTGGCTGACCGAGACGTGCGGTCCAGTCGAAGTCCAGCGCTGGGCTTCCTTCGTCCGTCGGGGTTATATCGGTCGAAGCGAGGGAGTCCCGGTACTGCCGATCGAGATCGCCTACTCCCCGAACGATGAGGAGCTGCTCGTCGACATCATTGATCGGCTCGATCAAATCGGTGACGTGATCGAGGGCGAGGTAGACGCGCCTGAGAAGGCGGCGATGATCCAGTCGCTTTCCTAGCCCCGTCGAATGCAACCTTCCCCGCCACTACGCATTGTTAACCCTGAACGACGCTTCAGGTAGA
>CAYMUJ010000197.1:0-3052 GCA_964393565.1 uncultured Stakelama sp. | reverse complement strand
TGACCGATCCCGCGCCCCTCACCATCGACATCGACGGCTGGGAAGGGCCGCTCGACCTGTTGCTGGCGCTGGCGCGGAGCCAGAAGGTCGATCTGCGCCAATTGTCGATCCTGCAGCTGGTCGATCAGTATCTGAGCTATGTGAACGAGGCGCGCGAGCTGAAGCTGGAGCTGGCCGCCGATTACCTCGTGATGGCGGCGTGGCTGGCCTATCTCAAATCGGCATTGCTGTTGCCGCGCGATCCGGAGATCGAGCCGAGCCCGGAGGAAATGGCGCTGCGGCTGCAGTTGCGGCTGGAGCGACTGAGCGCGATGCGTGAGGCGGGGGCGCGGCTGGTGGCGCGCGACCGGCTGGGGCGCGACGTGTTCACGCGCGGTGCGCCGGAGGGTCTGAAGACCGTGCGCAAATCGCGCTGGCAGGCCGAAATCTATGACCTGATCGCCGCCTATGGCCAGATCAGCGCACGCACGCGGCCGGTGATGCATATCGTCGCGGTGCGGCCGGTGATGACGCTGGAGGATGCGATCCACCGTGTGTCCGAGCTGATCGGGCAGCGGATCGCGTGGAGCACGATCGAGAGTTTCCTGCCCGAGGATGCCAGCGGTTCCTATCGCAAGTCGGCGCTGGCCAGCTCGTTCGTCGCGGCGCTGGAACTGGCGAAACAGGGGCGGGTCGAGATCCGCCAGAAATCCGCCTTTGCGCCGCTGTATCTGCGGGGGATCGAGGCATGACACCACCCGACGAGACCATGCGGGCTGTGGAAGCGGTACTGTTCGCGGCGGAGCAGCCGCTGACGCTGGCCGATCTGCGCGCCTATGTCGGGGAGGAGGCGGATATTGCGGCGGCGCTGGCGGCGCTGACCGAACATTATGCCGGGCGCGGGATCGAACTGGTCGAGCGCGGCGGGCGCTGGCATTTCCAGACCGCGCCGGACCTGGCCAATTTCCTGCGCCGCGATCGCGAGGACAGCCGCAAGCTCAGTCGCGCGGGGATCGAGACGCTGGCGATCATCGCCTATCACGAGCCGGTGACGCGCGCCGAGATCGAGGCGATTCGCGGCGTGCAGATATCCAAGGGCACGCTCGACGTGCTGATGGAGGCGGGGTGGATCCGCCCGGCGGGGCGGCGCGAGGTGCCGGGGCGGCCGCTGATGTACGCGACGACGCCCGAATTCCTGAGCCATTTCGGGCTGGCGAGCCGCCGCGACCTGCCCGGAATCGACGATCTGCGCGCCGCCGGGCTGCTCGATCCGGTCGATCTGGCGTTTGAAGCGGCACATTCGGAAGCCGGGGATGGGGAAGCGGTGGAAACCCCCGACGAAGACGACTAGATAGGCGCAGAATCAACGGAGAGTTCCGATGGGTAGCATGAGTCTGATGCACTGGCTGATCGTCGGTGTTCTCGTAATCCTTCTGTTCGGGGGCAGCCGCTTCTCGAACATGATGGGTGACGTCGCCAAGGGCATCAAGCAGTTCAAGAAGGGTATGGCCGACGATGACGACGCGGCACCCAAGCCCGCGGAGATCGAGGCGAAGCGCGTGGTCGATCCGCAGCCGCAGCCGCACGTGAACACGGCAGCCGAAGCGCGTCCGGCACAGGACGAGCGCTGATTTTTTCGCCGCAGCTTCGCGCTGTGGCCTTGCGGACCGGCTGATCGATGCTCGATTTCAACGCGCCCGAATTTCTGGTGGTGGGCATCGTCGCCCTTCTGGTGATCGGGCCGAAGGATTTGCCAAAGGCGATGCGCTTTGTCGGCCAGTGGGTCGGCAAGGCGCGTCGCGTGGCGAGCCAGTTCCGCAGCGGCTTTGACACTATGGTCCGCGAGGCGGAACTGGCCGAGCTGGAAAAGAAATGGGCCGAGGAAAATGCGCGGATCATGCGCGAACACCCGCCCGAAAAGATGCTCCCCGCACCGGTCTATGATCCCAACCCGCAGGGGGCTGCTCCGGCAGTCCTGCCCGACGCGGTCGCGGAGCCGGCTCCGGGAATGGTCGAACCGCCCGCGCTGAAGTCCGAGCCGACGGAAGCGGTTGCGGAGGTCCCGGCTGAACCCGCGCGCAAGCCGCGCGCGCCGCGCAAGAAAAAGGCGGAGTCGTGAGCGACACCGACGAACTGGCCAACACCGAAGCCCCGCTGCTCGACCATCTGATCGAGTTGCGGCGGCGGTTGCTTTATTGCGTGGTGGCTTTGGTCCTGACCTTTGCCTTCTGTTTCTACTACGCCAAGCCGATCTTCGGATTTCTGGTGCATCCGTTGGCCGCAGCGGGGCAGGACCGGCTGATCTTCACCCAGATTTTCGAGGCGTTCCTGGTCCAGATCAAGGTCGGCTTCTTCGGCGCACTGATGCTGTCTTTCCCGATCGTGGCGAACCAGCTGTGGCAGTTCGTGGCGCCGGGCCTGTACCGCAAGGAAAAGCGCGCGCTGCTGCCGTTCCTGCTGGCGACGCCGGTGTTGTTCTGCTCGGGCGCAGCGATGGCCTATTATTTCGCGATTCCGGTCGCGCTCAAATTCCTGCTCGGGATGGAAGGCGATCTGGGCGGCGGGGTGAAGCAGGAAGCATTGCCGGCCGTCGGCAATTATCTCGACTTCGTGATGCAGTTCATCTTTGCGTTCGGTATCTCGTTCCTGCTGCCGGTACTGCTGATGCTGCTCGAGCGCGCGGGGATCGTGACCTATGAGCAGCTCAAGGGCGCGTGGCGTTATGCCGTGGTCGCGGCGTTTGCGATCGCTGCGGTACTGACCCCGCCGGACATCGGGTCGCAGCTGTTGCTCGCCGGGCCGCTGTGCGGGCTATATTTCCTGTCGCTGGTGGCGATCTGGTTCACGCGCAAGCGCCGCGAAAAGGAAGCGGCAGCCGAAGCCGCCGCTGAAGGGTAACAAGCGACTTCGGCTTATTTGGCGCCGTCAGCGGTCTTGGCGACGGTCTCGCCAGCCGACTCGACGTCACGGCCCAAGCCCTCGATCGTATTGCACGCCGACAGGGCAAGGCCGCCTGCAAGCATCGCCAGGGTCAGAATCTTACGCATCACGCTTCTCCGTTACAGCATCGGTG
>CAYMUJ010000196.1:0-3072 GCA_964393565.1 uncultured Stakelama sp. | reverse complement strand
TGATCGAACTGGGCGCAACGCCCCAGCGCAGCGCGTTCCTGTCGGCCTTCTTCACGTTGGTCGGCACCCACGGCCTGCACGTCACCTTCGGCCTGATCTGGCTGGTGACGCTGATGGTTCAGCTGGGGCGCAAGGGGCTGATCCCCGCCAATCAGCGCCGGGTCGCGTGCCTTGGCATGTTCTGGCACTTCCTCGACGTCATCTGGATCGGCGTCTTCACCTTTGTCTATCTGATGGGGATGCTGTGATGAGCGCGCATCATGACGAGCACCACGCCGTCGCCGAGCTGCCGCACGCGACGCTGCGCGATTATGTGATCGGCTTTGTCCTGTCGGTGATCCTGACCGCGATCCCGTTCTGGCTGGTGATGACGATGCCGCTCAGCGCCGGGGTGACGGCCGCCGTCATCATGGGCTTTGCGGTGGTGCAGATCATCGTCCACATGATCTTCTTCCTGCACATGAACCCCAAGTCCGAAGGCGGCTGGTCGCTGACCTTGCTCGTCTTCACGATTATCGTGATCTTCATCATGCTGGCGGGATCGCTGTGGGTCATGCACCACCTCAACAGCAACATGATGCCGCTGCATCTGGAGCAGCAGGTCCCGTGAAGCTCCGGCGCGCCGTTCCAGCGGCGCTGCTGCTGATGCTCGCCGCCGGGTTCGTGGCGCTGGGCATCTGGCAGGTGGAGCGGCGGGCGTGGAAACATGCGCTGATCGACGCGGTTGCAACGCGCAGCACCGCCGCGCCGGTCGCTGCACCCGCTCCCGGCGTTGCGGTGAGTGCCGAGGCGGACGCCTATCGCCGCGTCCGGGTGACGGGCCGGTTCCTGCACGACCGCGAGACATTGGTGCGCGCGGTCAGCGATCTGGGCAGCGGATACTGGGTCGTCACCCCGCTCGATACCGGGCGTTTCACCGTGCTGGTCAATCGCGGCTTCGTGCCCCCCGACCGGCGCGACGCCGCCAGCCGTGCGGCGGGGAATGAGGCGGGGCCGGTGACCGTCACCGGCCTGCTGCGCGTGACCGAGCCGGGCGGCGGCTTCCTGCGCAGCAACGATCCCGCGGCGGACAATTGGTATTCGCGCGATGTCGCCGCGATCGCCGCCGCGCGCGGGCTGAACAACCCCGCGCCCTATTTCATCGACGCCGATGCCGCCCCCAATCCGGGCGGCTGGCCGCGCGGCGGGCTGACCGTGCTGCGCTTTTCCGACAATCATCTGGGCTATGCGCTGACCTGGTTCGCGCTGGCATTGCTGTCGCTGGTCGGTATTTGGCTGGTGTTGCGCAAAGCGGCGGTTGCGCCCAACAAGGGTTCGTGAACCGGCAGATCCTTGAGCCCGGCTTTCAGCCGGCGGATGCGGGGCGGCGCAACATGCTGCTGCTCACGCAATTGCGCTGGCTGGCGGTGGGCGGACAGCTGGTGACGGTGGCGGTGGTCAAGTTCGCGCTCGGCATCGACCTGCCGATGACGCAGCTGCTGATGTCCACCGCGACGCTCGCCGCGCTGAACATCGCCAGCCATGTGCTGATCGCCAGCGGCGCGCGCTTCACCGACGGAGCATTGGCCGCCGCCCTGCTGTTCGATGTCGGCGCGCTGACGGTGCAGCTCAGCCTGTCGGGCGGGATCACCAACCCGTTCGCGGCGTTGTTCCTGCTGCACATCGTGCTCGGCGCGGTGCTGTTGCGGCCCTATTATCCCTGGACGATCGTCGCCGCGACGCTGATCGCGCTGGGCATCCTGTCGCTCGACCCGACGCCGTTGGTGCTGCCGGCCAATCTACCGGTCGATCCGGTCAATCTGTACCTGTTCGGCGGGTTCGTCTGTTTCGTGCTGATCGCGGTGCTGCTGGTGGTCTTTATCGGCCAGATCAGCCGCAATCTGCGCAGCCACGACGCCGCGCTCGCCGCCGTCCGCCAGCGCGCGGCGGAGGAGGATCATATCGTCCGCATGGGCCTGCTCGCCTCGGGCGCGGCGCATGAGCTGGGGACGCCGCTGTCGCTGCTGTCGGTTGCGATCGGCGACTGGCGCGCGATGCCACGCCTGCGGGACGATGCCGAGCTGCAGCAGGAACTGGCCGAGATGGACGGGGCGGTGCGCCGGTGCAAGGCGATCGTCAGCGGCATCCTGATGTCGGCAGGCGAAGCGCGCGGCGTTGCGCCCGAAGTGACCAGCGTGCGCCGCTTCCTGACCGAAATCGTCGCGGACTATCGCGCCAGCCTGCTCCCCGGCACGCTCGACTTCGACGACCGGTTCGGCGCGGACGTGACCATCGTGTCCGACCCCGCACTGCGCCAGGTGATCGGCAACGTCATCGACAATGCGATCGAGGTATCGCCCGGCACCGTGACCCTGACCGCGCTGCGCGAGGACGACGCGCTGGTGATCGAGATCGCCGATCGCGGCACGGGCTTCGCCCCCGAAATCCTCGCCACCTTCGGCCAGCCCTATCGCTCGACCAAGGGCAAGCCGGGCGGGGGGCTGGGCCTGTTCCTGCTGGTCAACGTCCTGCGCAAGCTGGGCGGGGAGGCGAGCGCCGAGAACCGGCTGGACGGCGGCGCGCGGGTGCGGATCGTCCTGCCACTCGCGGCGCTGGCGATGGCGGCACCGCGATGAGCGCGCGGCTGCTGATCATCGTCGAGGATGACGAGGCGTTTGCGCGGACGCTCAAACGCTCATTCGAGCGGCGCGATTATACCGTGCTGTGGGCGGCGAACCATGACGAGCTGGCGGCGCTGCTGGCCGACCACGCGCCGGATTTCGCGGTGGTGGACCTGAAGCTGGGCGGCGCATCGGGGCTGGCATGCGTGCAGACATTGCGGGCGAGCGATGCGGACATGAAGATCGTCGTCCTCACCGGCTTCGCCAGCATCGCGACGGCGGTCGAGGCGATCAAGCTCGGCGCGAACCACTATCTCGCCAAGCCATCGAACACCGACGATATCGAGGCCGCGTTCGCGCGCGTCGACGGCGATGTCGACGCCCCGGTCGACGGCCGCACCTCATCGATCAAGACGGTCGAGTGGGAGCATATCCACCAGACGCTGGTCGAGACCGACTTCAACATCTCCGA
>CAYMUJ010000195.1:0-3125 GCA_964393565.1 uncultured Stakelama sp. | reverse complement strand
GGACCCGCTGATTAAGAGTCAGCTGCTCTACCAACTGAGCTATGCGTCCATTCCGGGCGGAGCAAAGGGGCTGGAGAGCCGCTTGCCGCGTTCGGGAGTGGCGCGGATAGCGGGGGCGTTTGCGGAATGCAACAGTGTTTTTGCTAAAAATGCGTCCTACCAGCGAGCGCCGCTGGAGCTGTTGCGATTTTGCCTGTCGATCGCGAACAGGATGCCGATCGCGAGCATGACCGTCATCATCGACGACCCGCCATGACTGACCAGCGGGAGCGGGATTCCGGTTACGGGGGCCATCCCCATCACCATCAACAGATTGATGGCCACATAGAAGAAGATGGTGGCCGCAATCGCGGCGGCGGTGAGCCGTTCGAACTTGCTGTTGGCGCGTGTTGCAACGCCGATTGCCCACAGGCACAATGCGACAAAGGCGGCGATCAGTGCGACGCCTCCGACGAGGCCGAGTTCTTCGGCAATCAGGGCGAAAACGAAATCGGTATGGCCTTCGGGAAGGTAATTGAGGTGCACCTGTGTTCCCTTGCCAAAGCCCTTGCCGAACAGCCCGCCTGATCCGATTGCGATCTTTGACTGGGTGATGTGATAGCCGGCACCCAACGGATCCTGTTCCGGATTGAGGAAGATCAGCACCCGTTTCTGCTGATAGGGCTGCATGCCATAGTTGATCATCAGCGGGATCGCGACCGCTGCGGCCAGCCCGCCGGCAATAAACAGGCGCAGCGGGACCCCGGCCAGGAACATCATCGCACCACCGCCAGCAATGATCATCATGGCCGTGCCCAGATCCGGCTGGATCAGCACAAGTCCGGCGGGAATCATCGTGAACATCACCGCCGGCCAGATCGCGCTGAACTTGCGGGTCTCACCGGCGGGAAGCATTTCGTAGAAGCGGGCCAGCGCGAGGACGAGCGCGAGCTTGGTCAGTTCCGACGGCTGAAGCCGCATGAAGCCGAGGTCGAGCCAGCTTTGCGCGCCGCCGGCGACATGCCCGATCAGCTCCGTCAGGATAATCAGGACGATACAGATGGCGTAGATCGGAAAGGCGAGCTGTCGATACCAGTCGACCGGCACGCGCGACATGGCGAGCGCGATGGCCAGGAACACGCAGAAGCGGATGCCATGGCTCAGCGCCCAAGGCGTCAGGCTGCCGCCGGCCGCTGAATAGAGCATGGCCGTACCAAACATGCCGAGCCCCGCCACCAGAAGCAGCGCGCCCCAGGGGAGGCGGAGTACGGGGGCGGGGACAAAGCCCGATCCGATCGTGTTCATCGCGGAGCCTCAGGCGTTGCGGTCGGCGCCGATGTCGGTGCGGAACTGGGGGCGGCGGTGGGCGGTGGGGCAGGCGATGGTGCCGGTGTGGCCGTCGGTACAGGTGCCGGCGTGGCCGTTGGGCTTGCGACGGGTACCGGCGCGGACTGTGCCGGGCGCGGGGGCAGTCCCTGAGCTGTGCGGAACGCTGCCTCTTTCGCCGCCATGCGCGTGCGGATGTCGCCGCCCCATCCGGCTTCCAGTCGGCTGAGTGAGTCCAGCGCCTTTTGACGGTCGAACAGCCAGGTCAGCACGTCCTTTGCCACCGGCGCCGCGGCACGGGCCCCGCCCATGCCATGTTCAATTACCACCGACGCGGCATAGCGTGGATTGTCTACCGGGGCGAAGCAGATGAACAGGCCGTGGTCACGATACTTCCATTCGCCGCCCTGGCCGCGATTGCGATCCATGATGCGACGGACCTGCGCCGTACCGGTCTTGCCGCCCATGCGGATGCCGTCGAGCTGGAGCCGCGATCCGCCCGCAGTGCCGGCCCCGTTCACCACTTCGTCCATTCCCGCACGGACGATGGCGAGATGTTCCTCAGCGAAGTCCAGCCGTGCTGACAATTTCTGCTGGTTCATGATGAGCGAGGGGAGCAGGGCGCGTCCGGATGCGATGCGTGCGGTCGCCACCGCAAGCTGGAACGGGCTGACCAGCACATAACCCTGGCCGATCGCAGCGTTGAGCGTGTCGGCCTGGGTCCATTCCTGCTTGAACCGGCGCATCTTCCACGCGGTGTCGGGGACGGTGCCGTAGCGTTGCGAGGGCAGGGGCAGATCGAATTCCGCGCCGAAGCCGAGCTTGCGCGCGGCGGCGGCGATCGGCTCGATCCCGATTTCGCGGCCCAGTGTGTAGAAATAGGTGTTGCAGCTGCGCGCAATTGCAGTGTGCATCGTCATTGGCCCGTGGCGGCCGAGGCAGCCGAACCGGCGGTTGCCGAGCTGATAGCCCCCATTGCAGTAGACGGTGCGATTGGGATCGATCCCGGCGCCCAGGATCGCCAGCGCAGTCGCCGGCTTGAAGGTCGAGCCGGGCGGGTAGAGGCCCTGCAGCGTCTTGTTCATCAGCGGGAGATGGTCGTCCTCCGACAGCATCTTCCACTCCGCCCGGCTGATCCCGTCCGAAAAGGCATTCGGATCGTAACAGGGCATGGACACCATCGCGAGGATATCGCCATTGGTTACATCGAACACGGTTACCGAACCGGATTCATTGCCAAGGCGCCGGGCGGCATATTCCTGAAGCCCGGCATCAATCGTCAACCGCACGGTCTTGCCCGGTTCGTCAGGGCGCGTCGCCAGTTCGCGCACCAGCTTGCCGCGCGCAGTCACTTCGGAGCGCTTTGCCCCCGGCGTGCCGCGCAGCGTGCCTTCCAGCATCTTTTCAAGCCCGTCCTTGCCGAGCTTGAAACCGGGGGTGAGCAGTAAGGGATCTTTGCTTTCCTGAAACTGTTTGGCTGAGGCTGTGCCGACATAACCAACCAGATGGCCGACCGCAGCGCCGGCCGGGTAGTTGCGGGTGAAGCCGCGGGTGGGTTCGATACCGGGCAGTTCGGGCATGCGCACGCTGACGGCGGCGAAGCGTTCCCAGTCGAGATTTTCGGCAACCTGCACCGGTTGAAACCCGGCTGCACCCTTCAGATCGTCCTCAATCCGTGAGACGTCTTCGGCGGTGAGGCGCAGGATCTGTTGCAGCGCGGTCAGCGCCTGCCCCTTGTTTTCGAGGCGGTCGGGGATGATGTCGACGCGGAAATCGGTGCGGTTGTTGGCGATCGGCACGCCGCGCCGGTCGACGATCCA
>CAYMUJ010000194.1:0-3126 GCA_964393565.1 uncultured Stakelama sp. | reverse complement strand
CGCCTCAACATGCTCGCCAATGTGATGGCCAAGCCCTATCGCGTGATCTTCCACGAATTCGCCGGCGGCTCGGCCAACCCCGACGATATCGGCGGTTCGGGCGACGTGAAATACCACCTCGGCACCAGCACCGACCGCGAGTTTGACGGGATCAGCGTCCATATGTCGCTGGTTGCCAACCCCTCGCACCTCGAAGCGGTGAACCCGGTCGTGCTTGGCAAGGTCCGCGCGCAGCAGACCAACTGCAACGACCTTGAGGAGCATGAGCAGGTTCTCCCCGTGCTGCTGCACGGCGACGCCGCGTTCGCGGGTCAGGGCATCGTGTGGGAATGCCTCGGCTTCTCGGGCATTCGCGGTTACAATACCGGTGGCTGCATCCACTTCATCATCAACAACCAGATCGGCTTCACGACGAGCCCGCAATTCGCGCGCTCCTCGCCCTATCCGTCGGACGTGGCAAAGGGCGTGATGGCGCCGATCTTCCACGTCAATGGCGACGATCCCGAAGCCGTGACCTTCGCGTGCAAGATGGCGATCGAATATCGTCAGAAGTTCAAGCGCGACGTCGTGATCGACATGTGGTGCTATCGCCGCTTCGGCCATAACGAAGGCGACGAGCCGTCCTTCACCCAGCCGCTGATGTACGCCAAGATCAAGGGCCATCCCGGCGTCGCCGACCTCTATGCCAAGCGGCTTGAGGCAGAGGGCGTGGTCGACAGCGGCTTCGCGGCCAAGCACATCGCCGACTTCACCGCGCATCTCGAGGACGAGTTCACCGCCGGTGCGACCTACAAGGCGAACAAGGCCGACTGGTTCGGCGGCCGCTGGACCGGCCTGTCCGCGCCGGTCGATGCCGAGAATGCGCGCCGCAACGTCGAAACCGGCATCGACAAGAAGCTGTTCGACAGCCTCGGTCGCACGCTGACCAGCGTTCCCGATGGGCTATCCCCGCACAAGACGCTGCTGCGCGTGCTGGATGCCAAGGCGAACATGTTCAAGACGGGCGAGAATTTCGACTGGGCGACCGGTGAAGCGCTGGCCTTCGGCTCGCTGCTGTCGGAAGGCTATGGCGTCCGCCTGTCGGGTCAGGATTCGGGCCGCGGCACGTTCAGCCAGCGTCACGCGGTGTGGGTCGACCAGACCGACGAGCGCAAATATGTGCCGCTCAACGAAATCCCGCACGGCCGGTTCGAGGTGCTGGACAGCCCGCTCTCCGAATATGGCGTGCTCGGCTTCGAGTACGGCTACGCCCTCGCCGACCCCAAGAGCCTGGTGCTGTGGGAGGCGCAGTTCGGCGACTTCGTCAACGGCGCACAGATCATGATCGATCAGTTCATCGCGTCGGGCGAATCCAAGTGGCTGCGCGCCAACGGCCTCGTCATGCTGCTTCCGCACGGTTACGAAGGCCAGGGCCCCGAGCATAGCTCGGCACGCCCCGAGCGCTTCCTTCAGCTGTGCGCGGGCGACAATATGCAGGTCGCGAACGTCACCACCCCGGCGAACTATTTCCACCTGCTGCGCCGCCAGATGCACCGCACCTTCCGCAAGCCGCTGGTGATCATGACGCCCAAGTCGCTGCTGCGCCACAAGCTCGCAGTATCGACCGCCGACCAGTTCCTCGGCGACACGCACTTCATGCGTATCCTGTCGGACCCGTCGGCTCCGGCGGATCAGGACGTGAAGCGGCTCGTGCTGTGCACCGGCAAGGTCGCCTATGACCTGATCGAGGCGCGCGATGCGGCGGGTGACAAGAACACCGCGATCGTCCGCATCGAACAGCTTTACCCCTTCCCCGGCGATCCGCTGGTCAAGCGCCTGCAGCGCATGACCAATGTCGAGGAAGTGGTGTGGGCGCAGGAAGAGCCGCGCAACAACGGCTACTGGTTCTTTGTCGAACCCTATATCGAGGCATGCATGGTCGAAGCGGGCATCAAGCCGCAGCGTCCGCGCTATGCCGGTCGCGCCGCGTCGGCATCGCCCGCCACCGGCCTGATGAAGCGTCACCAGGCCGAACAGGGCGCGCTGATCGCCGACGCGCTCGGCCATAATGTGCGTGAGGAAATCCGCCGCGCACGCACCACCGAAGAACCCAAGACCGCCGGCAAGGCGGGCGCCTGATCCCCAGGAAGGACCCAACGAGATGGCCACCGAAATCCTCGTCCCCGTGCTGGGCGAATCGATCACTGAAGCGACCCTGGGCGAATGGCTCAAGCAGCCGGGCGAGCCCGTCGCGGCTGACGAGCCCGTCGCTAGCCTCGAGACCGATAAGGTCTCGGTCGAAGTCCCTGCGCCTGTCGCAGGCGTGATGGGCGCACACGCGGTCGCCGTCGGCGACACCGTCAATGTCGGCGCACTGATCGGCACGATCGAGGCCGGCTCGGGCGCCGCAGCAGCGCCCGCCGCTGCCGCCCCGGCGCCCGCCGCCGCTGCGGCTGCCCCCGCCGCCGAACCCGCTGGCGAAGCCGCCGCCGCCCTCTCCCCCGCCGTGCGCCGCGCGGTGCTGGAGCATGGCGTCGATCCCGCGACGATCACCGGCACCGGCAAGGACGGCCGCATCACCAAGGAAGACGTGATCGCCGCCGCCTCGTCCAAGCCCGCCGCCGCCCCGGCTGCAGCCCCGGCTGCGACCACCGCCGCCCCGGCAGCATCCGGCGGCCGCAAGGAAGAGCGCGTGCGGATGACCCGCCTGCGCCAGACCGTCGCCCGCCGGCTCAAGGACGCGCAGAACACTGCGGCTTTGCTCACCACCTTCAACGACGTCGACATGACCGCCGTCATCGAAGCGCGCGCCAAGTACAAGGACCTGTTCGAAAAGAAGCACGGCGTCCGCCTCGGCTTCATGGGCTTCTTCGTGAAGGCCGCAACGATGGCGCTCAAGGACATCCCCGCCGTCAACGCGCAGATCGACGGCGATGAGATTGTCTATCACGACTATGCCGACATCTCGGTCGCGGTTTCCGCGCCGCAGGGCCTCGTCGTGCCGGTCATCCGCGACGCCGACCAGATGAGCGTCGCGCAGGTCGAAAAGACCATCGGCGACTTCGGCAAGCGCGCCAAGGACGGCACGCTCAAGATGGAAGAGATGAAGGGCGGCACCTTCACCATCTCCAACGGCGGCGTGTTCGG
>CAYMUJ010000193.1:0-3136 GCA_964393565.1 uncultured Stakelama sp. | reverse complement strand
GGCGCGAGCGTGCTGACCGAGACGATCTTCGAAAACCGCTACATGCACGTGCCCGAACTCGCGCGCATGGGCGCGGACATCACCGTCAGCGGGCGCACCGCCGTGGTGCGCGGCGTCGATCGCATGGTGGGGGCGCCGGTGATGGCGACGGACCTGCGCGCATCGATGAGCCTGATCCTCGCCGGTCTGGTCGCCGAGGGGGAAACTCAGGTCAGCCGCATCTACCACCTCGACCGCGGCTATGAGCGGCTTGAGGAGAAATTGCAGGGCGTCGGCGCCGACATCGAACGTGTCGGTGACGGCTGAGCCACAGGCTGTTACCTGACCGGCGAAACCGACTCGCCGGAGACTGTATATGCGCCTGATCGTTGGACTGCTCGCCGGGCTCTCGCTCGCGGGCTGCGCGTCGCAGCGCGCGGCGACGCCCGCAGCTCCGGTCAGCGTGCGGATCATCGCGTTCAACGATTTCCACGGCGCGCTCGAAACTCCGGCGCGGCCGATCGACGTGCAGGTGGCGGACGGCACCACGGTGAAGGTGCCTGCGGGCGGCGCCGCCTATTTCGTCTCGGCGGTGAAGGCGCTCAAGGCGGACAATCCCAACAACGTCGTCGTCGCGGCAGGCGATCTGACCAGCGCCAGCCCGCTCGTGTCCTCGCTTTTCCTCGACGAACCCACGGTTAAGGCGCTGAGCATGGCGGGCCTGGAGTTCAATGCGGCTGGCAATCACGAATTCGATCGCGGGACGAAGGAGCTGCTGCGGCTGCAACAGGGCGGGTGCGACAAGCATGCGATCGCGCAGCCATGCCAGCTCGAACCGTTCAAGGGCGCATCCTACACCTATCTCGCCGGGAACACGCTGGACGCATCGGGCAAGAGCCTGATGCCCGCGACCGGGCTCAAGACGTTCGGTACAGGGCGCAGCAAGATCACGATCGGCTTTATCGGCCTGACCACGCGGGTCACTGCGACCTATGTCGATCCGGCAGGGATCACCGGCTACCGCTTCGCTGATGAGGCAGAGACCGCGAACAAGCTCATCCCGCAGTTGAAGGCGCAGGGTGCCGATGCGATCGTGATGATGGTGCATGAGGGCGGCTATCCCGCGCGGACTGACCAGCCCGAGAAGTGCGAGGGCCTGTCGGGGCCGATCCTCGACATCATGGAACGGCTCGATCCGGGCGTGGACGTGATCGTCTCTGGCCACACCCACCGCGCTTATATCTGCGATTATTCCGCGACCAACCCGGCCAAGCCGGTGCTGCTGACCAGCGCGGGCAACAACGGCGTGATGCTGACCGGCATCGACCTGACCTTTGATCCTGCAACGCGCAAGGTCACGGCGCGATCGGCGCGGCAGGTGATCGTGCAGGGCGATGGCGCGGTCAGCGCGGGCGGGCCGGTCAAGGCGAACCCGGCATTCCCGACCTATCCCGCCGACCCGGCGGTCGCGGCGCATGTCGCGCGCTACGCCGCCGCCGCCGCCCCGCTCGCCCGCCGCCCGGTGGGCAAGGCGTCGGCGCCGATCCTGCGCGACGAGGATAGCGAGATCGTCGAATCCCCGCTCGGCCTGCTGATCGCCGACGCACAGCTCGCCGCGACGCGCAAGGACGGGGCGCAGATCGCGCTGATGAACCCCGGCGGCGTGCGTGCCTCGATCACCCCCGCCGCAGACGGCACCGTGACCTTCGGCGACCTCTACACCACCCAGCCGTTCGGCAATAACCTGCAGGTGCGCGAGTACACCGGCGCGCAGCTGCTGGCGGTGCTGGAACAGCAATTCACCAACGAAGACGGGCCGAAGCTGCTGTTCCCCTCGGGCCTGACCTACAGCTACGACACCTCGCGGCCGGAGGGGCAGCGGATCATCGCGCCATTGGTGCAGGGCAAGCCGCTCGATCCCGCAGCGACCTATCGCGTGGCGATGAACAATTTTCTCGGCGGCGGCGGTGACAGTTTCACGACGCTGAAGGCCGGGCGGATCGTCGCGGGTGGCGTGCTCGACCTCGACGCGCTTGAGGCGTGGTTCGCGCGCGGGCAGGTGGTGGAGCCGCCCGCGCTCGGTCGGGTCAAGAATGTCGGGCCGAACTAGCCGATGTCGGTTAAGCCCGCACCACCTTCGCAATCGCGTCGAGCAGGCCGTTGACGAACCCCTTCTCGCGCCGGTCGTAGAACGCATCGGTGACGTCGAGATATTCGCTGATCGCCGCGCCCACCGGCACGTCCTTGCGCGCCAGCAGCTCATAGGTTCCCGCGCGCAGGATCTGCCGCATCGGGCGGTCGAGCCGGTCGAAGCTCCAGTCCACCGACAGCTTCGAAGCGATCAGCGCATCGATCTCGTCGCGGCGCGCGTCGACACCCTTGACGATATCGTCGAAGAAGGTCGGATCGGCGTCGATATATTCCTCGTCCTCGATCGTCGCGCCCAGCCGGTGCTGGTGAAATTCGGTCAGCAGCTGGGGCAGGGGGGTCTTCTCCATCTCCTGCTGATACAGCGCCTGCACGGCGGCAAGCCGCGCAGCGGCGCGGGCTTTGGAACGGTTCTTTGCGGATGGGCTAGGCATAAGTCTCTCTTAGTCCGTTCGCCCTGAGCTTGTCGAAGGGCCGTTCCTTTTTCGGCGTTGGAAGAAAGAACGGGGCTTCGACAAGCTCAGGCTGAACGATTTTACGGGTTCAGTCGGAGCGCCACCGACTTGGCATGCGCGGGCAGCCCTTCGGCCTCGGCCAGCGCCACCGCCGCCGGGCCGATCGCCGCCAGCCCGGCGGCATCGAGCGCGAGGAAGCTGGTGCGCTTCATGAAGTCGAGCACCGACAGGCCGCTGGCGAACCGCGCACGGCGGCCGGTGGGCAGGACGTGGTTGGGCCCGGCGACATAATCGCCGATCGCTTCGGGCGTCATCCGGCCGAGGAACACCGATCCCGCATGGCGCACGCGCGCGAACAGCGCATCGGGATCGTCCACCGCCAGTTCCAGATGCTCGGGCGCGAGCTTGTTGACCAGCGGGATCGCCTCGTCGAGGTTCGCGGTCAGGATGATCGCGCCATTGGCGTCCCAGCTCTGCCGCGCGACCTTGCGGGTCGACAGCTCGCCGATCTGGCGGTCCACCGCCTCGGCCACCTTGCCCGCGAGGATCGCGTC
>CAYMUJ010000192.1:0-3144 GCA_964393565.1 uncultured Stakelama sp. | reverse complement strand
CCGACTTCACCGACCGAATAGGGCGGGAAGTTATAGTGCAGCATGAAATGCTGATAGCTGAGGCCGTTCAGACCATCGACCATCTGTTCCGCGTCCTTGGTACCAAGGGTGCAGGTGGCGATGGTCTGGGTCTCGCCGCGCGTGAACAGCGCCGAGCCATGCGCGCGCGGAAGGAAATGGGTTTCCGCGACGATCGGACGGATCTGGGTCGTGGTGCGACCATCGATGCGCTTGCCGGTCTTGAGGATGTCGCCACGGACAATCTCGGCTTCCAGCTTCTTGGTCAGCTTGATGCCGGCCATCACGTCCTGCGGCGACAGGCCGTCTTCGGTGAACTGCGCCTTCGCCTTCGCGCGCGCTTCGTTGAGCGCGTTCGAACGGGCCGACTTGTCGGTCAGCTTGTAGGCGGCGGCAATGTCCTTGCCGATCAGCTTCTTCAGCTTGTCCTTGATCGCGGCGTTGTCGTCCGACGACGCCATTTCCCACGGTTCCTTGGCGGCCTGCTCGGCCAGCTTGATGATCGCCTTGATCACCTCGCGGCAAGCGTCGTGCGCGAACAGCACGGCGCCCAGCATGACCTCTTCCGACAGCTCCTTGGCTTCGGATTCGACCATCATCACCGCATCGTGTGTCGCGGCGACGACCAGGTCGAGCTCGCCCTTGGCAACCTGCTCGTCGGTCGGGTTCAGGATATATTCGCCATCGATATAGCCGACGCGCGCGGCGCCGATCGGGCCCATGAACGGCACGCCCGAAATGGTCAGCGCGGCCGAGGCGGCGACCATCGCCAGCACGTCCGGCTCATTCTCGCCGTCATAGCTCAGCACCTGAGCGATGGCGTTGATCTCGTTGTAAAAGCCTTCCGGGAACAGCGGGCGGATCGGACGGTCGATCAGGCGGCTGACCAGAGTTTCCTTTTCGGTCGCGCCACGCTCACGCTTGAAGAAGCCGCCCGGGATGCGACCCGCAGCCGAATACTTCTCCTGATAATGGACGGTGAGCGGGAAGAAATCCTGCCCATCCTTGACGCTCTTGGCAGCCGTGACGGCGCAGAGCACGACGGTTTCGCCGAGCGTCGCCATGATGGCGCCATCGGCCTGGCGGGCAACCTTGCCCGTTTCGAGTGTCAGGGTTTGTCCGCCCCACTCGATCGATACGGTCTTCTTGTCGAACATCTTATTTCCTTTGGACCGGACGCCCAATGCGCCCGGGGCCTATCTGCAGGCTGTCCGGCCTGCGCGGTGCGGGGTGACGTCACCCCTGTGCTACGGGCCGCTGGCCGGATTGCCGGCGACCCAGGGATTCGGGCGGGTGCCCGGAATGGCAAAAAGGCGACCCGAAGGCCGCCTTTCCGGTTACTTGCGAAGCCCGAGCTTCGCGATAAGTGCGGTGTAGCGATCCCCGTCCTTCTTGCGGAGGTAGTCGAGAAGGCTGCGACGCTTGTTGACCAGCATCAGCAGGCCGCGACGCGAATGATTGTCCTTCGCATGGCCCTTGAAGTGTTCGGTCAGGTTGACGATGCGCTCGGTCAGGATCGCGATCTGGACTTCGGGGCTGCCGGTGTCGCCTTCGACGCGGGCATGTTCCTTGATCAGCGCTTCCTTGCGCTCTGCAGTGATCGTCATGGTTCTTCCTTCGACATCATTTTACAGGTTGAAACCGCGCACGACGCGGACGTTTCCGTCCGAAACCTCGACCAGCGCGACCGGCGTTTCACCGTCCAGCGCAAAATATTGGCCATCATTCGCGGCAATCCCGGTCAGCACTTTCCCCTGACGGAGAGCCCCTGCCTGACCGGGTTCGAGGAGTAGAGCCGGGATGTCGTCCAGCCCCGCCCTCAGCGGCAGGAGGCATTGTTCAAGGGTGCGGCCCTTAGCGGATTGCGCCAGTTTGTCCAGCGATATCGCCGAATCGAGGGTGAACGGCCCCGCCTTGACCCGTCGCAACATGGTGACATGCCCGACGCTGCCCAACGCCAGCGCGATGTCGCGCGCCAGGCTGCGGATATAGGTGCCTTTGGAAACATGGGCAGTCAGGGTAGCCGATTCGCCATCGATTTCGCCCAGCGTCAGCGCATGGATCGTCACCGCGCGGGTCGCCAGTTCAACCACCTCCCCCTTGCGCGCGCGGTCATAGGCGCGCTCGCCATCAACCTTGAGCGCCGAGTAAGCGGGCGGCACCTGCTCGATCGGCCCTGTGAAGCGCGGCAGGATCGCTGCGATCTGGTCGCGCGTCGGTCGCACATCGGATTCGGCGACCGGCTTGCCTTCCAGATCGAGCGTGTCGGTTTCAACCCCGAAACGTATCGTGAAGTCATAGACCTTATCGCTGTCGAGCATCCGCCCGGCGAGCTTGGTCGCCTCGCCCACCGCGATCGGCAGCACGCCGGTCGCCAGCGGATCGAGCGTGCCGCCATGCCCGACCTTGGGCAGGTCGCGCAGCTTCGGGCCGTAACCACAGTCACGCAGCGCGCGCTTGACCGCGCTCACCCCCTGGGTCGAGCCGAGTCCCAGCGGCTTGTCGAGAATGATCCAGCCATGCATGGCGCGTCCATAGCGCTGGTTTCAGCAAAGCTGAACCGGTTCCGGCGCGCGCACCGTTACGGGGACAGCATGCCTATTCCGCCGCTGCCAGCGCTTCGGTGAAATGCCGGCGGCACAGCGCGATGTAGCGGTCATTCCCGCCAATCTCGGTCTGCGCGCCATCGGCCACAGCCCGTCCCTCGCCATCGACGCGCAGGTTCATCGTCGCCTTGCGCCCGCAGCGGCACACCGACTTGATCTCGACCAGCGCGTCCGCCAGCGCCAGCAGCCGCGCCGATCCGGGGAACAGCGCACCACGAAAATCGGTACGCAGGCCATAAGCCAGCACCGGAATCCCCAGCACATCGGCGACGGCGGCAAGCTGATCGACCTGCGCCGCAGTCAGGAACTGCGCCTCGTCGACCAGCACGCAATGGACCGGGCCATGATCCATCTCCCGCTCGACATGCAGGCGCAGGTCGGTGTCTTCGGTAAAGCCCGCCGCTTCGGTATCCAGCCCGATCCGCGACGCGATCCGCCCCGACCCCGACCGGTGATCGAGCGCCGCCGTGAACAGCAAGGTGCGCATGCCGCGTTCGCGATAGTTGAAATCGGCCTGCAG
>CAYMUJ010000191.1:0-3148 GCA_964393565.1 uncultured Stakelama sp. | reverse complement strand
ACCGCGCCGCTGATGACGGCGGGCGTGCAGGTGAACCTGCCCGAAAGCCGCGCCAAGCCGCTGGATCAGGAGCAGAAGCCGGTCCAGATCGCGATCGATGAAAAGGGCGTGATCTACCTCGACAATCAGGAGCTGAGCGAAACCGCGCTGGCCCCGATGCTGGAGGAGATTGCCGCCAAGGCGGGTGAGGACAAGCCGCAAATCTATCTGCGCGCCGACATGCGCCTCGACTATGGCAAGGTGATGCGGGTGATGGGCGAGCTCAACCGCGTCGGGCTGAACAAGGTGTCGCTGGTCACCACGCCGGCGGACGGCGGCTGATGGCGCTGGCGATCGACCGCAGGGAAGGTGCCGGGATCGGCGTGGCCGTGATCGGCCATGTCGCGCTGTTCGCCTTGGTGGTTTGGCTCACGAGCAAGCCGAAGGTCGATCCGCTCGAGATCAAGCCAGGGCCGATCGAGATTTCGATCACCGACGCGGTAGGGCTGAAGAGCGAGGCGCCGGTCATCAACCGCGAGGCACCGGCGGAAAAGCGCGCCGAAATGCCCGGCCCGGTCGAGCCCGACACGCCTCCGCCCGCGCCCCAGCCCGATCCGCAGCCGATCGCGCGCCCCGATCCGACCCCGCCCAAATCGGCCCCCGCCCCCGCGCCCAAGCCACAGCCCAAGGCCGCGCCGAAAAAGGCCCCCACCCCACCGCGCCCGGACAGCCGGACCCAGGCCCAGACCAACGCGGCGCAGTCGAAGGCGCAGCCGAAGAGCGCGCAGCCTCAGATCAAGCCCGGCGGCGGGCGTCTGACTGGCATTCTTGACGGGCTGACCGACCAGCAGAGCAAGGGCAAGGCGACGACGCCGCAGGCGGTGCAGATGGGCGCGGACGTGCGCTCGTCGGTGTTCGGTTTGATCCGGCGACAGGTGAAGCCGCATTGGCGCGCGCCGACCGGGGCCGACGTCAACTTGCTCGCCACGATCGTCGAAGTGCGGCTGAACAAGGACGGATCGCTTGCAGGGCAGCCGCGCATCGTCGAACAGACGGGTGAAACCGAGAGCAACCGCCCGCAGCAAGAATTGCACAAGGAGCGCGCACTGGCGGCGATCCGGCTTGCTGCGCCCTTCAAGGGTTTGCCCGAAGAATATTATGACGGCTGGAAAGCCTTCCGACTGTCCTTCGACAGGAGACTGTGAATGAAGTTGCGCTCCCTTTTCGCCGCGACCACGGCGTTGCTTGTCGCGGCCCCCGCCTTCGCTCAGCAGCAGCCGACCGTCCAGCCAGCCGCGCCGGCGGGTGAGAGCCAGGAACTGCCGACCATCGACGTGACCGATGAGAGCGCACAGGACCTGACCATCATCATCCCGCCAATGCCGACGCAGCAGGTGGTGAGCACGGCGGCGGGGAGCACCGATGCGCTGGGGCGGCAGGTGTCGCAGATCATTGCCGACAATCTGCGCAATTCCGGCCTGTTCAAGCCGCTCGGCCCCACGGGCGTACGCGCGATCCCGGTGGGTGAAGTGACGGCGCCCGATTTCGGGTACTGGCGCGGTGCGACGGCGCAGGCGCTGGTGCAGGGGTTCGTGCGCGCCAATGGCGACGGCAATCTGACCGTCGGCTGCTACCTCTATGACGTCGCGCTGGGAACCGAGCTGGCGCGGGAAGGCTTCATCGTCAGCCCGGCAGACTGGCGGCGCGCGGCACATAAATGCTCCGACGCGATCTATACCCGCCTGACCGGCGAGGGGCCGTATTTCGACAGCCGCGTCATCTATGTCAGCGAGACCGGACCGAAGAACCGCCGCGTCAAGCGGCTGGCGATCATGGATCAGGACGGCGCCAATCTGCGGTTTCTGACCAATGGTCAGTCGATCGTGCTGACCCCGCGCTTTTCCCCCGACGAGCGGCGCATCGCCTATATGAGCTATCAGGACGACAAGCCGTCGCTCTATGTCTATGATCTCAACGCGCGGACCCAGCGGCTGCTGATCACCAATGTCAGCCTGGCCTTTGCACCGCGCTTTTCGCCCGATGGCCGCTGGATCCTGTTCACCATGTCGGTGGCCGGCAATGCCGACATCTATCGCATCCCCGCCAATGGCGGGACGCCGCAGCGGCTGACCACCGCGCCGGGAATCGATACCGGCGGCAGCTACTCGCCCGATGGCAGCAGGATCGTATTCGAGAGCGACCGTTCCGGCAGCCAGCAGCTGTACGTGATGAACGCCGATGGCACCAACCAGCAGCGGATCAGCTTTGGCAACGGGCGCTATGCCACCCCGGCATGGAGCCCGCGCGGCGACCTGATCGCGTTCACGCGCATGGGCGGCGGATTCCGCATCGGCGTGATGAGCCCGTCAGGGGGTGGCGAAAAGCTGCTGACCGACGCCTGGGGCGATGAAGGACCGAGCTGGGCGCCCAATGGCCGCGTGCTGCTGTTCTCACGCGGGGCGCAGGGGCCATCGGGCAAGTCCGACATCTGGTCGGTCGACCTGACCGGCAGCACGTCGCGCCGGATCCCGACCCAGCTGGACGGTTCCGATCCCGCATGGGGGCCGCTACGACCCTGAACGGCCAGTCCAGAAAAACATGCCCATACCCTGCCCGTTACGCAGGGGTATCGAATTTCAAGAAAGCCAAGGGAGACTAGACCAATGGCGAAACTCAAGACCGCCCTGATCATTGCGACGATGGCCGTTGCCGTTGCCGGCTGCCAGAAAAAGCGCCCCGAAGCGCTGCCGCCCGGGCCGGGCGGCCCGGTCGAACCCACCCCCGGTCCCGGAACAGGCGGTGGTGACAGCGGCACCGTGCAACCGGGCACCGACGCGCATTTCCGCCAGAATGTGCTGAGTAACACGATCAATTTCGATCTGGACCAATATGATATCGACGCCCGCGCGCGTCAGATCCTGGACAGTCAGGCCCAATGGCTGGCGCAATATCCCGGTACGCGCATCACGCTGGAAGGCCATGCCGACGAGCGCGGCACGCGCGAATATAACCTAGCGCTGGGCGACCGTCGCGCCAATGCGGCCAAGAATTACCTAGCCGCACGCGGCGTTTCCCCGACGCGGATCACCACGATCAGCTATGGCAAGGAACGCCCGATCGCGCTGGGTTCGGACGAAGCCAGCTGGGCGCAGAACCGTCGCGCGGTGAC
>CAYMUJ010000190.1:0-3157 GCA_964393565.1 uncultured Stakelama sp. | reverse complement strand
CCTTCACCACCACGCCGCGCTGCTTCATCAGCTCGGTCATGGTCAGCTTCGCCAGATCGGGCGCAGCGCTCGCGGGATCGAACATCGCGCGATCGATCGCGCTCAGCTTTTCCTGCAGCTTGGTCAGCTCCGCCTCCGCCGCCTTCGCCGCCTTGCGCATCGCATTGCCCTTCTCGCGCGCCTCGGCCGCCTCGCGCCGCGCATCCTTGCGGTTGACGCCGCCCTTCGCGCTGCCCTCGCCCTTCGGCTCCTTGGCCAGCACGAACGCGATGTAATCCTCGATGCTCCCATCGAACGGGCGCGCCGTCCCGCCATCGACCAGCACCAGCCGGTCGGCGGTCATCTCGATCATGTGCCGGTCATGGCTGACGATCACGACACAGCCCTGATAGGCGGTCAGCGCCTGGATCAGCGCCTCACGCGAGTCGACATCCAAATGGTTGGTCGGCTCGTCGAGGATCAGCATGTGCGGCGCGTCGCGGGTGATCAGCGCCAGCGCCAGCCGCGCGCGCTCGCCGCCCGACAGCTTGCCGACCTGCGTCATCGCCTTGTCCCCGGCAAAGCCGAACCGCCCAAGCTGCGCGCGCACCGCCGCCGGCTTTTCGCCGTCCATCAACCGCTGCATATGGTCGAACGGCGTCTCGTCGCTGTGCAGTTCCTCGACCTGATACTGGGTGAAGTATCCCACCCGCATCTTCGCCGAAGCCGCCTTCTCGCCGTCCAGCGGCGTCAGCTGCGCCGCCAGCAGCCGCGCCAGCGTCGTCTTGCCGTTGCCGTTGCGCCCCAGCAGCGCGATGCGATCATCCGGGTCGATCCGCAGGTTCAGCCGCGACAGGATCGGCGTCCCGTCATAGCCGACACTGGCATGGTCCAGCGTGATCAGCGGCGGACGCAGCTGGTCGGGATCGGGGAACCCGAATGCCAGCGTCGGATCGTCGACAACCGCCGCAATCGGCTGCATTCTGGCAAGGGCTTTGGCACGCGACTGCGCCTGTTTCGCGGTCGATGCGCGGGCCGAGTTGCGCGCGACATAGTCCTGCAGCTTCGCCCGCTCGGCCAGCTGCTTCTCACGCGCCGCCGCCTGCTGCGCCTGCCGCTCGGCCTTTTGCCGCTCGAACTGGTCGTACCCGCCGGGATAGAGCGTCAGCTTGCCCTTATCGAGGTGCAGGATGTGGTCGACGACATTGTTAAGGAAATCCCGCTCATGGCTGACGATCACGATCGTCGCGGGGTAGGAAATGAGGAAATCCTCCAGCCACAGCACCGCTTCGAGGTCGAGGTGGTTTGACGGTTCGTCGAGCAGCAACAGGTCCGGCTGACTGAACAGCAATGCCGCCAGAGCGACGCGCATCCGCCACCCGCCCGAAAAGCTGTCGAGCGGACGGTGCTGCGCCTCCTCATCAAAGCCAAGCCCGACCAGGATCCGCGCCGCCCGCGACGGCGCGGTATAGGCGTCGATCGCGCCCAATCGCTCGTGGATCTCGCCCAGCCGATCGGGGTCTTCCAGCCCCTCGGCCTCGGCCATCAGCGCCGCGCGCTCGGTATCGGCGGCCAGCACCGTCTCGAATGGCGTGGTCTTGCCCGCAGGCGCCTCCTGCGCGACATAGCCGATTCGCGCCCCGCGCGGCATATCGGCGCTGCCCTCATCGGGGTCGATCTGCCCCGCGATCACCTTGACCAAAGTGGACTTGCCCGCGCCGTTGCGCCCGACCAGCCCGATCCGCCCGCGCGGCGGCAGCGCGGCACTGGCGCGGTCGATGATCGTGCGCCCGCCCAGGCGGACGGTGATGGCGGAAAGGTTCAGCATGGCGGCGCGATTAGGCCAGTGGCGAACAGCATTCAATCCTCCCCTGTAAGGGGAGGTGGCGCGAAGCGTCGGAGGGGTGTCGCGCTCACGATAGGGGGACACCCCTCCGTCAGCGCTACGCGCTGCCACCTCCCCTTACAGGGGAGGATCGAGCGTTTACGACAGCCGCCCCTCGAAATCGGCATAGCCGAACGACTTCACGATCCGCAGATCGTCGGTCCGGCTGTCCCACAGCGCGATGCTGGGCAGCGGGACGCCGTTGAACGTCGTCGTCTTGACCATCGAATAATGCGCCTGATCGAGAAACGCGAAGCGCTGTCCCGGCACCGGCCATTCCGGAAAGCGGAAATCGCCCAGGATATCCCCGGCCAGGCACGAGGGCCCGCCCAGCCGCACCAGCACATCGCCCTCCTCGCCCAGCATCGCCGGGCGGTACGGCGCCTCGATCACATCGGGCATGTGGCAGGTGGCGGAGATATCGACCACGCCGATCGGCATGCCGTTGGTGAAGACATCGACGAACTCGCCGATCAGGATGCCGGTATCCAGCGCAATCGCCTCGCCCGGCTCCAGGATCACCTCAAGACCGGTCTCGTCGCGCACCTGTTTCAGGAAATCGACCAGATCGTCGCGCTGGTAATCGGCGCGGGTGATATGATGCCCGCCCCCGAAATTGAGCCATTTCAGCTGGCCCAGATAGGGCGCAATCCGCGGCTTCAGCGCTTCCCATGTCCGGCGCAGCGGCGGGAAATCCTGTTCGCACAGCGAATGGACATGGATGCCGTCCACGCCCTCCAGATGCTCGGCCTTCAGCTGATCGGCGGGAAAGCCGAGGCGCGAATGCGGCTGAGCGGGGTCGTATTTCTGAACCTCACCCTCGCTGTGCATCGGGTTGAGGCGCAGCCCGACCTCGAACGTCTCGCCCCGCGCCCGCGCTGCCGCCAGCTCGCGCTTCATCGCCGCATGCTGGAACGGGGTATTGAAGATCACATGATCGGAAATCGCGCAGACCTCCGCCATGTCCGACTTTTTATAGCCCGAACAATAGGTTGCAATCTCACCATGATAGTGATTCTTGGCAAGCCGCGCTTCCCACAGGCCCGACGTCGCAACCCCGTCGAGATACTTGCCCACCAGATCGCCCAGCGACCACATCGAAAACGCCTTGAGCGCCAGCAGGATCTTCACCCCCGCGCGGTCCCGCACATCGGCGATGGTCTGGAGGTTCCGCTCCACCGCCGCCGCATCAACGACGAAGCAGGGCGACGGCACGCGGCTCAGGTCGAACCCGGCAAACGCGCCCGGATCACCGGCCTTGGTGGACATCACGGGCGACGCAGCACGGGTTTC
>CAYMUJ010000189.1:0-3191 GCA_964393565.1 uncultured Stakelama sp. | reverse complement strand
TCGCTGCGGATGCGAAAATCGCTGCCGCGCTGGATACGGATCGCGCTGTCGACATGAATGCCAAAGGTCTGGCCGACGCCATAGCGGTTGAACAAGGGCGGAAACACCTTGAGCGGCAAGGCCGCCGCAAAGAACAATGGTGAACGCCCGAGCGCGTCGAGGATCACCTTGCCCCCCGCATTCGCCGCTGCGCTGTCCTCCGGCAATTGCTCATTCTGCTTGGCCAGCGCCGACTGATGGCCGGAGGTCGCATTGCCGTCGATCCACCCGGCAACATCGATGGTCGCGCGCAGCCCGGCAAGCGTCGCGGGATCGAGCAGGTCGGGAATAGCGATCAGCATGTGGCTTCTTCCAGTTTGATTTCAGCAAAGCTGAAACGGTTGCAACACCCGCCCGCTCCCCCACCCGGGCACCCAGGCAGCCTATCCTAAATGGGTGCCCGGGTGGGGGAATAGGCCGGTGCTGCTTCTGCGGCGCTGCGGGAAAGGGGGTTGGAGCGGATGAAAGGCGGGGGGACAGGGATTGCCCTCACCCGCTCCTCCCCCTTTAGCTCAGAACCTGATGTTCAGGGTCGCGAATGCCGAACGTCCGGGGGCGATCTGAGCATAGTGCGATGCATAAGCGGTTGCGAAATAGCGCTTGTCGGCAAGGTTCTGGACATTGATCTGCAACGACAGCCGCTCATCGAAACGGTAGGATGCGGTTGCGTCAAAGCGGGTATAGCCCGGCACCGATCGGGCCACGACAACCGTGGCCGGCACCACCTGCGCGCTGGCGCCGGTACCGCTGACATAGCGGTTGTCGGCATAACCGCCGAACACCCGGCTTTGATAATAGGCGCCGCCGCCGACCGTGAAGCGCGGCGTCACTCTGACGGTCGACCACAGCGATGCGGCATGTTCGGGCGTGTTCGGAAAACGGCGCCCGGTGTTGACCGAAGGCTGCAGAACCGTACGCGCTGCGGTCGTCGCATCGCCCGGCAGGGTGAAAGCGGTAAAGCCGCCGTCGACAATCTCGGCATCCAGATAGGTATAGCCACCGAACACATTCCATCCGCGCAGGATCTGGCCATTGATGCTGAGTTCGACGCCCTGCACCTCGCGCTTGCCGATAAACGCAATGGTGTTGGTTTCGCTGGTGACGCGCGCATTGTCGGTTTCAGTGCGGAAAACCGCCGCTGTAAGCCCCAGCCGGTTGCCGAACAGTTGCGCCTTGGCGCCGATCTCGAACGACCGGTTCTTTTCCACCTCAAGCGAGTCGGCGACAGCCTGGACCGAACCGGTAGTGGGCAGCGCATTGCCCTCCTGTCCTTCACCCAACAGGCTGTTCGGCGGCGTCGACGACGTCGAGAAGGTCGCATAGATGCTGGTCGCATCAGTCGGCTTGACGGTCAGCGCGGCCTGATAGTTCCAAAGCTGGTCGCGGCGCCGCACCTCGGTCCGGACGCCACCGCTGAGCGGCAAGCGGACCCGCGACTGGAAGTCGTCATAGCGGATACCCAGATTGAGAATGGCAGGGCCAAAGGTGATGCTGTCAAACGCATATACCGCTTTGGTTTCGCCATATTGCAGTGTCCGGGTATCGACCGAGCTGCGTACGATCGGCGTCGCCACCCCGCCGATCAGGTTGACCCATGGATCATAAGGGTTGGGATTGAACAGGTCGGCACAATTATACGGCGCATTGCCCGGCGCTGTGCCACAACGCCCACCGGTGGTTGCGTTGTTGGTACCGGTGTTGATCACCGCGCCGCCCTGCGACACATATGTCCCGCGATATGCCTGGTCCCAGGACAGTTCGCCGCCAACCGCAAAACTGTGCTTCAGCGGGCCGGTCTCGAACTTGCCGAACAGATCAACCTGATTGATCACCGATTCAGTCACGCCATAGCGCGAATTGGCACGCCGCCAGACGCGGCCACCGGCCGTATAGTCGTTGAACTGCCCGCTGGGCAACGTCCCGACATTCCGGCCGCCTGCGGGAATGCCATAGGCATTCGCCTGGCTGTCATCCGGCTGAGTATAGATATAGCTCTGCTCGGTCCGCGACCAGCGCGCGGTGTTACGCAGCGTGATCCCGCCAAAGTCATGCTGAGCACGGATCGTCGCCTGATCGACCATGGTGCGACGGAAATCACGATCGACCAGGCCATAGAAATTGTCGGGATCGATATTTCCGGTCGCGCCGCTCGCTGTGGTGAACTCTCCGATCGCCGGCTCGGAAATCACGAAGCCCGTGGTCGGGGCGTTGCTGACGCTGGTCGATGCAACATAGCGATAGGGGAAGCCGCTGTCGGGCAGTTCGTCGGTTTCAAGATGATAATAGGCTGCCGTCAGCTGGGTCGGTCCATCGATGCCGAGCGTGATCGACGGCGCGACACCCCAGCGTTCGCTCCACAGCGCATCCCGTCCGGCGATGTCCTGATCATGATACATCGCCGCGACCCGGACCGCGACCTGCTTGTCGATGCGGTAATTCGCATCAAGCGTGACACGCTTATAGTCGTCACTGCCATAGCTCAGCGTACCGCTGACTGCGGTGCGCCCGCGTGGCAGCTTGGAAATGATGTTGATCGCGCCGCCAGCGCTGCCGCGTCCACCGCTTGTGCTGTCGCTGCCGCGCACAATCTCGATCTGCTCGACCGCGAACACTTCGCGGCTCTGCGCCGCCAGATCGCGCACGCCATCCAGGAAGATCGACCCCTGGGTGTCGATGCCGCGGATAAAGGGGCGATCACCGATCGGGTTGCCGCCTTCCGCAGCGCCAAATGTAATCCCCGGGGTTTGCCGCAGCGCATCGACAAAGGTCGCCGCACCGGTTTCCTTGATGACCTCCTCGGGAATCAGCGTGACCGAACGCGGGGTGTTGACCAGCGGGGCAGTGGCCTTGGCGTTCTCGCGCTCACGGATCCGTTCACCCTCCACAACGACATCGCTGCGTTCAGCGTCGCGCTGTTGGTCGACCGCCGCAACCGGGTCGATATCCCGGGCGAACGCCGTCGGCGCCGATGCAACAAAACCGACTGCGGCCAGCGCCAGGAATGCAGGCGTGGCGCGCTGCGCCTCGGACGAGCTACGAGACATGGAAACCCCTTTTGATTGTCGTTGGGGCTCCGCTATTGAGAGTCGTTCGCACTGTCAACACTAATGCGAATCGTTTTCAACTTTGTCGCAAATCTGTCGCTTCAGCCG
>CAYMUJ010000188.1:0-3243 GCA_964393565.1 uncultured Stakelama sp. | reverse complement strand
GGCGCATTCCACGTCGCCAAGCCGAGCGACCTGCTCCCCGAACTTCAGGGCCGCCTGCCGATCCGTGTCGAGCTCAAGGGCCTGACCGAGGATGATTTCGTCGCGATCCTGTCGGACACCAAGGCATCTTTGCCCGAACAATATCGCGCGCTGATCGGCACCGAGGGCGTCGATGTCCGCTTCACGCAAGACGGCATCCGCGCCGTCGCCCGCATCGCGGCTGAGGTGAATGGCGAAGTCGAAAATATCGGCGCCCGCCGCCTGCAGACGGTCATGGAAAAGCTGCTGGAGGAAATCAGCTTCGACGCCGAGGATCGCTCGGGCACCGAACTGGTGGTCGACGCCGCCTATGTCGAATCGCAACTGGCAAGCATCGCCCGCAACACCGACCTCAGCCGCTACGTGCTGTAACCGCCCACCCGATCTGCCACCGCCTCCCGCCGCGCCAAGACCATCCTAGGCATGGGCAGCGTAAGCCGGGTGAGGAATGGCGGGTGTGCATAAAAAGCCCCTCCCCCAAAGGGGAGGGGCTTGAGCTACCTCAGAACCGCGTCCGCAGCCCGAACATCACCGTCCGCCCCTCACCGGGGTGAAAGATCGCACTCGCAGCAGTCGCGGTGATCGCCGATGACTGATCCGACACATAATGTTTGTCGGTCAGGTTCCTGGCATCGGCGAACAACGTCACCCCGCCCAGCTCGAACCCCGCCCCGATGCCCAGCAGCGCATAGCCGGGCACCTTCATCGAGTTGTTGTAGTCCGCCCAGGTCGATTGCGGCCGCCAGTCGAGGTTCGGCTCGACGAACAGCCCGCTCCCGCCCTCGTAGCGCAGCGAGGCCCGGTACGAATGCACCGGCGCGATCGGCAGCCGGTTGTCGCGATAGACCGGATCATTGTCGAACCGGAAATCCGACCAGGCATAGGTCTGGCGCAGCCGCAGCCTCCCTTCCGACCCGTCCAGGATCCACCAGTCCAGGCTCGCCTCGATCCCCTGATGCACCGTCTTGTCGGCGTTGAAGATGGTCGAGGGAATGGTCGCCACGATCACGAAGCTCAGCAACTCCCCCTTCACCCACGCACGATAGGCGGTGACATCCCACGCCACCGCGCCACTGCGTCCGCGCGTGCCGATCTCTGCCGTCCAGGCACGTTGCGGGTCGAGCGGCACGAACACCGATCCAAGGCTGTTGGTCTGCGCCAGCGCCCCGAAATGCGGCGGCTCGACCGATCGGGTGAAGTTCGCATAGACCTGCGCGTCCCCGGTCTCGAACAGCAGCCCGACGCGCGGCGCGAACCACTCATAATCCTGCTCCGCGGTGCGCCCGTTGAGCCGGTTGAGATAATCGCGCCCGGCATGGCCCCAGCTCGCCCCGCCGACCAGCGCCAGCCCCTCGCTCACGAACAGCCGCCCCTCGGCAAACAGGTCGATCGCATTGGCCACCTGCCGCGCATCGCCGATCCGTGGCCCCTGATTGCCCGCCGCATTGACGAACAGATCCTGCTCCGTCCCGCCCTCGCGATAAAAGGCGCCGAAGAACAGATCGGCCTTCATGCCGCCCAGCTCACCCTTCCAGTCGAACCGCCCGAACGCGCCCTGCGTATCGCTGTCCTGCACGATGAAGATGCCGACCGGGTGATACAGGTCGGTCTGCGTCGCATAGACCCCGCCCTCGAACACCAGTGAGTCCGTCAGCCGCAGCCGCGTCTGCAGCGTCCCGCGGAACACGCCCTGATTGCGGCGCTGGTTCTGCATCACCGTCGTCGCCCCCGGGGCACGCGGATCGCTCAGCGCTTTCTCCAGCGTCACCGTCCCCGGCACGCCCTGATAGATATCGGCGGCATAGAGGATCGCGCGCACCTCATTATCGTCACCAAAGCTGTAGCCAAGGTTGAGCGTCCCGCGGATCTGGTCCTGATAGCCCTGCACGCGATAGCCATCGGTGTGGAAGGCATTGACCCCGGCATAATAGTCGAACGCCCCCGACTTCCCCGCAACCTGCGCGACGCCGCGCACATAGTCGTCGGACCCGGCCTCGACCCGCACCAGTACCGGCGACTGCGCGGTCTTGCCATTGGGCGTCACGAAGTTGATCGCCCCGCCCAGTTGCGCCCCGCCAAAGCGCAGCGCATTGCCGCCCTTATAGACCTCGACAAAGCGCGCCCCCAGCGGGTCGATCTTCTGAAAGTCCGAAAAGCCATCGGCATCGGCGAACGGTACGCCATCCTGCGCCAGCATCACGCCGCGCTGATGAAAGCTCTGGTCCAGCCCCGATCCGCGGATCGACAGCCGCCCTTCCTCGCCATAGCGCTTCTGCGCGAGCACGCCCGGCACGTCGCGCAATATGTCCGGGGTGCCGATGGCGAAGCGGTCCTCATAGGCTTCGGCCGCCACCACCGACACCGACCCCGGCGTCCGCGCCAGCCGCTCGCGCGCTTCGGCCACGACGGGCGGATCTTCGGGATTGGCCTTGGCGGTGACGATGATCACCGGCACCTGATCACTGTCATTGGCCAGCGCCGGAGTCGCAAGGCAAGTGGCCGCAAGCAGCGCGGCCGCAAAGTGAGTCTTCATGAGATGTGCATTCCTGATCGGCGCGCAGGATCGTCGTCCCGCGCGCTGGTTCGTGTGAGGTTACGAAGGGATCAGGAAATCAGCGGCGGCCCGCGCATCGGCGGCCAATATTGCCGCGCCCGGTCGACGCGCGCCACCGCAACGCCGACAAACCCCAGCGCCAGGATAAACGCCAGCGCCCCGGCCAGCAGCACCGGGTCCACCCCCGGCATCATGTCCAGCCCCAGCCCGGCAAAGGCACAGGGCTGTCCCGCGGCCCGCGTCGCGCCATCCTCCTTGACCGGCATGCCGGGCACGTCGATCTCAATCCTTTGCTGGCCCATGCCGGTACAGACCATCACGACGATCATGCCCGCCCGTTCGACCGGCATGAAGCCCGTCGGCACGGCCAGCTTCATCGCCAGCGCCAGCGCGATCAGCGCGGCCGCCCACCAACGATGCGAAAGGATCAGCTCCCGGAACACGGCGTGGCGGTTAGCGGCTGGAAACGCGCCTGTCATCCGCTAAAGGGAGGGCAAAACGACCCAGGGACAGGCAATGGTTACGATCAAGACCGACGACCTCATCGACAGCGTCGCCGACGCGCTTCAGTTCATCAGCTACTATCACCCGATGGACTATATCCGCGCTTTGGGCGTGGCCTATGAGGCCGAACAATCCCCCGCCGCCAA
>CAYMUJ010000187.1:0-3245 GCA_964393565.1 uncultured Stakelama sp. | reverse complement strand
TCTCTTCGTGCATCCACGCATGCAGCTTTTCGGCGGTAGGCTTGATGTTCACCGGATTGGGCCCGTGCAGCCCGCCGGGGAAGCCCATGACGCCCCCGACAAAATCTGAACCCTTTGGTGCGCCGTCGAGGCTAATCTTGACCGGGTTGCGCGGATAGCGCTCGAGATCGTCCGAGACGAGATGCGCGTGGGCGTCGTAAATCTTTGGTTTTGGGTCGGTCATGGTCGGATCCCCTCTTCTTTCCTTTTGTTTTGTCGGCAGCCTCGGCTGCGTTTATCCTTCAATGTCTTGGGCGATGGTCCGGGTTGCCAGCCAGAATGACGCGGCGGCCAGCAAGGCAGGGGCAGTCATTACGATCAGCGCCCAGCGCAGTCCGTCGGCGCGTGCGAGTCCGGCTGGGCCGGACAGCCAGTCGCTCAGCAGACCCAGCAAAACGGGTCCGAGCCCCAGCCCCAGCAGGTTGATCGACAGCAGCAGGATCGCTGAAGCCGTGGCGCGCATGTGCGGCGGAGCCACCGACTGGATCGTTGCCTGGACCGGTCCGATCCACATTGACGACAGCAGGATTGCCACGGCCAGGCTGGCGAACACGGATCCAATATCGGGAAGGATGAATGCCAATATCTGTACTGGTACGAAGGCCAGGAGCGAAAACGCAGTCACCCGTCCATAGGCTGCCGCACTTCTGCGCAATCCGCGGTCTGCCAGCTGGCCGCCGATCCACAAGCCGAACGCACCAGCAACGCCGACCATCAGTCCGAGTGCAACGCCGAGTAATCCGGTCGGACCAAGGTTCAGCTCTCGGGCGAGGTTGCCCAGCTCTGCTCCATGGGCGCGGAGAAGGAACGGCGCGATGAACGCCTGGTGTGCGTAGGTTACGAAAGAAACAAGCGTCGCGCCGATCAGGAAAAGACGAAATGTGCGCTTTGCAAGGAGGTGGCGGAACGTCTCGCCCAGCGTTGAAGCTGCGCTGTCCGAGGTGGCCGATGTTGCAGCGCCGGCCCGATTTCTGGGTTCTGGCAACCAGATGAAAATGGCTGCGGCGATAACCAGACCGGGAACACCCGCCGCAAGGAAGGCTGTCCGCCAGCCATACAGGTCGGCAACGATGCCGCCCAAGGCCAGACCGCACAACGCGCCGATCGGCAGCCCCATATGAAAGAACGCCAGTGCCGCAGCCCGCCTTTCGCGAGGCACATAGTCACTGATGAGGGAATGGGCAGGCGGTACGCCGCCCGCCTCGCCAACCCCCACGCCGAAGCGGAACAGCAGCAATTGCCAGAACGAACCGGCCAGTCCGCACAGGATGGTGAATGCGCTCCAGCACGTCATTGCGATACCGATGATCGCGGGGCGGCTGCGGAGCTCGGCCTGGCGCGCGATCGGGATCCCTGCAACGGCATAGAACAACGCAAACGCGCTTCCTGACATCAGGCCGAGCTGCCAGTCGGCAAGCCCAAGCTCGCGACGGATCGGTTCGGCAAGGATGTTGACGATCTGTCGATCAAGGAAATTCAGCACATAGGACGCAAACAGAAGCGCGACGGCGCCCCGAATCTGCATCTGCGTAAGAGGCGCAGGTGCCGCAGCGGTCTGCGCGGAAGGCTCGAACACTGCCAATGGCTCCTCCTTCAGCTCCTCTCGGTGCCCGACTCTCTCACTGCCATGCGCTGACAGCGGGTCGTGCGTTGCGAAGAATCTATAAACTCATAGCGATTAGCGCAATAGCTATAGTTGAATAGCAAATCAAAAAACACTTTGCTTTTTTCAGGGGGAGGGATAGCATCGCCGTCGAACAATAAGCGACTCGACGCCAGTAAGCCGGATTGTGCAACACAAGCGGCGAAATGGAAGAATGCGAGATCGCGTTTGAGGGGATGTTGGACGTGGTTCACGAAACCGTCCGGGATTCGGCATCTGCGTTGCCGCAGCATGGCGAGGCTGCCATTCGCAATGCCGCAGCCTATAATCAGATGCCGCTCCTTCGGCGACGAACTGTTGTGCGGCCACCATGGCGCCCGCTGCGCCAGCGATGGTCTGCGGGCCCATATCCTGCACCTGCTGACTCCAGTGACTATGGATCGCTAGCTCTACTGGTGGGCGGCGGGTTCAATTTTGGCAGTGACGAAGGCAATTATTTTAAGTCACTTGCAAATTTGATGACGTTAAAATTCGATCACAATATCGCCGCTTGAAGATATATAGGATGATGACTGAAGTTATTGCGGCATTTGAATAAATGAATATTGCAGAATACCGTGCTGATATTCTAATCAATAATATTGTTATTGACCGCTCAAGGAAAGATTACTCGATGGCCTGAATTTCCAGGTGGGGATGCAATCGTACGACGCCGGAGGATGTTGCGATGAATGGTGTGACCGAACTGGGCTATGTTCGCTTCGGGGTCTCAAGCCTCGATGAATGGCGGAACTACCTGACCAAGCTGATCGGCGTCGAGCTGCGCGACGATATCGATGACGGCAAGCTCTGGGTGCGGTTGGACAACTGGCACCATCGTCTCACCTTCGAGCAGAGTCCCGCCGATGACGTCATCGGGATAGGCCTGCGCGTTGCCGGAACCGAGGAGTTCAGGGCAATGCAGGCGACGCTGCGCGGGGCCGGTATTCCGTTCGAGGTTGCGAGCGAGGCGTTGGCGATCGAGCGGCGAGTGCTTGAGCTGCTCCTGCTTGAGGACCCGGGCGGCAACCCCGTCGAAATCTTTCATGGTCCGCAGTTCAGCCCTTCGTTGCCATTCTATCCTGCAAGGCGTCGCTTTGGTGGGTTCGTGACCGGAGCAGGCGGGCTCGGACATCTGCTCATCCGGCACCGCGGGGTCGAGGCGTCCTATGAGTTCTACAGGCTGCTGGGCATGCGCAGCGACTCCCATTTTCGCGTCCCGCTGCCCGGTGCGCCGGAGCCCATGTCGGGCCGGTTCATGCATTGCGACGTGCCGGGTGCGCGCGACCATACGGTCGCCTTCGGACTGCCGAGCGAGAAGAGCTGCAACCATCTGATGCTCGAGTGCGACAATATCGATGACATGATCCAGACCTATCAACTGATCAAGCAAGCCGGTTATCCGATGATGATCGACTTGGGGCGTCATGCGAACGACCAGGCGCTGTCATTCTATGCCGCAAGCCCGTCCGGATTCGCGTTCGAGGTGTCGTGGGGCTGCGGACCGGCGTCGGACCAGACCTACATCCTTAACGAGGACTATTACGGACACGAGCCGAACCCC
>CAYMUJ010000186.1:0-3282 GCA_964393565.1 uncultured Stakelama sp. | reverse complement strand
GGCCTCAACCTCTCCCCCGCCTCGATCCGCAATGTCATGCAGGATCTGGAAGAGCTCGGCCTGCTCGCCGCGCCGCATACCAGCGCGGGGCGGATGCCGACCGAGCTTGGCCTGCGCCTGTTCGTCGACGGCATGATGCAGGCGAACGAACCCTCGGCGGAGGAACGCGCCGCGATCGAGGCGCGTGCCGACGCCCGCGGCCCGGTGGAGGAGGCGCTCGCCGCCACCACCGCCGCACTCTCCGGCCTCTCGGCCTGTGCCGGCATGGTGCTGGTGCCCAAGGCAGAGCGCGTGCTGCGCCAGTTCGGCTTCGTGCCGCTGGGCAATGACCGCGCGCTCGCAGTGCTGGTGGGCGAGGACGGGTCGGTCGAGAACCGCGTGGTCGAGCTGCCCCCCGGCCTGCCCCCGGCAACGCTGGAACAGGCCGCCAATTTCCTCACCGCCACGCTCGGCGGCCTGACGCTGTCGCAGGCCCGCGCCCGCATCGCGAACCAGATCGCCAGCGAGCGCGCCGCGCTCGACGATGCCGCCCGCACCCTGGTCGAACGCGGGCTCGCGGTCTGGTCACAGGATGGCGACGATCGCCCGGTGCTGATCGTGCGCGGTCAGGGCCGCCTGCTCGAATCCGCGCTGGCCGAGGATCTCGACCGCGTCACCCGCCTGCTCGACGAGCTGGAGGGCAAGGAGGAAATCGCCCGCCTGCTCGACAGCGCGCGTGAGGCCGACGCCGCACGCATCTTCATCGGGTCGGAGAACAAGCTCTTTGCCCTCTCCGGCTCCTCTGTCATCGCCAAACCGGTGCGCGCAATGGACGGCCGCGTGGTCGGCGTGGTGGGAGTTATCGGCCCGACCCGGTTGAACTATGCGCGCGTCGTGCCCATGGTGGATTTCACGGCATCGACCCTGGCCAGATTGCTGGCCTGAACCATAAGAAAACATGCAGGAACCATGACCGAAGACAACAAGACCGAAGCGACCGACGACCTCCGTCAGGAAACCGCAGAGGCCGCCCCCGAAGTGGCCGAACAGGACCGCATCGCCGCGCTCGAGGCGGAACTCGCCGAGGCCAAGTCCGCAACGCTCTACGCCCGCGCCGAGGCCCAGAACCTGCTGCGCCGCGCGCAGAAGGAGGCGGAGGACGCGCGCAACTATGCCGCGACCAGCTTTGCCCGCGACATCCTCTCGGTCGCCGACAATCTCGGTCGCGCCCTCGCCGCGATCCCGGAAGAGCTGCGCGAAGACGACAAGATGAAGGGGCTGATCACCGGCCTCGAAGCGACCGGGCGTGAGCTCGACAGCGTCTTCGCGCGTCACGGCATTTCCAAGATCACCGCGCTTGGCGAAGCACTCGACCCCAATCGCCACCAGGCGATGATGGAAATGCCCAGCGCCGACGCCGAACCCGGCACGATCGTGCAGGAAATCCAGTCCGGCTACATGATTCGCGATCGCCTGCTCCGCCCGGCACTGGTCGGCGTGGCAAAGAAGCCGGATTAAATCTTTCGCCCCTCCCCTTCAGGGGAGGGGCTAAGAGCGCCTAGCGCCCGTCGCACATCTCCCCTATCTGCACCCCATGTCCGGCCGCTTTGACTCCATCCCCCACCGTCGCGCGATCGTCGATCGGCGGGCGCTGGCGGACGAACTCGCCGCGCTCGATGCGCCTGATACGATGCGGCTGCGTCAGGCTGCGGCGCTGCGGCTCAAACAGGCACTGGAAGATGGCCGCGCCGAGATCGCCCGCCGCCTGATCGATCACCCGGCCAAGGGGCATGAAAGCGCGGCGAGCGGCGCGTTCCTGATGGATCAGCTGCTGCGGACGCTGTGGGATTTCACCCTCACCCGCCTCTATCCCAACGGCAATCCCAGCACCGCCGAGCGCATGACGCTGATCGCGGTCGGCGGCTATGGGCGCGGTGAGATGGCGCCGCACAGCGATGTCGATATCGGTTTCATCACGCCGTGGAAGCAGACCGGGTGGAGCGAACAGGTCATCGAATCGATGCTCTATTCGCTATGGGACATGGGGCTGAAGGTCGGCCATAGTTCGCGCTCGCTGGACGAGATGATCCGCGAAGCAAAAGCGGACGTCACGGTCTGCACTGCCCTGGTCGAAGCACGCTATATCTGGGGCGACACGGCGCTGTACGACGAGGCGGCGGCCCGCTTCAAGGCAGAGATTCAGGGTGGCGGCGCACGCAGCTTCATCGCACGAAAACTCGCCGAGCGTGACGAACGCCACCGCAAGATGGGCGACAGCCGCTATGTGGTCGAGCCGAACGTCAAGGAGGGCAAGGGGGGCCTGCGCGATCTGCACACCCTGTTCTGGATCGGAAAATTCGCCCATGCCGTGCGCGAACCCGCCGATCTGGTCGAGGTCGGGCTGCTCACCAAACTCGAATATCGCCAGTTCCGCCGTGCCGAGAATTTCCTGTGGGCGGTGCGCTGCCACCTCCACAACCTCGCCGGGCGCGGCGAGGACCGGCTGACCTTTGACTATCAGCGCGAGATTGCCGAGCGGATGCGCTACGCCGACCGCCCGGGCAAGTCGAAGGTCGAGCGCTTCATGCACTTCTACTTCCTCCAGGCGAAGATGGTCGGCGACCTGACTGGCGTCTTCCTCGCGCATCTGGATGAGAAGTTCGCCGCACGCGGCAGCCGCTTCGGCCTGCCCCGCATCCGCCGCAGCCCCCGCAAGCTCAATGGCTTCGTGCTCGATCGTGGCCGCCTCGCCCTGCCGAACGACGATTTCTTCCGCGAGGACCCGGTCCGGCTGGTCGAGCTGTTCCAGCTTGCCGATCTGCACAAGCTCGAAGTCCATCCGCTCGCGATGCGCGCCGCCAACCGCGATGCCAAGCTGATCGCCGACTGGCGCGACGACCCGCGCGCCAACGCGCTGTTCATGGACGTGCTGACGTCCCCACGCGATCCCGAAACCGTGCTACGCTGGATGAACGAGGCCGGGGTGTTCGGCCAGTTCGTGCCCGACTTCGGCCGTGTCGTGGCGCAGATGCAGTTCGACATGTACCACCATTTCACGGTGGACGAACACACGATCCGCGCGGTCGGCCTGCTCAACCGCATCGAAAAGGGCGACCTCAAGGAGGATCACCCGCTCGCCAGCGGCATCCTCGATCAGGTCGCCTCGCGCCGCGCGCTCTATGTCTCGGTCCTGCTGCACGACATCGCCAAGGGGCGCGGCGGCGACCATAGCGTGATCGGCGCAGAGATCGCGCTCAAGCTCTGCCCGCGCTTCGGCCTGACCGCGGCGGAGACCGAGACGGT
>CAYMUJ010000185.1:1601-3297 GCA_964393565.1 uncultured Stakelama sp. | reverse complement strand
GCGCGCATCAGCGCATGCGCCATCAGCCAGCGGCCATGCCCCGCGCCGGTCAGTTCGGGCACCAGCCCGACGAAGGACAGTTCGCACGTCGCGGTCTCGCGGTAATCGAGTTCGAGCATCCCGACCTCGATCCCCTGCCGGTCGACCACCGCGAAAATCGCGATTCGCGGGTCATGGATGATCGCGCTCAGCCGCACATCGTCCATGATCAGGCGGGAGAACCACAGCCATGGCGATCCGATTCGTGCGAACAATTTCCGATACTTGTCTGGACTCGGCGCGTCCCAGCGCACCAGTTGCAGGTGCGATTCGGGCATCGGGCGCGGCTTGGGCCGCTCGTGCATCTCCAGGCTGGTGACGATGGTCGCCACCTCGCCGGGCTTTACGGGAAGCAGGCCCATCTCAGCTCCAGGTGGCGAGCGGGGGGAGGCTCATCAGGATCGCGTCGATATTGCCGCCGGTCTTGAGGCCGAACAGCGTGCCCCGGTCATAGACCAGATTGAATTCGGCATAGCGGCCGCGCCATTCCAGCTGCCGGGCCTTGTCGGCGTCGGTGAAGGGCGTGGCCATGCGGCGGCGGACGAGTTGGGGGAAGATGTCGAGAAAGGCGCGGCCGACATCCTGGGTAAAGGCGAAATTGGCCTCCCACGCCGCAATGTCCTCACTTTCCAGGTGATCGTAGAAGATGCCGCCGACCCCGCGATGGACATTGCGGTGGGGGATGTAGAAATAGTCGTCGGCCCATGATTTGAACCGGGGATAATGTGCCGGGTCGTGGACATCACATGCCGCCTGCAAATGTGCATGAAAGTCCGCTGTGTCCTCATCATAGGGAATTGGCGGGTTCAGATCCGCGCCGCCGCCGAACCAGCGCTTCGTCGTCACCAAAAAGCGCGTGTTCATATGCACCGCGGGCACATGCGGGTTGGCCATGTGCGCGACCAGGCTGATGCCGGTGGCAAAGAAGCGGGGATCCTCGCCCGCGCCGTGGATCGACTTGGCGAAATCGCCCTCGAACGTCCCGCCGACGGTCGAGACGTTGACGCCGACCTTTTCGAAGACCTTGCCCTTCATCACCCCGCGCACGCCGCCACCGCCGGGTTCGCCCGAGGGATCGGTACGGTCCCACGCGATGTATTCGAACGCGGCGTCCGACCCGGCCTCACGCTCGATCGCCACGAACTCGGCGCAGATCGAATCGCGCAATTGCTCGAACCACGCACGCGCGCGCTGCTGCTGGGGGTCGAGTTCGTTCATTGCGGATAGCCTTTGGTTTGCCGGAGCGCTTCGGACAGCGCGATGCCCGCCGAGACGGAGAGGTTCAAGGAGCGCATCGCCGGTTTCATCGGAATGCGTACGCGCAAATCGGCTCGGTCATGGACAGGGTCGGGGACGCCCGCATCCTCCGATCCGAACAGCAATATGTCGTCGGGCTGATATGCGGCCGCGTCGAACCGGCCGGCGCCCTTGGTCGTGAACAGCACGATGCGGCTGGTAACGGTCGCCAGAAACGCATCCCAGTCGCGGTGCCGGGTGACGCGGACATGATCGATATAGTCCATGCCGGCGCGCGCCACGCGCTTGTCATCCCACGCGAATCCCATTGGTTCGATCAGGTCTACGGCCACGTCGAAACAGGCGCCGATACGCAGGACCGCACCGACATTTCCGGCAATACAGGGCTGAAACAGGGCAA
>CAYMUJ010000185.1:0-1501 GCA_964393565.1 uncultured Stakelama sp. | reverse complement strand
CCGATACGCAGGACCGCACCGACATTTCCGGCAATACAGGGCTGAAACAGGGCAATACGCATCGCGTCCCGATAGAGCAGAGCATGCGCCCGTCACAAGGCGCTGTTGTCGGAGTCCGGCACCGGGCCGCTCCCCCACCCGGCCACCAGCGACAGCATGATATCGGTGCCGGGTGGGGGAGCGGTCCGGTGCCGAAACATTCACATGTCACGCGCGGGTCAAAAAGGCGGTTGGCAAAGCCGCCCCGCGCCGTCTATCAGGCCCGCCAGCCACCGGGGGCAATCCGGGGGTGAAGCGTGGCGTTCGCGCGCTGCGCTGTCCGGGACAGGGGCGTGAAAACGCCGGAAATTTGAAGTGCAAGGGCTGATGCATGGCAACGCTTGATGAAGCTGTTCCTCCGGGTGACGCGGGTGACGCGCCGGCCGATCCTCGCCGCCGCGACTATCTCGCGATCGGTGCGGTCGCCTGGGCAGGCGTTGGCGCGGGCGTAGTGGCGATCCCGCTCGTCAGTCAGATGAGCCCGTCGGCCGACGTGCTCGCGCTGTCGACCACCGAACTCGACGTGTCGGCGATCCAGCCGGGCCAGTCGGTCAAGTCGACCTTCCGCAAGCAGCCTTTGTTCGTGCGCAATCTGACGCCGAAGGAAATCGACGAAGCGAACGCGGTCAGCGTCGCCGACCTGCGCGATCCCCAGACGCTCGCCGAGCGTACCAAGGAAGGCAAGGCCAACTGGCTCGTCACGCTGGGCGTCTGCACCCATCTCGGCTGCGTGCCGCTGGGCGCGGGCGAGGGTGAGAACAAGGGTCCGTTCGGCGGCTATTTCTGCCCGTGCCACGGCTCGGCCTATGACACTGCCGGTCGCATCCGGTCCGGCCCGGCACCGACGAACCTCGTCGTTCCGGAATATGCATTCATTTCCGACACCGTCATTCGGGTCGGCTGAGGGGGCACCTTGAAATGAGCTTTCCCTGGGCAAAGCAGTATGAGCCGAAGAACCCGCTGACCAAGTGGGTGGACGATCGTCTGCCGCTTCCGCGCTTCGTCTACAACGCCGTCGGTGCCGGCTATCCGGTCCCGCGCAACCTCAACTATTTCTGGAACTTCGGCGTCCTCGCCGGCATGTTCCTGGCGATCCAGATCGTCACCGGCATCGTGCTGGCGATGCATTATGCCGCCAATGCCGGCATCGCGTTCGACAGCGTCGAGCATATCATGCGCGACGTGAACGCCGGCTGGTTCATCCGCTACGCGCACGCCAATGGCGCGTCGCTGTTCCTGCTGGTGGTGTATGTCCATATCGCCCGCGGCCTGTGGTATGGGTCGTACAAGGCGCCGCGCGAAATGGTGTGGCTGCTCGGCGTGGTCATCTTCCTGCTGATGATGGCGACCGCGTTCATGGGCTATGTGCTTCCCTGGGGCCAGATGAGCTTCTGGGGCGCGCAGGTGATCACCGGCTTCTTCTCGGCAATCCCGGGTATCGGCGAACCGATCCGCGTGTGGC
>CAYMUJ010000184.1:0-3298 GCA_964393565.1 uncultured Stakelama sp. | reverse complement strand
GCCGCGCACAAGACGATGGACGAAGTGTCGGGCGCGATCATCGCGATCAGCCTGGTGCTGGTCGGTGTGTTCGTGCCGACGATGTTCATTCCCGGAATCTCCGGCGCATTTTACCAGCAGTTTGCGATCACCATCGCGTCGGCAACCGTAATCTCGGCCTTTGTGTCGCTGACACTCTCGCCAGCGCTGTGTGCGCTCGTCCTGAAACACAAGGGGCATCATAGCGAGCCTGCGCCCGGCTGGCGTGGTCTCCCTGCACGGGTGGGCGCAGCGTTCAACAATGGCTTCAACCGGCTGTCGGAGAGCTATGGCAAGCTCACTGCGAAGCTGGTGCGCATGCTGATGGTCGTGGGCGTGGTCTATGTCGCGCTGATCCTGGTCGCTGGCTGGCGCTTTACCGCCACGCCGTCGGGCTTCATCCCGCCGCAGGATCAGGGCTATCTGATCGGCGCGGTTCAGCTTCCGCCTGGTGCCTCGCTCACCCGCACCGACGCGGTGGTGCAGGATGCGATCACCGCCGCTCGCAAGCTGCCGGGGATCAAATATGTCGTCGGCTTTGCAGGACTTGACGGCGCGAGCTTTTCGACCGCGCCCAACGCGGGCGTGCTGTTCTTTGGCCTGGCTCCGCACGCCGATCGGGCGGAATCTGCGGACGAGATCCAGAAGGCGCTGTATGGCGCGCTGGCTCCGATCAAGGGGGGCGATATCCTTGTCATCGCGCCGCCCCCGGTTCCCGGTATCGGCACCGGCGGCGGGTTCAAGATGATGATCCAGGACCGTGAAGGGCTGGGCTATAACGCACTCGCCCAGTCGGCATTCGGCATGATGATGGGTGCCAACCATCAGGAAAGCGTCGCGGGTGCCTTCACCCTGTTCAACACCGGCACGCCGCGGTTGACCGCGGATGTCGATCGCGAGCGGGCGGAGCGGATGGGCGTGCCGGTATCCAATGTCTTCTCGACGCTGGGTGCCTATCTCGGCTCCTCCTATGTCAACGACTTCAACTATCTGGGCCGCACCTTCCGCGTGACGGCACAGGCCGATGCGCCCTATCGCGACGATGCCACCGATATTCAGGGTCTCCAGACCCGCTCGGCATCGGGTAAGATGGTGCCGATGAGTTCGGTGATGACGTTGAAAAACGACAGCGGTCCGTATCGCGTCGTGCGCCACAACCTCTATCCGGCGGCCGAGCTGCAGGGCGACTCCAAGCCCGGCTATTCGACCGGTCAGACACTGGATGCGATGGAGGCGCTCGCCGCACAGACTCTGCCGCAGGGCATGAGCTTTGAATGGACCGAACTGGCTTTGGAGCAGCGCTCGGCCGGGAGTACCGGGACGATTGCCTTCGCCTTGGCAGTGGTGTTCGTTTTCCTGCTGCTCGCGGCGCTTTATGAAAGCCTGGTGTTGCCGCTGGCGGTGATCCTGATCGTCCCGATGTGCCTGCTTGCCGCGATCCTGGGCGTGAACGTGATGGGGATGGACAACAATATCCTGACGCAGATCGGTCTGGTGGTGCTGATCGGGCTGGCGGCGAAGAACGCGATCCTGATCGTGGAGTTTGCTCGTCAGAACGAAGATCAGGGCATGGACATGTTCGAGGCAGCGAAGCAGGCGGCGCATCAGCGTATGCGTCCGATCGTGATGACTTCGATCGCCTTCATCCTCGGCGTGTTGCCGCTGGTGATCGCGACTGGGGCTGCAGCTGAGTTGCGCCAGGCGCTGGGTGTCGCGGTGTTCTTCGGCATGATCGGCGTGACGATCTTCGGCCTGTTCTTCACCCCGGCTTTCTATGTCATCAGCCGCAAGTTCGGCATCTGGGCGAGCGCGCAGGCGGCGCGCTTCCGCCGCAAACCCCATGATCCCGTGACGGAGCCTGCAGCATGAAGCGCCTTTTCATCATGAGCGCGAGTGCGGCGCTGCTGGCGGGCTGTTCGGTCGGCCCGACCTATCAGCGGCCCGAAACCCCGCCCGCAGCGGCAGCGGCCTTTGTCGATCCGGGCATGACCAAAGTGTCACCGGGCGCGGTCGAAGGCCAATGGTGGCGGCTGTTCAAGGATCCGGTGCTCGACCGGCTGGTGGTGGAGGCGCTGACCTACAACACCGACATTCGGCAGGCATCGGCGAACCTGAGGCGCGCACGGGCGATCCTGTCGGAATCGCGTGGAGCACGGTTGCCCGGGACCAGCGTGAGTGCGGGCTATACCCGCTCGCGCACCGGGGCGGAGAGCGTGCAGGGAGGGCTGCCTGCCGGGGTGGACGGGGTCGAGGGCGACTTTTTCCAGACCGGGCTGGATGTGTCCTATGAGGTCGATCTGTTCGGGCGCGTGAGCCGTTCGATCGAGGCGTCGCGCGGCGATGTCGATGCGGCGCAGGCTGCGCTTGACGGTGCGCGTGTGGCGATCGCGGCGGAGACGGCGCGGACCTATGCCGCCGCATGTGGCTATGCCGCGCAGGCAGCGGTGGCGCGTGAGACGGTGCAGCTCCAGACGCGCACACTCGACCTGACCCAGCGGCTGTTCGAGGCCGGGCGCGGCACGATCCGCGATGTCGATCAGGCGCGCGTTGTCGCCGAAAATGCCCGCGCGCAGGTGCCGACGTTCGAGGCAGAGCGTCGCGCGGCGCTCTATGCGCTGGCGACGCTGACCGGCAAGCCGCCGGCGGAGCTGGACGAGCAGGCCGATGCCTGCGCGACACCGCCGGGCGTGTCGGCGCTGATCCCCGTAGGCGACGGTCAGGCCCTGCTCGCCCGCCGCCCCGATGTGCGTCAGGCCGAGCGGCAGCTGGCGGCGGATACCGCGCGGGTCGGGGTGGCGACCGCCGCGCTCTATCCGTCGATCACGCTGGGCGGTTCGGTGTCACTGGGCGCGCAGAATATCGGGGATCTCGGCAAGAGCTCGTCGTTCAACTTCTCGCTTGGGCCGCTGCTCAGCTGGAACTTTCCCAACATCACCGCCGCACGTTCGCGGATTCGTCAGGCCGAGGCGGGGGCAGAGGGTTCGCTCGCCGCGTTCGATGGCACGGTGCTGACCGCGCTGCGTGAGGTCGAACAGGCGTTGGCACGCTATTCGGGTGAGATCGAGCGCAACGTCGCGCTGCGCCGCGCCGATGCGTCGGCGACCAACGCCGCGCGGATCGCGATCCTGCGGTTCGAGGCGGGGCGCGACAGCCTGCTCCAGCGGATCGACGCCGAGCGCGAACGCGCATCGGCCCGCGCCGCCCTCGCCCAGTCCAATGCAGCGCTGGCGGAGGCGCAGGTGGCGCTGTTCAAGGCGCTCGGCGGCGGCTGGGAAACCGC
>CAYMUJ010000183.1:0-3350 GCA_964393565.1 uncultured Stakelama sp. | reverse complement strand
CCACCTTTTGCGGCGCGACATTGTCGCCCTTGTCGTTGACGATGATGTCCTTCTTGCGGTCGGTGATCTTGATCCGGCCGCGCTCGTCGATCAGGCCGATATCGCCGGTATGCAGCCACGCGCCCTTGTGTGGCTCCGCCGGGTCCGGCTTGAGCACGCGCGCCGTCTCGGCCTCGTTGCGCCAGTAACCGTGCATCACCAGCTCGCCGCGCACCAGGATCTCGCCATCCTCGGCGATCCTGACCTCGACCCCTTCCAGCGGCGGGCCGACCGTATCGTGCTTCAACCCCGCCTTGGGCCGGTTGCAGCTGATCACGGGCGCCGCCTCGGTCTGGCCATAGCCCTGCAGGAAGGTGATGCCGAGGCTCTCGAAAAACACGCCGACTTCGGGGTTTAGCGGCGCGCCGCCCGACACCATCGCCTTGATCCGTCCGCCGAACTTCTTCGACAATTTGGGCTTGAGCGTCCGGTCGAGGAACAGGCTCATCGGCAGATCGAGCACCGTGTTGCGGCCCGCGGCCTTCTTGCCACCGATCGAAACCGCGCGGTCGAGCAGATAGTTGGCGAACTTGCCCTGCTTCTCGACCTGCTTGGTAATCCGCGTGCGCAGCACTTCGAACAGGCGGGGCACGACGACCATCAGCGTCGGGCGCACCTCCTCGATATTCGACGCCAGCTTGTCGAGTCCTTCGGCATAATAGATCTGCGCGCCCAGCCCGATCGGGAAATGCTGCCCGCCGGTATGTTCATAGGCGTGGCTCAATGGCAGGAACGACAGGAAGATCTCGTCGTCCCAGCCGAAATCCTCGCTGATCACGGTGCAGCAGCCCTCGACATTGGTCAGGATCGCGCCGTGATGCTGCATCACCCCGCGCGGGGATCCACCGGTGCCGCTGGTATAGATGATGCACGCCAGGTCCGCCCGCTTCATCCGCGCCGCCGCCTGCTCGGCCTCGGCCACATCGACCGGGTTGGCGGCGATCAGCGCGTTCCAGTCATGGAAGTCGATCGCGCCGGGCTGGCTCAGCTTCAGCTCCTCCATCCCGATCACGACATGGCCGATGCTGCCCGCCGTGTGCAGGATCGCCGGCAGCAGCGTCTTGGCTAGCCTGGCATCGGACACGATCGTCATCGTCGCGCCCGAATTGTCGATGATATGCTGGTGATCGCGTTCGGTGTTCGTCGTGTAGGTCGGCACGGTCACGCCGCCCGCCGCCATGATCGCCAGATCGCTCAGGCACCATTCGGGACGGTTCTCGCTGACCAGCATGACGCGGTCACCGGGTTTGAGCCCCAGTTTCTTGAGCGCGGCGGCGAGGCTGGCGACCTTGCGGGCCGACTCGGCCCAACTGGTCGGCTGCCATTTGCCGCCAGACTTTGCCCACAGAAACGGCGCATCGCCCTGTTCGCGGGCGCGCGCAAAGAACATCGAAACCAGATTGTCGAACTTCTCGAGCTTGCGCATCCTGTTCCCAACTCCAGCGGCGCAGGTTCGGGCCCGCGCTCGACGTGAACGCAGACCCTAACGCCGCTGCCGCCAAGCGCAATGCCGCCAGGTTACAGACGCTTGAGGATGCGGCGCACCAGCCCCGGCCCTTCGAACACCAGCGCAGAGTAGATCTGCACCATCGCCGCCCCGGCATCGAGCCGCGCCAGCGCCTCCTCGGCCGAGTCGATCCCGCCCACCGCGATCACCGGCAGCGCGCCATCGGCAATCGCCAGCGCCTCGGCCAGCTTGGCCCGCGCCAGCACCGCCAGCGGGCGTCCGGACAGGCCGCCCGCCTCACGCGCCAGCGGCGAGCGCAGGCTATCGGGGCGCGAGATCGTGGTGTTGCCGACGATCAGCGCGTCCAGCCCGGCATCCACCGCCGCCCCGACCACGCCCGCCATGCCATCGCGGTCAAGATCCGGCGCGACCTTCAGGAACAATGGCACCCGCCGCTCCGCCAGCATCCGCGCCGCACTCGCCGCGCGCAGCAGTTCGTCCAGCGCCGGCCGCGACTGCAGGTCACGCAGCCCCGGCGTATTGGGCGAGCTGACATTGATCGTCACATAATCGGCATGCGGCGCGACCTTGGCCACGCCCAGCGCATAATCGGCGACGCGATCGTCGCTGTCCTTGTTCGCGCCGACATTGATGCCGAGCACGCCCGGCCGCTTCGCCCGCTTGACCCGCTCGATCGCCGCATCGATCCCGCCATTGTTGAACCCCATGCGGTTCACCACCGCGCGGTCCTCGACCAGCCGGAACAGCCGCGGCTGCGGGTTCCCCTCCTGCGGGCGCGGGGTCAGCGAGCCGATCTCGACGCTGCCAAAGCCCAGCCCCATCAGCCCGTCAATCGCCGCGCCATCCTTGTCGAGCCCCGCCGCCAGCCCCACCGGATTGGGGAACTCCACCCCGCCGACCGTCACCGGCCGCACGCGCGGGATCGCGCCGCCGGGCGCCAGCGCCGCCGCCCGGATCGCGAGCCGGTGCGCGCGTTCGGCGTCGAGAGTGTAGATCAGCGGCTTCAGCAGGTCGTAGAGCATGACCGCGGCCCTTAACGCCTGTCGCCCCGTCGCGTCACCCCATCGCGCCGAAGTTTACACAAGGCTTACACTGTCAGCCCCGGGGTTCGCCGCCTTGACACACCCCTGCCTCAGGTCCATCTGCCCAATCGGAACGAATCATTCCGATTTGAGAATGGCTCGCAACTAGGGTCTGGCCGTCGCGTTTTGCGCGAAGGCCCAACAGGAAACCAATGCGCCTCTCGGCTCAGACCGATTATGCAGTCGTCATGCTCTCCGCCGCCGCGCGCCATTGCGGCGTCAGCGGGCGGCTGAACGCGACCCTGCTGGCGGACAAGACCGGCCTGCCGCTGCCTACGGTGCAGAAACTGGTCAGCCGCCTGTCCGCAGCCGGCCTGATCGAAAGCGCGCGCGGCACCGGCGGCGGCTTCCGCCTTGCCCGCCCGCCCGCCGCGATCAGCCTGGCCGATATCGTCGAGGCGATCGAAGGACCGATCGCGCTCACCGCCTGTATCGACAGTGCCAAACATGATTGCGTGATCGACGCCACCTGCCGCGTGAAGCCGCACTGGAACAGCGTCAACGCATCGGTCCGCGGCGCGCTCGCGGGCGTCACCCTCGCCTCCCTCTCCTCCCAGTCGGTACCCGGATAATGGCCACCAAGAATGCCGAGGCGCTCGCCGCCGCGAACAAGAAGTACGAGTGGGGCTTCTCCTCGCCAATCGAACAGGATTTCGCGCCCAAGGGGCTGAGCGAGGACACCGTCCGCTTCATCTCGGCCAAGAAGAACGAGCCGGAATGGATGCTGGAGTGGCGGCTCAAGGCCTATCGCCACTGGCTGA
>CAYMUJ010000182.1:0-3353 GCA_964393565.1 uncultured Stakelama sp. | reverse complement strand
AGGCCGAGGGCAATTACATCGACCCGCTCGACCGCGCCGCCGAGGCGCTGGCCGAGAGCTTCGACCATCCCCGCGCGATCGAGAACCGGCTGCGCGGCTGGCACGGCATCGCGATCGATGAGGCGCGCGATGACGACACGCGCCTGTCGCGCTTCGACCCGCACGCGCGGCGTCTGGTGATCAGCGGCGTCCTTCCCCCCGAAAGCCGCGCCTTCCTGCTCGCCCAGCGGCTTGCGGCACTGGAGTTCGCAAATGAAATGCGCGCCGTCGCCGACGCCAGCGGCCTCGCTTCGCCAGCGGCACGCGAGCTGCTCGCGCTCGGCCTCGCCAACTACGCCGCCGGCGCATTGCTGATGCCCTATACCCGCTTTCGCGACGCAGCGCGGTCATTGCGCCACGACATTGACCGGCTGCGCCAGCGCTTCGGCACCAGCTTCGAACAGGCCTGCCACCGCCTCTCGACACTCCAGCGGCCCGGCGCGCTGGGTATCCCCTTCTTCTTCTGTCGCGTCGACATGGCCGGGAACATCACCAAGCGCCATTCCGCAACCCGGCTGGAGTTCGCCCGCTTCGGCGGCGCCTGCCCGCTCTGGGTGGTGCATGAGGCAGTGGCGATTCCCGACCGCATCCTCACGCAACTCGCGCAGACCCCCGACGGCGCACGCTATGTCATCATGGCCAAGGGGCTGGTAAAGCCATCCGCCAGCTATGATCGCCCCCCGCGCCGCTACGCCGTGGCGCTGGGCTGCGAGGAAGCGCACGCGGCCGAGTTCGTTTATGCCGACAGTCTGCGTCCGGGCGGTGTCGCGACGCCGATCGGCACCAGCTGCCGCATCTGCCCGCGCAACGACTGCGATCAGCGCGCCTTCCCCCCGGCGGCAAGCGAGATCCGGATCGACCCCGATATCCGCGCGCCAGTACCCTACAGCTTCTAAAATTAGGACTGCGCGTCCGGGGGCAGCGGCCCGTAAGCAGGATCAGGCTGGCGTCGCCGACAACGCTTGCACGTACGATACCCTTCCCGCGTTCGGCTATGCGTCCAGCGGTGGCCCCGAATCAGGCATGTGACGTCAGTGATGATCCCCATCGCCATCGGTTAGCACGAAAATCGCGCAAAATGCCAGAAAGCTAAGGGTTTGTTACCCAATCACAACAAGTCCCCGCGCCAGCCCGATCCAACCGGCCAGGGCCCGGATGCAACAAAGCCCCGCCGGGCATTTGCCTGGCGGGGCTTTGAATGGCGCACCCGGAACGATTCGAACGTCCGACCCTCAGATTCGTAGTCTGATGCTCTATCCAGCTGAGCTACGGGTGCGCAGTGGAGGGGCGCTGATAGAAGCGGTTTTCAGGAAAGGCAAGCCCGTTGCGCAGAGTTTCTTCGCGGCATACACCGGCCATCATGCGATACCCGCTTTTCCTCGCGCTCCCGCTGGCGCTCTGTGCGTGCAGTGCCTCTCGTGACACCTATCCCTCGCTGCTTCCGCGTCCCGTCGAATCGCGCGACATGGGCGATGTGTTACGCGCCGATCCGGTGCCGCCGCCCGATGCCGCGCTCGATTCGCGCATTGCCGATCAGGCGCTGGCAGCAGAGCGAATCGCCACTCGTTTCCGCGCGCTCGCGCTGGAGGCCGAATCGCGCGTTGCAATCGCGCGCGGCGTAGCACCCGGCAGTGAAACCTGGCTCGCAGCACATATGACGCTTGCCGATCTCAACCGCACGCGCGGCGAAACCGTCGCGATCCTGACCGCACTTGAGCAAACCGCAGCAGCACGGCTTCAGGCCGGCACGCCAGCCTATCCCGCGCTCGACGCCGCGATCGCCACCCTGTCGCGCGCTGCCGCAGATCAGTCCGCAAAGGTTCAGGCGCTGGAAGACGCGCTGGCGGGCTGAACCGTCAGGGCAGATCCTTGTTCAAACTCCGCAGCACCGGCAGGATCGTCGCATAATCGTCGGTCCATGGCGTGAACCCCGGCCGCCCCTCCAGCGCCCGCCACCCGTCCGCCCGCGCGGTCAGTTGCGCCAGCTTCTCCGGCGAGCGCGACAACGCGATCCAGTCCGACGTCGCCGCCTCGTTCAGCTCCTCGATCAGCGGCGGGTGATAGGTCAGCTGCGCCGCCGACCATCCACCCAGCTTCGCCGCACGCTCGACTACAGGCTCCAGCGACAGGTAGCGGTTGGAGATATGGACGAGCAGCAACCCGTCCTTCGCCAGCACGCGGTCATAGGTCGCGAACGCCTCCAGCGTCATCAGATGCATCGGCACCGCGTCGGACGAAAACGCATCGAGCACCAGCAGGTCGAGGCTGTGTTCCGGCTCTTCCACCAGCCGCAACCGCGCATCGCCCAGCACGATTTTCGCCTCGGGCAGGCATTGCTCAAGGAAGCGGAACGGGCCGCGCGCAAGGCTCACGACCGCCGGATCAATCTCGTAGAAGCGCCACGCCTGCCCCGGCCTGGCATAACAGGCTAGCGTTCCGGTCCCGAGACCAACCACCCCGACCCGCGCATTGGGGCCATAGAGCGGCGGCAGCGCCTGCATCGCCTGCCCCACCCCCGATCCGGGGACATAATAGGTCGTCGGCAGCTTCAGCCGTTCCGGATTCCCCACCAGCTGCACGCCATGCAGCGTGGTGCCGTGCGCCAGCCGTTTCTGATCGGCGAGATCGGTGATCGTATAGACCCCGAAATAGCTGCGCGTGCGCAGGTCGCCCTGCCAGCTCATCGCAATCGACCGCAACCCGCCGAACAGCAGCAGCGCGCCCGTCAGCACGATCAGGAACGGCACGCGCATGCCCACCGTGAACAGCCCGATCAGTGCAAGCGCCAGATACAGAATCCCCGCGCGCCGCTCGCCCAGCATCTGCGACCCGTCCGACACACCGAACCACAGGATCAGCGCGACGACCAGCGCGACCGCCAGAATGCGTACCCGTCGCCCCTGCCCCGGCTCGCCCCACATCCGCCGGAACACCGGCAACAACCAGTCCTGTGGCACCAGCAGCCCTGCGGCCAGGATCAGGATCGGATATTCATAGGTCCAGTCGAACACCAGTGGCGCGACCAAAGCCGCGAACACCCCGCCCAGCGCGCCGCCGACCGACATGGCAAGGTAGAAGCCCGTCAGCCGATCCGCCTCGGGCCGCAAATCATACATATGCGTGTGCAGCGCGACCGCGACCATGAACAGCAACGCCAGCGCCATCAGCGCGTTCAGTTCCGGGTTGGCATTATGCCCCGCAATCATCAGCCCGCCGAACAACAGGATCGTGATCGGGGCAAAGCGGGTCAGCAGCGTCGCCACCGCGCGCCGCGCCGCGAATGCGATGGTGAAGCTCAGCAGATACAGGCCCAG
>CAYMUJ010000181.1:0-3366 GCA_964393565.1 uncultured Stakelama sp. | reverse complement strand
CAGCGCCAGCATTCGGGCGTGCGCGCCTTGCAGATGTAGCGGCCGTGCAGGATCAGCCAGTGGTGCGCGTGCAGGCGGAATGGCTGGGGCACCCCCTTTTCCAGCTTTTTTTCGACCGCCAGCGGGGTCTTGCCGCGCGCAAGGCCAGTGCGGTTGCCGACGCGGAACAGGTGGGTGTCGACCGCGAAGGTTTCATGGCCGAAGGCGACGTTCATCACGACATTGGCGGTCTTGCGCCCGACACCGGGGAGTTGTTCGAGCGCGTCGCGGTCCTCCGGCACCTGGCTGCCATGCTGCGCGATCAGCGCTTCGGATAGCGCGATGACGTTCCTGGCCTTGCTGTTGAACAGGCCGATCGTCTTGATGTGCTGCCTGAGCCCCTCTTCGCCCAGCGCGACCATCTTTTCGGGCGTATCGACTTCGGCGAACAGGCGGCGGGTTGCCTTGTTGACGCCGGCATCGGTTGCCTGTGCCGACAGCACGACGGCGACCAGCAGCGTATAGTCGTTGACCGATTCGAGTTCGGTTTCGGGGTGCGGGTTGGCAGCGGCCAGCCGCTCGAAAAAAGCGAAGATCTGGGCTTTGTTCATCCTGCGCCCCCTACCACGCGGTCAGCACATGCGTGGTTGCTTTACCGGTATCGAGATGGCCAATCCGCAACAGGCGATCCGGCCCGCCGCCCCCACCGCCGGTCGGTCGAACCGAGATCAGTATCTTTGCCGGGTTGGCCGCCCAGAATGCGGGCGGTGCGAGCGGGTCGTACATGTCGGAAGCGTCTGCCGCGAATCTGGACAGGGCGACAGGCGCGCGACCGGCGCGCAGGACGACATGTGCATCGAGCATGGAACCGGAGCTGGCCCAGGCGACAATCAGCGCCGGATTGTCGGGATCGCCATCGGGCGCGATATCCTGAACCTGCACATAGGGCAGCGCCGCACGCTGTCCCCACGGCGCCGCGCTGCGGGTTCGGCGTGCGATCATCGCGTCGAGCGTCCCGATCGCCGTCACCGTTCCGCAGCCGAGGCGATAGAGCGGCTGTCCCGCGCGGGCGCGATCGACGATATAGGCCACGCGACCCGGATAATAGGCAATCATGAACCGGGGGCCACCCGTTTTGGCGAGATTCTGCCTGACACCGGGCGTCGTTTGCGCGGCCTGCCCCAGATCGACGACACAGGGTGTGGATCGCCCACCCAGCCCCTTGCCGAACACCAGTCGCGTGCCCTTGTGCACGATCAGTTCGGCCCGATTTCCGGTCTGGCCCGCCCAGATCGGGTCCCGTTCCGCAACCGGGCAACCGGTGACGAAACGCGGCGCCATCCGGCGGCATCCACGCGCATGCAGGCCGCCGACGCCAGCGACAAAGCGCGGAAATGCGTCGTCGTCATCGGCATCTGGCCGATCGGGGTCATAATCCCAGCGATGCGCCATCGGCACGTCGCGCATGGTCAGGGCGTCGCCGTCAAATGCACGCGCACGAAAATCCGCCGACAGCCGCAACTCCGCCGCGCCATGATCCATTGGCAGGCGAAAGCGGTGGCGCACCCGCTCCACAGCGGAGACGAGGATGATCCCGTTGTCGGTTGCGATATGGTCGTAGTGGCGGCGCTCTGTCGCATCGCGGTCGCATCCCGCGAGCGCGAGGATCATGGCTATGACGGCAAGCCTAGAGCCCAAGCACCGCATCCATCGTGTAGCGTCCGGCCGGCTGGTGCGCGAGCCACAGCGCCGCGCGCACCGCGCCGCGGGCGAAGATCGCGCGGTCCTGGGCATAATGCGCCAGTTCGATCCGCTCACCCTCGGTCGCGAGCATGACATTGTGGTCGCCGACGATGCTGCCGCCGCGCAGTGAGGCAAAGCCGATCGTCCCCTCCGCGCGCGCGCCCGACAGGCCGGCGCGATCGGCGACGCGGACATCGCCCAGCGCGACGCCGCGCCCGGCGGCGGCGGCTTCGCCCAGCATCAGCGCAGTGCCCGAGGGCGCGTCGAGCTTGTGGCGGTGATGCGCCTCGACAATCTCGATATCCCAGTCGGGGCCAAGCCGGGTCGCGGCCTCCCGCACCAGACGGGCGAGCAGCACGACGCCGAGCGAGGTGTTGCCGGTCTGAAGCACCGCGATGTCGCGCGCGGCTTCATCGATCGCGGCATGATCGGCAGCGGTCAGGCCGGTGGTGCCGATCACGATCGGCGTCCCGGCATCGCGCGCGGCGGTAAGGTGGACGCCAAGTGCCGATGCGGTCGAGAAATCGACCAGCGCATCGGCGGCGCGCGCCAGCTCCGCCGGATCGTCGCCTGCGTCGACGCCGCCAGCCAGGCGCACGCCCTGAACGGTGAGAATGTCGCGGATCGCGGTGCCCATGCGGCCGAGGCTGCCGTAAATGCCGATACTGGTCATGCGGCGTGCTTGGCGGGGCAAGCGGCGGACTGCAACAGGGGAAATGTTGTAGCGATACGGCGTTCTGCTTTTCGCTTGCGGGAGCAGCGGTTGGCGGCGAAGCAGGGGCGATGGTTCTTCGATCGCTTGCGCTCGCCGCCGCCCTGCTCTCTCCCGCCGCTGCATCGCCGGAGCAGTTGTTCGAGGATGTCCGCATCCTCGCCGCCGACGACATGGCCGGGCGGCTGGTCGGCACGCCGGGATCGGCCAAGGCGCGCACCTATCTGATCGCGCGGATGCAGGCGATCGGGATCGAGCCGTTCGGGGATCGCTACGAACAGCCGTTCACCGCGCAGTACAAGGATCAGACACTCAACGGCGTCAATCTGATCGGGCGGATTCGCGGGACCGGGAGCAGCGACCGGGTGCTGGTGATCGGCGCGCATTACGATCATTTCGGAACGCGGCACGGCCAGGTGCTGAACGGCGCGGACGACAATGCGTCGGGGGTCGCGACGCTGCTGGCGATCGCGCAGGATTTTGCGCGCAACCGCCCAACGCATGACGTGGTTTTCGCGCTGTGGGATGCCGAGGAACAGGGCATGTATGGCGCGCATGCATTTCTGGAAACGCCGCCGGTGCCGATGGAGCGGATCGCGCTGAACCTCAACCTCGACATGATGAGCCGCAGCGACACGGGCGAGCTCTGGATCGCCGGGGCGCATCATTACCCCTTCCTGCGTGCGCGATTCGAGGCGCTGGCGGGTTCCGCGCCGGTCACGCTCAGGATCGGGCATGACGGGCCGCCGTGGAAGGGCAGCGACGACTGGACCGCCGGTTCGGACCATTACGCCTTCCACCGCCGCAGCATCCCCTTCGCCTATCTGGGGGTCGAGGATTATCCCGATTATCACCAGCCCGGCGACGATTTCGATACGATCCCCAAGGACTTTTTCGCGCGATCGGCGGCGACGGCGGTGATGGCGGCGCGG
>CAYMUJ010000180.1:0-3414 GCA_964393565.1 uncultured Stakelama sp. | reverse complement strand
TGGAGCTGCGCCAGCCCGAACCGGTCCGCCGCCTCGATCACGATCAGCGTCGCGTTGGGGACATCGACCCCCACCTCGATCACCGTCGTCGCGACCAGCACGCCCAGCTCGCCCGCGGAAAAGCGCGCCATCACCGCGTCCTTCTCCGGCCCCTTCATCCGGCCATGGACCAGCCCCACCCGCTCCCCGAACCGTGCGCGCAGCGCCTCGGCCCGCGCTTCGGCGGCGGCAAGGTCGGTCTTCTCGCTCTCCTCGACCAGCGGGCACACCCAGTATGCCTGCCCCCCGCCCGACAAATGCCGGGCAAGGCCGTTGACCACCTCCTCGATCCGCTCCTCGCTGATCACGCTCGTCTCGATCGGCATCCGCCCCGGCGGCATCTCGTCGAGCTTGCTCACATCCATCTCGCCATGTGTCGCCAGCTGCAGCGTGCGCGGGATCGGCGTCGCGGTCATCACCAGCAGATGCGGCGCAGTCTTCGCCTTGGCCTGCAGCATCATGCGTTCGGCCACGCCAAAGCGATGCTGCTCATCGACCACGACAAGGCCAAGGTCGCGATATTCAACCCCCTGCTGAAAGATCGCATGCGTGCCGATCAGAATGTCGATCGACCCATCGGCGACCCCCATCAGCGTCGCCTCACGCACCCGCCCCTTGTCGCGCCCGGTGAGGATCGCGATTTCGACGCCAAGGCCGGCGAACAGCTTGCGCAGCGTCTCATAATGCTGCCGCGCCAGGATCTCGGTCGGCGCCAGCATCGCCCCCTGCGCCCCCGCCTCGACCGCGATCAGCAGCGCCATTGCCGCCACCAGCGTCTTGCCCGCGCCGACATCGCCCTGCAACAGCCGCAGCATCGGGCGCGGCTGCGCCATATCGCCCTCGATCTCGCGGATCGTCCGCGCCTGCGCCCCAGTCGGGGTATAGGGCAAATGCAGCGCACCGCGCAGCCGCCCGTCCCCCGCCAGCGCCCGCCCCTTCTTCGCCCGCGCCGCCCCGCGCACCAGCATCAGCGCCAGCTGATTGGCGAACACCTCGTCATAGGCGAGCCGGTCGCGCGCCTTGGCATCCGCCGGATCGGCATGGATCGCGGCCAGCGCCTCGCGCCAGTCGGGCCAGCCCTTGCGCGCCTTCAAACTCGGCTCGATCCATTCGGGCAGCTCGGGCGCGCGCGCCACCGCCTGCGCCGCAAAGTCCGCCAGCCGCTTCGACGTCATGCCCTCCGACAACGGATAGATCGCCTCGCGCCCACCCGGGCGCGGATCGGTGATCGCGGCAATCTCGGGATGCACGATCTGCAGTTCCTGGCCATATTGGTCCAGCCGCCCCGACACCCATTTCGCCTCGTTCAGCGGCAACTGCTTCTTCGCCCAGCCGCTATTCCCGCCAAAGAAGACGAGGGTCACATAATTGCCGCGCGCATCGGTCGCCTCGACCCGCGCCGGCGCCCGCGCGCTGCCACTCATGCGGTAATTCACCGGGGTCAGCTTGATCGCGATCGTCCGCCCGACATCGGCCTGATCCAGCTCCTCGCGCGGCAGCCGGTCGATATATCCGCTCGGCAGATGGAACGCGACATCCACCACCCGCGCCAGCCCCAGCCGCTCCAGCGGCTTGGCCAGCTGCGGCCCCACGCCTTTCAGCGACGTGACTTCGGCAAACAGGGGATTGAGGATATCGGGACGCATCGAAAGCCGGATTAGGCCATCTTGTTCCCCTGCGAAAGCAGGGGCCCAGGGTTATGCAGCACATCGCGCGTGGCCCCGCGCTCCCGTGTCCCCAGGAACACTGGCATTCTGCGCGACACGCCCTTATTCCCGCCGGCACATGCCCCAGCCGACAGCGCCTTTCCGCGCCGTCGGCCAATCTGCGTTGGATGAAGATGGATCTGGAAACCCGCCTCAAACGCCTCCGCTTCCGCGCCTGGCATCGCGGCGTCAAGGAAGCCGATTTGATGCTCGGCGGCTTCTACGACGCGCGCTCGGCCAGCTGGACCGAGGATCAGGTCACCTGGTTCGAGGAACTGATGGAGGAACAGGACGTCGACATCATGGCCTGGGCAATGGGAACCGAACCGGTCCCCGCGCGCTGGCAGGGGGCGATGATGGATGACCTCAAGTCGCTGGATTACGTCCCGATTTCTAAGTGACCCCCGCTCGCCCTGAGCTTGTCGAAGGGCCGTCTTTCTTCTTCCACCGCTCAGAAAAAGGACGGTGCTTCGACAAGCTCAGCACGAGCGGGTTTGTTTGCACCTCGACCGCCATGCCCGACCTGAACCGCATCCTCTCCGCCAAGACCCCGCTGACCCTCGCTGGCGTCCCCGCGGGCTTCCTCCCCTGGCTGCTCGCCGATCTCGCGCGCGCCAGCACGGCAGGCGCGGTCTACATCGCGCCCGACGAATCCGCGATGCGCGCCGTCGCCGGCACCGCGCCCTTCTTCGCGCCGGAGCTTCAGGTCATCCAGTTCCCCGCCTGGGACTGCCTCCCCTATGACCGCGCCAGCCCCACGCTGCGCGTCATGGCCGAACGCATGGCCGCCCTCGCCGCGCTTCAGGCCAAGCCGACCGGCCCGCGCCTGATCCTCACCACCGTCAACGCCGCGACCCAGCGCACCCTCACCCCCTTCCGCATCCGCCAGATGACCGCGCGGCTGGCACCCGGCGAGCGCATCTCGCTCGACAAGCTTGCCGCCCTGCTCTCGTCCAACGGCTATGTCCGCACCGACACCGTCCATGACAGTGGCGAGTTCGCGGTGCGCGGCGGGCTGGTCGACCTCTACCCCTCGGGCGCGGAACAGGCGCTCCGCCTCGATTTCTTCGGCGACGAGATCGAAAGCGTCCGCACCTTCGACCCCGCCGATCAGCGCACCACCGGCCGCGTCGACGGCTTCACCCTCCTCCCCGCGAGCGAAGCCCTGCTCGACGAAGACACGATCAAGCGCTTCCGCACCCGCTACCGCGAGAAATTCGGCGCCACCGCCACCGGCGACCCGCTGTATCAGGCGATCAGCGAGGGCCGCCGCCTCGCCGGCATGGAGCATTGGCTGCCCCTGTTCGAAGAGCGGATGGAAACCCTGTTCGACCACCTCCCCGACGGCGCGGTCATCGTGCGCGATTCGGGCGAAGCGGGCGCCGCGGAATCGCGCTTCGAGGCGATCGCCGACTATCAGGCCAACCGCGTCCGCGCCCAGTCGACCGACGCCGGCAGCTACCGCCCGCTCGGCACCGATCAGCTCTACCTCCTCCCCGCGGAATGGGAGACGCGCCTCAAATCCGCCCGCGCCCATCTCGCCACGCCCTTCCACGAGCCGGAAAGCGCGACCGTCCTCGACTTCAACGTCGACGGCCCACGCGACTTCGCCCCCGAACGCGCGGCCCAGACCAACATCTACGACGCCGTCGCCGCGCACCTGTCGGGC
>CAYMUJ010000179.1:0-3424 GCA_964393565.1 uncultured Stakelama sp. | reverse complement strand
AGCAGATAGCGCGTGGTCGAATAGGTCCGCGTGGTCGGGGCATATTCCAGCACCGACACCGTCGCCTCATCGTCGGGGACCAGGATGCGCTGCCAATTCTGGCCCGCCTCGGCATATTGGGTGCGGCCGTTGACGCAGCCATCGGGATTGATGTCGATCGCGACGTCCCTGGTATCCGAAACCGTCACGCGCGAGCGGGGCAGGTCGATCGAACAGATCATCTTGCCAAGGCCACCCGGTTCCGCGACCGGCGGAGGGATGGGGACCCGCGCGCCGCCATCGACTGCGGCTGGGTCGAATGCCGGGCGCAGGACGAAGGTCGCGACCGATGCGGCGATCAGCGCGCCGCCACCGATTGCGGTCAGGATGGCTTCACGCTTCTGTTCGCGGGTCAGCAGCAGGCCGGCGACCCCGAGTGCGAAGGCGCCGAGGACCAGCAACAGCGCCGCTCCGGCCATATAGTTTTCGCGCGTCACGATGTTTTCGCTGCGCGCGGTCTGGATCGCATCCTCACGGTCTGCGGCGGCCTTGGCGGCAGCTTCGCGGGCGCGCAGTTCGTCGGCCGCGCGCGCCTGTTCGGCGGCGTTGCGATCCTGCGCCAGCCGTTCGGCGATGCTGGTGCAGGCCACGCCGTTGGAGGGCATGGGCTGTTTCGCCTCACGCAGAAAGGCGGCGACCTCTTCATTGCTGATCGCGAAGCCGAAGCTGGCATCGCCATCGTCGGCGCGGGTCAGTGCGGCGTTGACGCCCAGCACGCGCCCGCAGGAATCGAGCAACGGCCCGCCTGAATTGCCACGTGCAATCCCTGCCGTGTGCAGCAACACCCCCACGCCCTGAAGGTCGCGACGGCCGGAGAACACGCCTTGCGAGCGGATCGGGGTCAGCGGGGTGATGAAGTCGGCCGACGTGCGCGCGGTGGCAAGATCGACATTGCCGGGGTAGCCAAGCGCGATCATCGCATCGCCCTCATTGACCGGGCCGGAATAGAAGGTCAGCGCGGGCAGGCGGATGCCGGTGAATTCGATCAGGGCAAGGTCGCGGTCGCTGTCGATCGCAATCAGCCGGCCCTGAAAGGACTTGTCCCCTTCTGACGGGACGACTCCGATCAGGACGTTGCCGGGATAGCGTTCCGCCGCCTCGACGACATGCGCGTTGGTGAGCACGCGGTTGGGCGCGACGGCAAAACCGCTGCCATGGCCGAAGCCGACAACTTCACCCTCGACCGTGGCAATGGTGACGATCCGCACCACGCCACGCCCGGCGGCGGAGATATCGTCGGTGGCACGCGCGGACGGGGCCAGCGCGAGCAGCAGTGCCATCATCAGCAGCAATCGAGTGAACAAACCGCGTCTCCGACACAACCCCGCCTTCCTTCGCGAAAGCAGCGCAGCGGCGCAACCCCATCCGGATGCGGTGCCGTTTCAGCTCTGTTGAACGCGACTCGAATATGCTTTGCGGGTGCAGGCGCAGGCGCCATCGGGACCTGCGCTGCAACCGGAACGGGCCTTATTCCGGCAGCCCCATCGCGCCACGAAGTCCGGGAAGCCATTGCTTCCTTTCCTTGTCGTAGAAGGGGTAGGTGTTGCTGTACGCCCAGCTGCACATGCCGATGTCGAGCGGGCCGAATGCAGCGGTGACCGCGCGGTGATAGGCGACGCGCTGTTCCAGGCTGGTCGTGGTGGGCGCGCCGACTTCGCCCATGAACGGGGTCTTGCCAGTGCGCGCGATGTAGGTGCGGATCTTTTCGACATCGCGCTTCAGGCGCAGCGCGTCGTCTGCGGTGCCATAGTTGCGCCCGACGGGCGGTGTCGGATTGACCCAGGTCGCGCCCTGATGGGTGAAATCGAACGGGTCGTAATAATGAAAGGTCGGGATGATGTGGGGATCGTCGGGCAGCGGGAGTGTGGCCAGGCTGTCGATTCCGCTCCACAGCTCTCCCCCAATGATGACGGGGCGATCGGGGTTGCTTTCCCGGATCGCCTTCAGCGCCGGCGTCAGAACGGCCAGCAGGTTCTTGTGGTTGAACTGCCCGTGCGGTTCATTCTCGATCTCGAACCAGACATGTTCGCGCGGCATGTCGGCAAAGTGCGCCGCGATCTGGCGCCACATCGCCGCCAGCTGCGGCGCGTTGCCCAGCGGGTCCTTGTGGATCGCTTCGAAATGATGGCTGTTGAGGATGATGTTCAGCCCGGCCGCGCGCGCCTGTTCGACGGCGGTGCGGATGCGGTTCATATAGGCTTTGTCGATCTTGAAATCCGGCCCCGGCCCGGCATGGGTGTCCCAGCGGACGGGTAGCCGCACGGTTCTGAACCCCGCTTTGGCGATGATCGCCATATCGTCATCGGCCAGTGGCCTGCCGCCCCAGCTGGCTTCGGCCGGCGGCTCGAACGTGTTGCCGATATTGATGCAGATGCCGACCGGCAATGCGTCGGTGCGGGTTGGTGCCGCCTGCGGCGTCGCGGACAACAGGGCGACAAGCGCCAGCGGACCGATCATGCGTCACTCTCCTCTATGCTCCGGCCCCGCGCGGACGGTCGGGCAAGCGATGGTAGCGCTATCAATTGCGCGCGGTCAATTGCGCATTTGCGCGTATCGTGAGGGCGAACCACGAAGTATCGCCATCCCGTCCGGGTGGCTGCGCGCGCAATTGTGGCTGTCCGGTACCGCGATCTGCTCCGGCGCGCGGGCCATTCCTGTTTCGCAATATCCGTGCCCGCCACAGAGCGATCGGTGAGACATCAGCCGCCCAATGGTGTCCCGTTCCAGCGGCGGTCGATAACGCCTTGCACGGCCTGTTCCAGCGCAGCCATCAGCGCGGTGTCGGCTAGCATGGCGCGGGTCAGGCCAATGTCCCGCTCGGCCAGCGCGTGGGCGAATTCCGGGGCGTCGAGACGGGCGGCAAGATCGATGATCCTGCCGGCATGCGGATCGGCAATTGCTGTCCCGGAGCGGGCGCGTCCGTGCAGAAATACGATCCACCCCGCCAGCGCCGTGACGATATGTTGCGGCAAGACCCCTGCAGCCCGGTTCGCCGCCAGCGAATCGCCGAGGCGGTAGGGGATTTTCTGCGACCCATCGATCGCGATCTGCTCCAGCCGGTGGATGATCGCCGGGTTGCGGAAGCGCTGCAGCACATCGGCGCGATACTGGTCGAGGTCCAGCCCCGGCACGGTGCCGACAAAGGGCTGGATCTCGTCGCGCACCATGGTGTCGGCAAAGCGCGCCAATGCGCCGTCACGCATCGCTTCCGCTACTGATGTCGAACCCCGCAACAGGCCGAGATAGGCGATGCTGGAATGCGCGCCGTTGAGGATGCGCAGCTTGGCCCGTTCCCACGCCGCGACGTCGCTGGTCAGGATGACGCCCGCAGCCTTGAGGTCCGGGCCGAAGTCGATACCCAGATCCTCCACCACCCATTGCGCGA
>CAYMUJ010000178.1:0-3442 GCA_964393565.1 uncultured Stakelama sp. | reverse complement strand
CGCGCGAGCGAGCCGGTCTTGATCTGCCCGCAATTGGTCGCAACGGCCAGGTCGGCGATGGTCGCATCCTCGGTCTCGCCCGAACGGTGCGACATGACCGCTGTATAGGACGAACGCTGCGCCAGGCTCACCGCCTCCAGCGTTTCGGTCAGCGTGCCGATCTGGTTGACCTTGACCAGTAGCGAGTTGGCAAAGCCGCCATCGATGCCGCGCTTCAGCCGCTTCGGGTTGGTCACGAACAGGTCGTCGCCGACCAGCTGGACCTTGCCGCCCAGCTTTTCGGTCAGCAGCTTCCACCCGTCCCAATCGTCCTCGGCCATGCCGTCCTCGATCGAAAAGATCGGGTAGCCCGCGCACAGATCGGCCAGGAAATCGGCATTCTGCGCCGATGTCAGCGTCTTGCCCTCACCCACCATCTTGTACGCGCCGTCGCGATAATATTCGGTCGCGGCGCAATCGAGCGCCAGCATCACATCCTCGCCCGGCTTGTACCCGGCCTTCTCGATGCTCGCCATGATGAAGTCGAGCGCCTCGCGCGTCGATGCGATATTGGGGGCGAATCCGCCCTCGTCGCCAACTGCGGTCGACAGGCCCTTGTCGTGCAGGCCCTTTTTCAGCGTGTGGAAAATCTCCGCGCCGCACCGCACCGCACCGGCCAGCGAGTCCGCGCCCACCGGCACGATCATGAACTCCTGGAAATCGATCGCATTGTCGGCATGCTCGCCGCCATTGATGATGTTCATCATCGGCACTGGCAGGACATGCGCCGAAACGCCGCCGACATAACGATAGAGCGGCAGACCGCGCGCATCCGCCGCCGCCTTCGCCACCGCCAGGCTGACGCCCAGGATCGCGTTCGCGCCCAGCCGCCCCTTGTTCTCGGTGCCGTCCAGCTCGATCATCGCATAGTCGATCTCGGCCTGATCTTCGGCGTCGAGGCCGGTGATCTCCTCGGCAATCTCGCCATTCACGCCCTCGACCGCTTCGAGCACGCCCTTGCCCAGATAGACCGACTTGTCGCCATCGCGCTTTTCGACCGCTTCGTGCGCGCCGGTCGACGCACCCGACGGCACTGCCGCGCGGCCAAAGCTGCCGTCTTCAAGCAGCACATCGACCTCGACGGTCGGATTGCCGCGGCTATCAAGAATCTGGCGTGCGTGGATGTCGATGATTGCGGTCACGAAATGGTCTCCCTACTTTGGGTCAGGACGGTGTCGCGCGGCCCTGTATCCCGTTCGCCGCCGCTGGGCAAATCACGGATGGCGCGGAACCCTCGTGCCGCGTCATGGTTGTCTGGACGAACCATTAGAAGGGATTCGAGCGATGGCTGACGAAACATTCCCCAAGGACCAGAGCGTGGCCCCCGCGACCGATGCCCTTGTGGCTACGCGCCCGGCTGGCGCGACGGCTTCCGACGAAAGCGCCAAGCGCAGTGCCGGCGCAGTCGTCCGTGACGAGGCAAGCAAGCTCGCCGGTCAGGCCGGTGACAAGGCGCGCTCCTTCGCCGACACGGGCAAGGAAAAGGCGACTGGCGCGCTCGACGAGTTTTCGACGCTGATGCGCGACGCGGCGGGCACGGTCGATGAAAAGCTGGGCGAGCAATATGGCCAATATGCCCGCACCGCCGCCGACCAGATTTCCGGCCTCGCCGAATCGCTGCGCGGCAAGCAGGTCGATGATCTGCTGGATGACGCGCGCGAGTTCGTGAAGAAGAGCCCCGCCGTTGCCGTCGGCATCGCGGCCGGTGTCGGCTTCGTCCTCGCGCGCCTGCTCAAGTCCGGGCTCGACGCGGCAGGCGACCTTGCCGAAAAAGGTGATACGAGCCGGGGCGCTCCGAACGACAGCACCAAGGCATAACATGGCCTGGGGGGCGTGGTGAACGAACGGGAAGACGACAGCATCGGCGCATTGGCGGCTCAGGCAGTCGCCGATGCGCGCGCATTTGCCGACGCGGAAATCGCTTATTGGAAGGCGCTGGCACTCGCTAGGCTGGCCGATGCGCGCGCGGCGCTGATCTTAGGCGCGCTGGTGTTCTTGCTCGCCAACTCCGCCGCGATTGCGCTGATCGTCGGACTGGTCCTGATCCTCTCCCCGCATGTCGGCCCGGCTGCTGCGACGTTGATCGTCGTAATCACTGCGCTCGGTGCCGCAACCTTGGCCGGTCGCGCGGCGCTCGTCCGCTATCGCCGCGCCATCCGCCCCCGGAACATGCCATGAGTGAAACGCTTCCCACTGAACTTACCGAGGCGGAGGCACGCAGCCGCAATGCCCGCGCCCGGCTGTTCGGCACGCTGGGACGGATGCAGGACAAGCTCAACCCGATGGCGCTCGCGCAGGACGCGGTCGAGAATGTCGCGATCGGCGTTGCCCGCGACACGGTCGCCACCGTCCGCGCCAACCCGCGCACCGTTGCGGTCGTCGCGGGTGCAGCAATGCTCTTCCTCGCGCGCCGTCCGCTCGCGCGATTGCTGGTCGGCGGTGCAACCGCCGCGGTCAAAGCGAGTTTGAACAAGCGCAAGACAGACACAAGATCAGGGGCGAAGGCCCGTCCGAAGAAAGGATCCTCGACATGACCACCCCCCGCAAGACCACGACCAAGGACCGCGCCGAGGGTATCGAGAAGAACCCGCTCGCCTTGGTCGCTGGCGGCGTCGCACTGGGCGTTGTGATCGGAGCACTGATCCCGCGCCTCCAGAAGGAAAAGGAACTGCTCGCCCCCGTTGGCAAGCGGATCGCCGAAGGCGCCACTGCCGCAGCCGCCGCTGCCCGCGAAGCGGGCAAGGTCGAGATCGACGCAATCCTGCCGCCGCGCGACGCGGCCAAGGATCAGATCGGCAAGATCATCGGATCCGCCTTCACCGCCGCCAGGGAGGCAGCGGCGAGCAAGACCGACGCATGAGTTTACCGCTCCGCACGGTATTGAGTGCAGTGCAACATAGCGGCTAAGACTCCCGGGTACCTTTAGTCTCCGGGAGCGCATATGAGCAAACTGCACCTCGTCTTCGGCGGTCGCGTGAAAGATCCGATGACGCTCGATTTCCAGGATCCGACCAAGCTCGACATCGTCGGCATCTTCCCCGACTATGCCAGCGCCGAAAAGGCATGGCGCGGCGCAGCACAGCGCACGGTCGACGATGCCGAAATGAAATATGTCGTGGTCCACCTCCACCGGCTGCTCGAACCGGACATGGAGGGGTAACTACACCGTCGCCCCAGCGAAAGCTGGGGCCTCGCGTCATATGTGCGCACTATCACCATGAGACCCCGGCTTTCACCGGGGTGACAGTCACGCCTCAAATAAACTCGATCTTGCTGACCTCGTACCAGCGGTCCCCCGCCGGCACGGTCACTTCGACCTCGTCGCCCAGGCTCTTGCCGATCAGGGCGCGGCCCAGCGGCGAGTTGTAGCTGATCCGCCCGGTCTTGGCGTCCGCCTCGGCCT
>CAYMUJ010000177.1:0-3460 GCA_964393565.1 uncultured Stakelama sp. | reverse complement strand
CCTTCGACGTCGCGGAAATATTCGGCGATGGTCAGGCCCGACAGCGCGACGCGCGCGCGGGCGCCCGGCGGCTCGTTCATCTGGCCATAGACCAGCGCAACCTTCGACCCTTCGCTGATCGCGTTGCCGTCGGCGTCCTTGGCGATAACGCCGGCGTCGAGGAACTCGTGATACAGGTCGTTGCCCTCGCGCGTGCGCTCACCGACGCCCGCGAAGACCGAGGTGCCGCCATGGCCCTTGGCGATGTTGTTGATCAGTTCCTGAATGAGAACCGTCTTGCCCACGCCGGCGCCGCCGAACAGACCGATCTTGCCGCCCTTTGCATAAGGCGCGAGCAGGTCGATGACCTTGATGCCGGTGACGAGGATCGCGCTTTCGGTCGACTGGTCGACGAACAGCGGGGCTTCGGCATGGATCGGGGCGCGCAGGTCGGTGGCGACCGGGCCGCGCTCGTCGATCGGCTCACCGACGACGTTGAGGATGCGGCCAAGCGTTGCCGGGCCGACCGGAACCTGGATCTGCGCGCCGGTGGCGGTGACCGACTGACCGCGGGTCAGACCTTCGGTCGAGTCCATCGCGATCGTGCGGACGGTGTTCTCGCCCAGATGCTGCGCGACTTCGAGGACGAGGCGGTTGCCGTTGTTGTCGGTTTCGAGCGCCGACAGGATCGCGGGCAGTTCGCCGTCGAAGCTGACGTCGACGACCGCGCCGATGACCTGCGCGATGCGGCCCTGGCCGGCTGCGGCGACGGGTGCCGCGGTTGCGGCGCTGTCCGCCTTGGGCTTGGTCGCGCGCGGCTTGCGCGCGGGCTTTTCTGCGGTGGGGGCTGCGGTTGCCATGTTCTTCAAGTCCTTGCTTGGCGAATGCGATCAGGGTTGCTGGGAATTGCCGACCATCGCCTCGGCCGGGGCCGTAGCGGAGGGGCGGCGGAAAGTCACGGTCAGGGTGCGGGCGGCGTCGCCCTTGTCGATGGCGATGACGGTCGGCGCGGTGCCGATCGTCCCGTCGAACGCCTCTTCCTTGGCGATGGCGTCGAGCGCCTTCTTGTCGTCGATGCGATATTGGAACAGGAAGGCGCGGACGATGTCGGTCAGCCGCTTCTTCGCCGTTTCGGCGTTGGCGTCGTCGGTCAGCGACAGGGCAAAGGCGATGGTGTCGATCGCCTCGGCATCCGGGCCGGTGACGGTCACGGTGCCGGTGTTCGGCGACTTGGCATCGGACTGGGACAGCGTGATCGCCGCGCCCTTCGCGGCAAAGCCGCTCTGCGCCGCCGCATAGGGGGCGAGGCGATAGCCATATTGGTTGAGGCGGCCGATTGTTTCGGTCGGGAAGCCGAACATGCGGTCGGCGCCCTTCAGATCCGCCGCCGCTTCGCGCGCCGCTGCCTCATTCTGCGCAAGCGTCGGCTGCTCGGCAGGCTGCTGGTTGCAGCCCGCGAGCGCGACGGTCGCGCAGAGGAGAAGGAGTGCGGCGCGCATTGCGATTACAGAGCCTCGGCGCCCGAGATGATCTCGACCAGTTCGGTCGTGATCGCGGCCTGGCGCGCGCGGTTATACTGGATCGACAGCCGCTTGATCAGGTCGCCCGCGTTGCGCGTGGCGTTGTCCATCGCGGTCATCTTGCTGCCCTGCTCCGACGCGGCGTTCTCACGGATCGCGCGGTAGAGCTGGATCGCGACGTTGCGCGGCAGCAGATCGGCGAGGATCGCTTCCTCGTCGGGTTCATATTCGACCACCGCCGAACCGGCGTCCTCAGCCGCGCTGACTTCCGGGATCTTGACCGGGATCAGCTGCTGCTCGGTCGGCTCCTGGGTCAGGACCGACTTGAAGTTCGAATAGAAGAGGTGCGCGACGTCGAATTCGCCCGCTTCAAAGCGCGCGATCAGGTCGTCGGCATAGCCCCGTGCATCGGCAAAGCCGAGCTTGCCAAGGTCGCCCGGCTCGATCCCGTGGACGAAGCTGTTCGGGAACAGGCGGTTCAGCACAGCGCGACCCTTGCGGCCGATGGTGTAGAACTTCACCGTCTTGCCCTGCGCGATCAGCTCCTGCGCGCGGCGACGCGCGAGGCGGGCGATGTTGGTGTTGAACGCGCCGGCCAGGCCCTTGTCGCTCGTCGCGACGACGAACAGATGGACCTGATCCTTGCCGGTGCCGGCGAGCAACGGCGACACGCCGGGGCCGCCCGCGACCTTCGACGCCAGGCTGGCGACGACGCTTTCGAGCCGCTGCGCATAGGGGCGCCCGGCCTCCGCCGCTTCCTGCGCGCGGCGCAGCTTGGCGGCGGCGACCATCTTCATCGCCTTGGTGATCTTCTGGGTCGACTTGACCGAGTTGATCCGGACCTTGAGGGCTTTCAAACTAGCCATCGGTAATCATTTCCCCGTTCGGGCTGAGCTTGTCGAAGCCCCGTTCTTCGCTTGGCCTTCCGTTAGGAAGAGCGGCCCTTCGACAAGCTCAGGGCGAACGGGGGTTCGAGTTCCTCGCTTAGTTTACGCGAACGTCTTGCCGAACGCGGCGAGCGCGTCCTTGAGCTTCGCCTGGGTGTCGTCGCTCAGATCCTTGCTGTCGCGGATCGCGGCGAGGATGTCGGCGTGCTTGCTGCGCATTTCGGCGAGCATCGCGGCCTCGTAGCGGACGACATCGGTCACCGCGACGCTGTCGAGATAGCCGTTGGTGCCGGCGAAGATCGACACGGTCTGCTCTTCGAACGGCAGCGGGCTGAACTGCGGCTGCTTCAGCAGCTCGGTCAGGCGCGCGCCGCGGTTGAGCAGCTTCTGGGTCGAGGCGTCGAGGTCCGAACCGAACTGCGCGAACGCCGCCATTTCGCGATACTGGGCGAGCTCGAGCTTGATCGAGCCCGACACCTTCTTCATCGCCTTGGTCTGTGCCGACGAACCGACGCGCGACACCGACAGGCCGACGTTGATCGCCGGGCGGATGCCCGCGAAGAACAGGTCGGTTTCAAGGAAGATCTGGCCGTCGGTGATCGAGATCACGTTGGTCGGGATATAGGCCGACACGTCGCCTGCCTGCGTTTCGATGATCGGCAGCGCGGTCAGCGAGCCCGAGCCATTGGCTTCGTTGAGCTTCGCAGCGCGCTCCAGCAGGCGGCTGTGCAGATAGAAGACGTCGCCCGGATAGGCTTCGCGGCCCGGCGGGCGGCGCAGCAGCAGCGACATCTGACGATAGGCAACGGCCTGCTTCGACAGATCGTCATAGACGATCACGGCGTGCATGCCGTTGTCGCGGAAATATTCGCCCATCGCGCAGCCGGTGTAGGGCGCGAGGAACTGGAGCGGGGCGGGGTCCGATGCGGTCGCGGCGACCACGATCGAATATTCCATCGCGCCGTTCTCTTCGAGCGTGCGGACGAGCTGCGCGACGGTCGAGCGCTTCTGGCCGACGGCGACGTACACGCAATAGAGCTTCTTGCCCTCATCGGTGCCGGCGTTGACGGTCTT
>CAYMUJ010000176.1:0-3468 GCA_964393565.1 uncultured Stakelama sp. | reverse complement strand
CCCCGGCGGAACCGATCGCCGGAAGCAGTCTGCAAAGTCAGGCCCGTGCCGCGCGTTACGGTGCGCTGTTCGCATGGATGCGACAGGCCGACGCCGATCTGCTGCTCACCGCCCATCATGCCGACGATCAGGCCGAAACACTGCTGATGCGCCTCAACCGGGCATCGGGCGTTGCGGGGCTCAGCGGCATCCGACCGGTGCGCCGGGATGACCGCATTGTCCTACGCCCGTTGCTCGGCTGGCGGCGGGCGGAGTTGCGCGCGATCGTGGCAGCGAGCGGCGCGCCCTGGGTCGACGATCCCACCAATGCCGATCCGCATCACGACCGCACCCGTTTTCGCGACCTGCTCGCCGGCCAGTCGCTGCTCGATCCGGTGGCACTGGCCCGGTCCGCTGAATATATCGCCCAAAGCAACGACGCGCTCGAAGCCCTTGTCAGGGATTTGTGGCACCAACGCTGGGACGACCGAAGCCTGCGCCTTCGGGCCAACGATCTGTCGCGCGAAGTGCAGCGTCGGCTGCTGCGACGCGCGATCCACGAAACGCGAACCCGGCATGGCGTACTGCTGCCCGCATTCAGCGATTCGACCAACATCGAATCGCTGCTCGACGCGCTCGACGCCGGGTCCGGCGCGACCCAGGCCGGGGTCATGGCGACCGCAAAAGGCGAAATCTGGCACTTCCGCCCCGCCCCGCCGCGTCGATCACTCTGATCGAAGCTGTTCCATTGCCATTAACCTGCGACCGCCTATCTTGTGCACTGAGGAAGGTGCATTCGACCCATGAGCGACGACAACAAGACTCCCGGCCCCGAGAATAACGGCAATCCCTGGATGAAGAGCCTGCTGGTGTGGGTCGGCATCCTGGCCGCACTGGCGTTGTTCGTGAACCTGATGGGCATGCCCAACAGCGCGAATAGCGGCACGACGATCGCCTATTCCGAATTCCTCGACAATGTCGAACAGGGCAAGGTCAAGGAGGTCAATGTCGCGGGCAACGTGATCACCGGCACGCTGTCGAGCGATGCGAAGTTCCGCACCAATGCCGTCCCCAACCCCGAACTGATCCCGATGCTGCGCAAGCAGGGCGTGACGATCAGCGCGCGGCCGGAAGAAGGCCCGTCGATCTGGCAATATGTACTTGTCCAGGCGCTGCCGTTCCTGCTGTTCCTCGGCATCGCCTTTTTCGTGCTGCGCCAGATGCAGAAGGGCTCCGGCTCGGGCGCGATGGGCTTTGGCAAGTCGCGCGCCAAGCTGCTGACCCAGAAGGAAGGCAAGGTCACGTTCGACGACGTCGCCGGCATCGACGAAGCACGCGAGGAGCTGGAGGAAGTCGTCGAATTCCTCAAGGACCCGAGCAAGTTTGCGCGTCTGGGCGGCAAGATCCCCAAGGGCGCGTTGCTGGTCGGCTCGCCCGGCACCGGCAAGACTTTGCTCGCCCGCGCAATCGCGGGTGAGGCGGGCGTGCCGTTCTTCACCATCTCGGGCTCGGACTTTGTCGAAATGTTCGTCGGTGTCGGTGCGAGCCGCGTGCGCGACATGTTCGAACAGGCCAAGAAGAGCGCGCCGTGCATCGTCTTCATCGACGAAATCGACGCGGTCGGCCGCCATCGCGGCGCGGGCCTGGGCAATGGCAATGACGAGCGCGAGCAGACGCTGAACCAGCTGCTGGTCGAAATGGATGGTTTTGAGGCCAATGAAGGCATCATCATCGTCGCGGCGACCAACCGCCCCGACGTGCTCGATCCCGCGCTGCTGCGTCCGGGCCGCTTCGACCGTCAGGTCGTCGTGCCACGCCCCGATATCGAAGGCCGCGTGAAGATCCTGCAGGTCCATATGAAGAAGGTGCCGCTGGCCCCTGACGTCGATGCACGCGTGATTGCGCGCGGCACGCCGGGCTTCTCGGGCGCCGACCTCGCCAACCTCGTCAACGAAGCCGCGCTGATGGCGGCGCGCAAGGGCAAGCGCCTGGTCGCGATGAGCGAGTTCGAGGACGCCAAGGACAAGGTGATGATGGGCGCCGAGCGGCGTTCGATGGTGATGACCGACGATGAGAAGCGGATGACCGCCTATCACGAAGCGGGTCACGCGATCGTCAGCTTGCACGAACCGGCATCGGACCCGATCCACAAGGCGACGATCATCCCGCGCGGTCGCGCGCTGGGCATGGTCATGCGCTTGCCGGAGCGCGACAGCTATTCGTATCACCGCGACAAGATGTACGCGAACCTCGCCGTCGCCATGGGCGGGCGCGTGGCCGAAGAAATCATCTTCGGCTATGACAAGGTCTCGTCGGGCGCGAGCGGCGATATCCAGTACGCCACCGGCCTTGCCCGCGACATGATCACGAAGTGGGGCATGTCGGACAAGCTCGGCCCGGTCGAATATTCGCAGCCCGAGGGTGAAAGCTTCCTCGGCTATTCGGCCTCGCAGCCTCGCCACATGTCGAACGAGACCCAGCAGCTGATCGACCATGAGATCAAGGCGACGGTCGAGGGCGGCCTCAAGCGTGCGCGCGACGTGCTGACCGAGCATATCGACCAGCTGCACACGCTGGCCGGCGCGCTGCTCGAATATGAGACGCTGTCGGGCGATGAGATCAAGAAGCTGCTGAGCGACGGCGATATCGGGCGTCCCGATGCGTCGGCGACCAAGGGCCCGGTCGCGGCCGCGGGAACCTCGATCCCCAAGACCCGCCGCCCCAAGGGTCCGTTCGGCAACCCCGCTCCGCAGGGGGCGTGACGCCAGAAAACCCCCTCCCCAAGGTGGGAGGGGGCTTTTTCCTCCGCTTGAAGGGTCGGCATTCAGCCGTTTGCCCTGAGCTTGTCGAAGGGCCGCTTTCCGTCCTACCGAGAGCGGAAACCCTACTCCAACCAAGGTCCGGGGCCGCCCTTCGACAAGCTCAGGGCAAACGGAGCTTCGTCACTTTCCCTTAGCCTCAGCCTTGGCCCGTGACGCCAACGACGCACGCCTCGTTTTTGCGATGTCGAGATCGGGCTGCGCAACCAGCGCCTCCAGCATCGCGATGCGCGCGTCGCATTTGGCGACCGGATTCTTGCCCTTCAGCGCCTCCGCCAGCTTGTTCGCGGCAACACCGTCACCATTGGTCGCGGCGCGCATCAACTCCATCAATGGAATTTCGCGGCCTTTGGTCAGCTCGCGCAGTGCCTGCAAGGGTGCGCCTGCCACCCGCAGGATATGGGAATAGTGCCGCTCGCGAAATTCGCGGCTGAACAGCTCGCCATCCTTGGGGCTGTCCCCGGCACAGGCGCGCACGTCCAACCGGCGCAATTCGCGCAGGGCCGCAAGGCTAATGTCCGTGTCCGCCGCGATCAGTTCCGATCCGACCAGCGGCAGGCGCGTTTGATAGGCCTGGTTGACCAGCGCATCGATCGCGCGATCGCCCTCGTCCGCGTTGCGCTTCCCCGCAGCCATTTCCTTCCGGATCGCGGCGATCTCGCCATACAGC
>CAYMUJ010000175.1:0-3484 GCA_964393565.1 uncultured Stakelama sp. | reverse complement strand
GCCTAACGCGGCGCGATTGCCAGAAGGGGGAGCCACGCCGGATCGTCGAGCACGCTTCCGGCGAAGAATTGCGCCCCCGCCTGGGTCAGATGGATGCGGTCGGCGGACAGGATGCGGCCCTGTGCATCGAACACCGGCAAGCCGTCATGCCGCCGCTGCATGATGCCGAGCAGGTCGACATAATGGTCGGGCGGGACCAAAGCGGCATAGATGGCGTTGTCTGACACGGTCTTTGGCAGCAGCACGGCGCGGACCCCGGGGCGCTGCGATGCGGGTACGCGCATCCAGGCGTTGAGATTATATCCGAAATGCTTCGGCCCGATCAGCAGCCACGCCTTGTCCGCGAGAATCGCGTCCCGCTCGGCGGCGGTGGTCTTGCAGCCCAGCGGTGCGGACATCGACGCGACGAAGATCACCGCCTGCGCGTCCGCGATCAGCTGGCGGGCGGCGTCGGTCGTGCGATGCAGCGTGCAGAGATGGGCGTCGGTGCGATAGACGATCTCGAACCCGTCGAAGCGTCGGCTCTCGACCAGCATGTTGACCATGTCGCGCGCCATGCTGTTGCCGACCACGAGCAGATTTGGCCGCGCCGGATCGTCGAACCGGTCCTTCTGAAAGCGGAAGGCGGAGTTGTTGTATGCGGCATAATCGCCCGCGCCGAGGCCCATTCCCGGCACCCGCTGCGGCACCCCGGACGTAATCGACACAGCGAGGGCTGCCGCGCCGGTTAGTGCGGTGACCGCAATGCCAAGCGTCAGGAACGGGCGTAGCGGCCATCGGCGCGCATCGCGAAAGGGCTGTTCGATCCAGCGCCAGCTCGCGGTGCCGATGACCAAAGTGGCAAGAGTCAGCGCCGCCATCACAGCCGCGCCTGGCGGGATCACGCTCATTGCCCGTGCGAACGCGAACAGCGGCTGATGCCACAGATAGATGCTGTAGCTGGCCAGGCCGATCAGCACGAGCGGCCCCCAGCCGAGCACGCGCTGCGCCAGCCCGCCAGCGGTGCCGTGGCGCAGGATCAGCGCCGTCCCGACGCATGGCAGTAGCGCGCGCCAGCCGGGATAGGGGGCGGTCTCGTCGATGAGCAGCATCGCGCCGATGATCATCGCCAGCCCGGTGAGCGCGAGCATGCGCGCGATCTGCCCGGACTGGGGCGTGCGGGGCAGGCGCCATGCCGTCAGCGCACCGAGCAGCAATTCCCAGGCGCGGGTGTGGATGAGGTAGAAGGACGCATCCGGCTGGCGCGCGGACAGGGTGACGCTGAGCAACAGGCTGATCGCGATGCCGCCCGCCAGCATCGGCGCGAACAGCCGGGGTCGCCGCCGCAGCACCAGCAGCGCCAGCAGCGGATAGGCGATGTAGAATTGCTCCTCGACCCCCAGGCTCCACGTGTGGAGCAGCGGCTTGAACGTCGCGGCGAGGTCCCAATAACCACTGGTCAGCGTCAGCAGGACATTGTTGGCGAAGAACAATGTGGCAAGTGCGCTCTGGCCCAGATTTTCGTAATCGTCGGGGAGCAGCAGCCAGTATCCGGCGATCAGCGACAGCGCGACGACCGGGATCAGCGCGGGGAGGATGCGGCGCGCGCGGCGTTCATAGAAATGGACGAGCGAGAAGCTGCCGTGCGCAACGCCATCGGTGATGATGCGGGAGATCAGGAAGCCGCTGATCACGAAGAAGACATCGACCCCGACGAACCCGCCGGGCAGCGCGGCGAGCCCGGCATGGTGCAGCACCACGCCCAGCACGGCCAGCGCGCGCAGCCCGTCAATGTCGTTCCTGCGCTCCATCCGGGTTCCGCTTTGCGTGGCTGTTCGGTGACCGCTCATGGCCCGGCGTGCCAGATCGACGCAAGCCCGGCTTTGTCGGACAGCAGCCGCTTTCTGTTGGCCATTGCCGCTGTCGCTGCTAGCCGCAGCGGAAAGAAGCGGGAGCGCGGATATGAAGTTCGATATCGTGATCGTAGGGGCGGGACATGGTGGTGCACAGGCGGCGATCGCGCTGCGGCAGGCCAAGTTCGAGGGATCCATTGCCGTGATCGGTGACGAACCCGAACTGCCTTATGAGCGCCCGCCGCTGTCCAAGGAGTATTTCTCGGGGGAAAAGGCGTTTGAACGGATCCTGATTCGGCCTGCAGCATTCTGGGCTGAGCGCCAGGTCGAAATGCTGTTGAACCGGCGGGTGGTAGCGGTCGATCCGGTCGCCCATAGCGTGACCACAGCGGATGGTGCGACGATCGGCTATGGACAAATGATCTGGGCTACGGGTGGAAGCCCGCGGCGGATCAGCTGTGCGGGCAATGACCTGCCCGGCGTCCACACCGTCCGCACCCGCGCCGATGCCGACGCCATGCTGTCGGAACTGGACGGCGTCGAGCAGGCGGTGGTGATCGGCGGCGGCTATATCGGGCTGGAGGCGGCGGCGGTGCTCGCCAAATTCGGCAAGAAGGTCGTGCTGCTCGAAGCGCTCGACCGGGTGCTGGCGCGGGTTGCGGGCGAACCGCTATCGCGCTTCTACGAAGCAGAACACCGTGCGCATGGCGTCGATGTGCGTCTGGGTGCGGCGGTCGATGCTATCGCGGGCGAGGGCCGGGTAAGCGGCGTCCGCATGCAGGACGGGGAGGTGATCCCCGCGCAGATGGTGATCGTCGGCATCGGCATCGTGCCCGCCGTCGAGCCGCTGATTGCGGCGGGTGCGGAAGGCGGCAACGGCGTCGCGGTCGACCATCAGTGCCGCACCTCGCTGCCCGACATTTTCGCGATTGGCGATTGCGCGCAGCATGCCAACCGCTTTGCCGACGATCTGCCGATCCGGCTCGAATCGGTTCAGAACGCCAATGATCAGGCGACCTTGGTGGCAAAGACGATCATGGGGCAGGAACTGGCCTATGATGCCGTGCCGTGGTTCTGGTCGAACCAATATGATCTGAAGCTGCAGACCGTCGGCCTCTCGACCGGCCATGACCAGGCGATCCTGCGCGGCGATCCGGCGAACCGCAGCTTTTCCGTCGTCTATCTCAAGGAAGGCCGCGTGATCGCGCTCGACTGTGTCAATGCGACCAAGGACTATGTTCAGGGGCGCAAGCTGGTGGTGGAACGGCTGTCACCGGATCCGGTGGCGCTGGCGGATGCCGGTGTGCCGCTCAAGGATCTTGCCTGAACAAAAGTCTGGAGGCCCGGACCGATCTTCAGCTTCCGGCACATCAGGGGCAGGTTCACTATGGATTGGACCTGCACCTGTGGTCTCATTCCGGAAAACGGATTGCTTTGAGTTGGAGTTTGTCGCGTCCCTCCACTGGCGTGGAGGGACGAAGGATCATGAAGATATCCAGATTCTCAGTCGCGCATAAGGCGCTCATTCTGAAACAGTGCGTGGACGGGGTTACCCTGGCACACATCTACCAAAGCAACCCCCGTCCTTAGTAACGGTATTTCTCGACCTCTACGGGGTACGCGCCAATCCAGCTCATGTTGCTCAGCGGCTC
>CAYMUJ010000174.1:0-3574 GCA_964393565.1 uncultured Stakelama sp. | reverse complement strand
ACCCTTGCAGCGAGGCGCGCGCAAAGGCATGGCGCGGGGCACGAGAGAGGAAATCCGATGCGCCTGCGTTCGCTGTTGTTCGTCCCCGGTGACCGGCCCGACCGGATGGAAAAGGCGCTGGCCAGCGGTGCCGATGCGCTGATCCTCGACCTTGAGGATTCGGTGACGCCGGAGCGCAAGGGTGACGCGCGCGCGGCGGTGGCGGCGTTCCTCGCACGGCAGCATGGCGGCCCGGCGCTCTGGATCCGCATCAACCCGCTCGACAGCGGCATGACGCAGGACGACCTTGCCGCCGCGCGCGGGGCCGACGGCATCGTTCTGCCCAAATCGGCGAGCGGGCAGGATGTGGCCGCGCTCGACGCGATGCTCGCCGGGCTGGCCGCGCGCATCCTGCCGATCGCGACCGAAACGCCCGCCGCGATCTTTGGCCTGGGCAGCTATGCCGGCTGCTCGCCGCGCCTCGCCGGGATCACCTGGGGGGCGGAGGATCTGCCCGCCGCGATCGGCGCGCAATCCTCACGTGAGGCGGATGGGCGCTACACCCCGCCATACGAGATGATCCGCGGCCTGACGCTGTTCGGCGCCCACGCCGCCGGGGTCGCGCCGATCGAGACCGTCTATCCCGATTTTCGCGATCTCGACGGGCTGGCGGCCTATTGCGCGCGGGCGATGCGCGACGGCTTTACCGGCATGATGGCGATCCACCCGGCGCAGGTGCCGGTGATCAACGCCGCCTTCACCCCGTCCGAAGCCGCCATCGCGCATGCGCAGGCAGTCGTCGCCGCCTTCGCCGCCAATCCGGGTGCGGGCGCGCTGCAGCTTGACGGCAAGATGATCGACGCGCCCCACCTCAAAGCGGCGCAGGCGCTGCTCGCCAGGGCGAATGTGGCATGACCGCCCGTTTTCATCGCGACGATCTGGGCCGGCTGGAAGCCGCAGGGCGATTGCGGTCGCTCAGCCCGCGCGCCGGGTTGGATTTTGCGTCGAACGATTATCTCGGCCTTGCCAATGATCCGCGGCTGCGCGATGCCGTGGCCGATGCGGTCGCGCGCGGGGTCGCGGTGGGGTCGGGCGGATCGCGGCTGCTGCGCGGCAACGATCCCGAGATTGCGGCGCTGGAGGCCGAAGCCGCCGCACGGTTTGGCGCGGAGGCATGCCTCTATTTCGCCACCGGCTTTGCCGCCAATGTCGCGCTGCTGGCGACGCTGCCGCAGCCGGGCGACCTGATCGTGCATGACGCCATGATCCATGCCAGCATGCATGACGGCCTGCGCCTGTCGCGCGCGCCTGCGGTGGCGGCAGGGCATAATGACGCGCAGGCGGTGGACGATGCGATCGTGGCTTGGCGCGCGCAGGGCGGCACGGGCACGCCGTGGATCGCGTTCGAGACGCTCTATTCGATGGATGGCGATTGCGCCCCGGTCGCCGAGCTGGCGGCGGTGGCAGCGCGGCATGACGCCATGCTGCTGGTCGATGAGGCGCATGCCACCGGCATATGGGGCGCGCATGGCCGGGGGCTGACGGAGGCGTTGGAGGGCGCCGAGAATGCCGTGGTCCTCCACACCTGCGGCAAGGCGCTGGGCTGTCAGGGGGCACTGGTGACCGGCCCGCGCGTGCTGATCGATTTCCTGATCAACCGCGCGCGTCCCTTCATCTTCTCGACCGCGCCGTCGCCTTTGCTGGCCAGCGCGGTCCGCGCGGCGCTGCGTATCGTGGCGGAGGAGCCACAGCGGCGCGCACGGCTGCATGCACTGATCGCCCATGCCGAAACCGTGCTCGCCCCGCATGGCGTGACCGCGACAGGGACTCAGATCCTCCCGCTCATCATCGGCGGCGATGCGGCGACGATGGCGCGCGCGGCGGCGGTGCAGGCGCGCGGCTTCGACGTGCGCGGCATCCGCCCACCCACGGTTGCGCCCGGCACCGCGCGACTGCGCATCACGCTGACGCTCAACGTCACCGCGCAGGATATTGATTCACTGGCAGAGGCACTCGCATGATCGTCGTCACCGGCACCGATACCGGGGTGGGCAAGACCGTCGCATCGGCGGCGCTCGCCTGGCGGCTGGGCGCGACCTATTGGAAGCCGGTCCAGGCCGGGCGCGAAGAGGCGGAGAGCGACCGGGAGGCCGTCGCGCGGCTGGCCGGGGTGGACACGCTGCCCGAAGCCTATTTCCTCGAAACCCCCTGCTCGCCGCACCGCGCGGCGGAGATCGATGGCGTCACCATCGACCCTGCGCGCCTGACGCCACCGCCCGGCCGGCTGGTGGTCGAGGGGGCGGGGGGCGCGCTGGTGCCGGTGACCCGCGAGCTGCTTTACGCCGATCTGTTCGCGCGCTGGGGTCTGCCGGTGGTGATCGTCGCGCGCACCGCGCTCGGCACGATCAACCACAGCCTGATGACGATCGAAGTGCTACGCGCCAGGGGGGCGCGCGTGGCCGGCATCCTGTTTTCCGGCGATGAAGTGCCCGACAGTCAGGCGACGATCTGCGCGATGGGGCGGGTCGCCGCGCTCGGCCGCCTGCCGCGCCTCGACCCCCTGACCCCGGACAGCCTGCGCGCTGCGGCGGCGCAGCTCGATCTCGGGCCGATCGCATGACGTCACCCGTCTGGCATCCCTTCACCCAGCATGGCCTCAATGAGCCGGTGCCGCTGGTGACGCATGCGCAAGGCGCGATCCTGCACACCGCCGATGGCCGCCGCGTGATCGACGCCATCTCATCCTGGTGGGTGACCACGCACGGCCATTGCCACCCGGCCATCATGGCGGCGATCCGCGAACAGGCGGAAAAGCTCGACCAGCTGATCTTTGCCGGCTGGACGCACGAACCCGCCGAAACGCTGGCGCGCGACCTAATCGCGATCATGCCGCCCGCGCTGACCCGCGTCTTCTTCTCCGACAGCGGATCGACCAGTGTCGAGGTCGCACTCAAGATGGCGCTCGGCCATTTCGCCAATCGCGGCGAGGCCAGAAACGGCGAACGCCACCGCATCGTGGTGATGCAGGGCAGCTATCATGGCGACACGATCGGCGGCATGTCGGTCGGCGCGCGCGGCGTGTTCAACAAGAGCTACGCGCCTTTGCTGTTCGATGTCGACGTCATCCCGTTCCCCGCAGCGGGGGCGGAGCAGGCGACGCTCGACGCGCTGGAGGCCTGTTGCCGCGCGCGCCCGGCGGCGCTGATCGTCGAGCCGCTGATCCTCGGCGCGGGCGGTATGCTGATTTATCCGCCGCACGTGCTGCGCGCGATGCGGGAGATGTGCGCCGCGCATGGCGTGCTGTTCATCGCGGATGAGGTGATGACCGGCTGGGGCCGCACCGGCACGCTGCTGGCCTGCGAACAGGCGGGCGTGGTCCCCGACCTGCTGTGCCTGTCCAAGGGGCTGACCGGCGGATCGCTCCCGCTCGCCGTCACGCTGGCGACCGAGGAGATCTTTGCCTCGCACCTCAGCGAAGACCGGTCGCGCATGTTCTTCCACTCGTCCAGCTACACCGCCAACCCGATCGCCTGCGCGGCGGCGGTGGCGAACCTGTCGATCTGGCGCGACGAGCCGGTGCTGGAGCGGATCGACG
>CAYMUJ010000173.1:0-3592 GCA_964393565.1 uncultured Stakelama sp. | reverse complement strand
GCGGTCAGCGTGACTTCCTGTCCCCATGCCGTCAGCTTGCGCAGGTCATAGCGCAGCGAGGCAAAGGCGCGCTGGGTGTCCTGACCATCACTGCGGCCGATGGCCAGGCTGTTGGCTTGAAGTTCGAACCGGCCCCCGGGGATCAGATCCTGGCCGAAACGCATCCGGTAATCGAGTTCGGGCAGCGCAATTGCCTGCAGCCCCTGACTCTCGGTCGGGCGGAGCGTCTGGACGAACCAGCCGTTGATCGAGAGATAGGAGTCACGATCGATCCGTTCGGCGCGCAGATTGTTGCGTAACCGGTCATCGCTGGAAATGTCGTAGCGGCGCAGGAAGGTGCGGTCGCTGGCCAGTCGCACCGACCCGCTGGCGCTCCAATTCTCGTCGAACTGATAGCGGCCGACCGCGTCGATATAGCCGCGAAACGCATTTTCGGTCGATACACCGGCGGTCGGCGACACGAAATCGTCGCTGCGACGGCTATAGGTGCCATAGCCGGTAACCCGCAACGCGCCCTTGTCGAGCAGGTGGCGATAATCGGCCTGGACCATCGGCAGTGCGCCGGTGAACAGGCGCGGGGTCAGTGTCAGGTCGCGATTGGGCGCGAGGCTGACATAATATGGCAGGGCGACTTCGAACCCGTTGACTGCATCATAGCGCAGTTCGGGAGCGAGCAGGCCGCTGGCATTGCCACCGCCGATCGAGTGCGAAAAGACCGGCAACGGCAGGCTGGCAACGCCGAACAGCGAAACCCGCGCTCCGGTGTAGCGGATGCGACGCTTCGCCGGATCATAGATGATGCGGATGGCGGTGATCTTCCACGACGGGTCCTTGGGGCAATTGCCTGAATCCACGACGGCGCAGGGGGTATAGGCCGCGCGATCCACCCGGATCACGCCCCCGGCTTCGCGTGTGCCGCGCTCCGCCGCGATGCGGCCGCCCTGCTCCAGCACGACGAGCATGTTGTCGATCACGCCGTCCTTGAGCGAATCGGTCAGCTCGATGCGGTCGCCAAAGGCGGTGTCGCCTTCGGGATTGGTGACGGCGATATTGCCTTCGGCCACCACCTGACCGGTCTTGCGGTTCCACACCACCTTGTCAGCGCGCAGGCGACTGCCATCGCGAAACAGGCGGACATCGCCGCTGACCGTGACCACGTCGCCATTCGAATCATAGTCCGCAAGGTCAGCGGAGAACTGGATCTGGTCGGGATCGGTTGGCAGCGGCGTTTCGGAAGGCGGCAACAGTTCGGCCGTGCGATCCTGGAGATCCTGAACCCCCGTCGCGGCAGCACCCGGGGTCAGACACAGGGCCAGCGGGATGGCACTGGTGAGCAGCAGAGCCTTGCGCGTCACGTTCCTTGTAATCCCTTCATACGCACCATCGCCCCGCGCAGGGCCAACGCCGCCCTATCGCACCGCCCGGCCCGCTTCGCAATCGCCCGGCGTTGCCCCGCTCGGGCGCCGCGCCTAGATAGACCTGAATCGCGGCCAACCGATCCGCCAACGCCCACAGGAACAGGAAGCTTCATGCAGGTCATTTTTTCCGCCACCCGCCCCGCCGATGCCGCGGTGCTTGCGCTCCCGGTCGAAAAGGACGGGCTCGACCGGATGCCTGCGGGTACGCTGGACGACGCGACGCTGGGGTTGGTACGCGGCGCGGCGCGTGCCGGCCGGTTCGATGGTGGCGCGGGCGGCATTGCCGAAATCTTCGTTCCCGGCGGCGATGCGGCGAACCGCATCCTGCTGCTCGGCGTCGGTTCGGGCAGCGAGGCGGATTATGAACGCGCCGGCGGTGCGCTGACCGCGCGCTTCCTCACCTCGGGCGTGGTCGGCGTGACGGTCGATTTCGCTGCGCTGGGCGGCGCACCGACCGCGCGCGCCGTCGCCCGCTTCGCCGCCGCCGCCGTGCAGCGCGGCTGGCGCCATGACATCTATCGCACCAAGCTCAGCGACAAGCAGAAGCCGACGCTCGACACCCTCACCCTCGCCAACGCCCCCGCCGACAGCGAGTCGAGTTGGGCGAGCCTCGACGCGGTGACCAAGGGGATGGAGCTGACCCGCACGCTCGTGTCGGAACCGCCGAACATCCTCTATCCCGAGAGCTTCGTCGAACGCTGCCGCCACCTCGCGGAGCTGGGCGTCGAGATCACCGTGCTCGACCGCGCCGACATGGAAAAGCTCGGCATGGGCGCGCTGCTCGGCGTCGCACAGGGTTCGCGCCGTGAGGCCCGCCTGCTCGCCATGCGCTGGAACGGCAAGGGATCGGGCGACGTCGATGTTGCGCTGGTGGGCAAGGGCGTGACCTTCGACACCGGCGGCATTTCCATCAAGCCCGCCGCCGGCATGGAGGACATGAAGTGGGACATGGGCGGCGCAGGGGCCGTGGCCGGCGCGATGAAGGCGCTCGCGCTGCGCAAGGCGAAGGCGAACGTCATCGGCGTGTGCGGGCTGGTCGAGAACATGCCCGACGGCAACGCGCAGCGTCCGGGCGATGTCGTCACCTCGATGTCCGGTCAGACGATCGAAGTCATCAACACCGACGCCGAGGGTCGCCTGGTCCTGTGCGACGCGATCACCTGGGTGCAAAAGACCCATTCGCCCAAGACGATCGTCGATCTCGCAACCCTGACCGGTGCGATGATCATCAGCCTGGGCAGCGAACATGGCGGGCTGTTCGCCAATGACGATGGCCTCGCCGAAGAGCTGCTCTCGGCCGGCCGCGCGACCGGCGACCATCTGTGGCGCTTCCCGCTCGGCGATGCGTATAACAAGCTGATCGACAGCCCGATCGCCGACATGAAGAATGTCGGCCCGCGCGGCGCCGGGTCGATCACCGCGGCACAGTTCATCCAGCGCTTCGTGGAGCCCGGCGTACGCTGGGCGCATCTCGACATCGCCGGCATGGTCTGGGCCGACAAGCCCGGCCCGAACTACGACAAGGGCGCAACCGGCTACGGCGTTCGCCTGCTCGACCGCTATATCCGCGACAATTTCGAGCGGTGAGGCGAAACGCGGTTCTGCAATCCTCCCCTGCAAGGGGAGGGGAACCGCGCGCGAAGCGCGTGGTGGAGGGGTGTCCCGCTCTCGATAGCGCGACACCCCTCCGTCATCGCTGCGCGATGCCACCTCCCCTTGCAGGGGAGGATTAAGGTCGTGCAGGTCGATTTCTACCATCTGACCGCCACCCCCCTCGACCGCGCGCTCCCGCAGATCGCGGCCAAGGTGGTGGAAACCGGCCAGCGCCTGCTGATCGTCTCCGCCGACGCCGAACAGCGCCGCCGGATCGACCAGCTTCTGTGGACCTTCCGCCCCGACAGCTTCCTCCCCCACGCCCAGGCCGGGGCAGGGGATGACAGCCTTCAGCCGGTCCTGATCGGCGAAGCGGTTGCGCCGGGCAACGGCGCGCGCCACGTCGCGCTGATCGACGGCGAATGGCGCGACGAAGCGCTCACCTTCGACCGCGCCTTCCACTTCTTCGGCGAAGACAGCATCGGCGCCGCCCGGATCGCGTGGAAGACCCTCGCCGACCGCGACGGCGTCGAGCGCCGCTACTGGAAACAGGACGAAACCGGCCGCTGGGCACAGGCGGC
>CAYMUJ010000172.1:0-3642 GCA_964393565.1 uncultured Stakelama sp. | reverse complement strand
CAGCGCACCAAGACCGAGATCAAGCGCGACTTCGACTATCTCGCCCGGCTGTGGGACGAGATTCGCGAAAAGACGCTGCAATCCTCCGCGCCCGCTCTGGTCTATGGCGACAGCGACCTGATGAAACGCGCGATCCGCGATATCTACAACAAGGATATCGACGAGGTGATCGTCGAGGGCGATGAAGGCTATCGCCAGGCGAAGGACTTCATGAAGCTCCTGATGCCGAGCCACGCCAGGAAGGTGAAGCATTACAGCGACGCCGTGCCGCTGTTCCAGCGCGCCGGGGTCGAAGAGCAATTGTCGGCGATGTACCACCCGGTGGTGCAGCTGAAGTCGGGCGGTTACCTCGTCATCAACCCGACCGAGGCTTTGGTGTCGATCGACATCAACTCGGGCCGTTCTACCCGCGAACATTCGATCGAACAGACCGCGACCGCCACCAACCTCGAAGCCGCGCAGGAAATCGCGCGCCAGCTGCGGCTGCGCGACATGGCCGGCCTTGTTGTCATCGACTTCATCGACATGGACCATTCGTCCAACGTCCGTAAGGTCGAGAAGGCGATGAAGGAGGCGCTGAAGAACGATCGCGCCCGCATCCAGGTCGGTCGCATCTCGGCCTTTGGCCTGATGGAAATGAGCCGCCAGCGGTTGCGCACCGGCGTGCTTGAGGCATCGACCCGCCAGTGCCCGCATTGCGAGGGCACCGGGCTGGTGCGCACCGCATCGTCGGCGGGCCTGTCCGCGCTGCGCCTGATCGAGGATGAGGCCGCACGCGGTCGCGGCTCGCACATCACGCTGCGCTGCAGCCAGGAAGCGGCGTTCTACGTCCTCAACAAGAAGCGCGCCGACATCGCCGAGATCGAGGATCGCTATGGCGTGACCGTCGAAATCCTGTCGGACGGTGAGCTGGAAGGCGCGCGCATGTCGGTCGAGGCGAGTGGCCCGCCGCCCGCGCACGCGCCGAAATTCGCCGCCGCGATCCAGGAGATCGAAGAGGATATCGTCGACGAGATCGACGAAGAGGAAGACGAAGAGGAAGAAGAGGTCGAAGCCCGCGCGCCGCGTGAGCGCCGTGACCGGGGCGACCGTGGCGAGCGCGCCGAAGGTGAAGGTGAAGGGCGCAAGCGCCGCCGCCGCCGCCGTGGCCGTCGCGGTCGTCGGGAGGAGGGCGATGCGCTCCAGGCGGGCGATGCCGGGCAGGGCAGCGACGTCGAGACTGCCGACGATGCCGAGGATGCGGTTGAAGTGGCCGATACCGATGCCGGTGCTCCGGCTGCCGAGAGCGAGGGTGAGGGCCGCAAGCGCCGCCGTCGCGGTCGTCGCGGCGGTCGCCGCGGCAGTGGCGGCACTGAGGATGCGGGTGTCGAGAACGGCACTGCCGAAGCCGAAGACGCTGCCCCGGGCGAGGACGCGGAAGTCGAACTCGCCGCCGAGCCGGTCGCCGAGGAAGCCCCGGCCAAGCCCAAGCGCAGCCGCCGCAAAAAGGTCGATGTCGAGCCGGTGAGCGAAGCAGTCGAGGGTGCGGCAGAGGCCCCGGTGGCGGAGGACGCCCCCGCCAAGCCCAAGCGTACCCGCCGTAAGAAGGGCGAGGAAGCTCCCGTCATCGCGGAAGCTGCTCAGGACGAGGCCGCTGCGGACGCGCCGGTTGAGGTCCCGGTTGCGGATGAAGCTCCGGCCAAGCCGAAGCGCAGCCGCCGGAAAAAGGCTGATGAAACAGATGTCGCGGAGCTACCCGCCGTGGCGGTTCCGGCGCAGGACCTCGAACCCGCCACAGCTGAGGCTGTTGAGGCTAATGCGGCGCCCGGTGACGAGGTGGCCGCTGCCGAAGCGGGCGATGACGGCACGCCGCGTCGCGGCTGGTGGCAGCGTACCTTCGGAGCCTGACCGCAGTGAACGGGGCGGGTGCGCGATGCGCCCGCCCTGTTTTCCATGGCGTGTGCAAACCGGTCTGGTGCGCGATCGTCAGGCCTGCAGCGATGCCGACGGTTGATCGCGGGGGAAAAACCACCATGATGTGCACCATGAAGCGGCTTGTTTCCTTGTTCGCCTTGCTGCTGCTGTGCGTCACCAGCCCGGCCTATGCGCAGTCGATCCTGCGGGATGCTGAGAGCGAGGCGCTGCTCGCCGACATTTCACGTGACATCATCAAGGCGGCGAACCTCTCGCCCGCCAATGTCCGTATTGTGGTTCTCAACGATCCGTCGATCAACGCCTTTGTCGCGGGCGGTCAGACCGTCTTTATCCATTCGGGCCTGATCGACGCCGCTTCCAGTGCGAATGAGGTACAGGGCGTGATCGCGCATGAACTTGGCCATATTACGGGTGGCCATGTTCCGCTGGGCGACCGCATGGGCAAGGGTGCGACGGGCATCACGATCCTCAGCCTGCTGCTCGGCGCCGCAGCGATGGCGGCTGGCTCTGCCGATGCCGGTATCGGGCTGATGCAGCTTGGTCAGCGTGCTGCGATGGGCAATTATCTCGCCTTCAGCCGCGCTCAGGAGGCTACCACCGACGCGGCGGGGGCCAAGTTCCTGTCTGGTGCGGGGGTCAGTGGCCGCGGGATGCTCGACTTCTTCAAAAAGTTGCAGCAGCAGGAATATCGCTGGGGCCTGCAGCGCGGCAGTGAGACCAGCTATGTGATGAGCCACCCGATGTCGGGTGACCGCATCGCGACGCTGACGGCGGATCTTCAGGCCGATCCGGCGTGGAACAAGCCCAGCGACCCGCAGATCGAATCACGGTTCAAGCGCGTCCAGGCCAAATTGCGCGGCTATGTGTCCGATCCCAAGGATACGCTGCGCCGCTACCCCGCAACCGATACGAGTGTTCCCGCGCGTTACGCCCGCGCCTATGCCTATCATCTCGGTGGCTATCCCAGGGAAGCGGCGGGTGAAGCGGCGGCACTGGTGCGTGCGGAGCCCGACAACCCCTATTTCCTTGAGCTGGAGGGACAGATCCTGCTCGAATCCGGCAAACCGCACGATGCGATCGCTCCGCTGCGCGCCGCGACGGCAAAGACCGGGTATCAGCCGCTGATCGCCACCACTTTTGGCCATGCGCTGCTCGCGACCGAGGATCCGTCACATCTTGCGGAGGCGGAAACGGTGCTGCGCCAGTCGGTGGTGCGCGATGCCGAAAACCCTTTTGCCTGGTATCAGCTCGGCATGTTGTATGAGCGCAAGGGCGACAGCGCCCGCGCCGCGCTCGCCACCGCCGAGCGCGCCAGCATGATGGGCGATTTCGGCCGCGCCATACCCAGCGCACAGGCGGCGATGGCCGGACTGCCACAGGGCACGCCCGACTGGATCCGCGCGCAGGATATCGTCATGGCGGGCCAGGCGATGATGCAGGACAGGAAGCGCAAGTGATCGAAAAACTGGCGAAGAGCCCGCTGGCGCTGGCCGGCACGCTGGTGCTGTCCGGCGTGATCGGCGGTCTTGTGGTGGTCGGCGTCCAGGCGCTGGTCCCTGATCCGTCAGCGCGCGACGACAAGGCAATCGGGGAGGTCGTTCGCGACTATGTGCTCGAGAACCCGGAGATTCTTCCCGAGGCAATGAAGCGGCTGCAGGAGCGCGAAAGCAGCAAGGCGGTCACCGCCAACCGCGCCGCGATCTTCGACCCCTATGCCGGGGCGTGGGA
>CAYMUJ010000171.1:0-3673 GCA_964393565.1 uncultured Stakelama sp. | reverse complement strand
TCGGCGTTGAGCAGCTTCGACACCGGGCAGTTCTTCTTCGCCTCGTCCGCCAGCTGCGCGAACTGGTCGGCGGCGATGCCCGGAACACTGGCCTCCAGCGTCAGGTCGGAGCGCGTGATGGTAAAGCCGCCGTCCTTCTGCTCCAGCTTGACCACCGCCTTGGTCTCCAGCGTGCCGTCGCTGAACCCCGCCTTGGCCAGCGCGAAGCTCAGCGCCATGGTGAAGCAGCCGGCATGGGCGGCGGCGATCAGTTCTTCAGGATTGGTGCCCGGCTCTTCCTCGAACCGCGTGTTGAAGCCGTAAAACTGGTCGGTCAGCACGCCGGACTGGGTGGTGATCGCGCCCTTTCCTTCCTTGCCGAAGCCGGAATAGCGGGCGGTAGCGGTGCGGGTGGTCATCGGTCGGTCTCCTTGAGTGATCGCCAAACCCAAACGGAGGTGCCGCGATATCGTTGCAGCGTGCTGCACCATTCTTCCCACGTCGCCCCACGCGATGTAGAGAAGCCGGCAACGCGATGACCAACCCTGCCATCTTTTCCCGCCCCTTTTTCGAACAGAAAAGCCGTGCCTTCTGGATGCTGCAGGCGGCGGGCTGGGGCGGATATCTGTTGCTGCGCGCGGTTTCGAACTTTTCCAACCGCACCTTCAGCTTCGAGGATCTGATCCGTGTCACGATCGAATCGATCGTCGGATATTGCCTGACGCTGCTGCTGTCGGCGCTGTACGGCTATTACCGGCGGGTGCCGCGGATCACCGGCATCCTGGCGTCCGTCGCGACGCTGGCGGCGGCGACCCTGGTCTATGCCGTGCTCAACGCCTTTACCGTATCCGTGATGCGCGGCGATCCGGGGATCGAACTGCCGCTGATTCTGGGCAGCCTGTTCCTCAACTTCACCGTGCTGGCGGGGTGGTCGGCGCTGTATTTCGGGATCAACTTCTACCTGATCGTCGAGGATCAGATCGACCGGATGCAGATGCTGGAGAATCAGGCGAGTTCCGCGCAGCTGGCGATGCTGCGCTATCAGCTCAATCCGCATTTCCTGTTCAACACGCTCAATTCGATTTCGACGCTGGTGCTGCTCAAGCAGACCGACCGGGCCAATGCGATGCTGGCGCGATTGTCCAATTTCCTGCGCTACACGCTGGCGAACGAGCCGACCGCGCATGTCACGCTGGCGCAGGAGATCGAGACGCTGAAACTGTATCTCGAGATCGAGAAGATGCGGTTCGACACGCGGCTGAAGCCCGAATTCGACATCGACCCGCGCACCGCCAAGGCGCGGCTGCCGTCGCTGCTGCTGCAGCCTTTGGTCGAGAATGCGATCAAATATGCGGTGACGCCGCAGGAGGAAGGCGCCGAAATCCGCGTTTCCGCTCGGCTCAACGGCGAACGGGTGCAGATCACCGTATCCGACAGCGGGCCGGGATTGATCGAAGGAAAGAACCGGCCGAGCCTTTCAACCGGGGTCGGGCTTACCAATATCCGGGAACGACTGGCCCAGACATTCGGTACGGAACATCGCTTTTCGACGCATTCGGACCCCGGAACGGGTTTCCGCGTTGAGATCGAAATACCGTTTCAGGTCGAGGAACAGACCAGGGAAGCAGCCTGACCGGAACCGGACTGTACCAATGCAGTAAGAGGATCAAAGGCAGGGGATGTGGGCATCGGACCGGGGGCATCGGGCCGATGCGGCTTATTTGAGTAGAGAGAGATATGACAATCCGCACCATCCTGGTCGATGACGAACCGCTGGCCATACAGGGCCTCGAACTCCGCCTCGCACCGCATGAGGATGTCGAAATCATCGACAAGTGCCAGAATGGCCGCGAGGCGATCCGGTCGATCAAGACGCACAAGCCCGACCTGGTCTTTCTCGACATCCAGATGCCCGGATTCGACGGCTTTTCGGTCGTGCAGGGGCTGATGGAGGTCGAACCGCCATTGTTCGTGTTCGTCACCGCCTATAGCGACCATGCGATCCGCGCGTTCGAGGCGAATGCGATGGATTATCTGATGAAGCCGGTCGACGAGGCGCGCCTGGCCGACACGCTGGAGCGCGTGCGCCAGCGCCTTGCCGAAAAGCGCGGCGTCGAAGAGGTCGAGAAGCTCAAGGAAGTGCTGGCCGAGGTCGCGCCCGAAGCCGCCGAGGAACTGGCGGCAAGCGATGCCGACATGTCCTCCAGCCGCTATGAAAAGCTGATCAACATCAAGGATCGCGGGCAGATTTTCCGCGTCGATGTCGACACGATCGAAGTGGTCGAGGCCGCCGGCGATTACATGTGCATCAAGACGGCGGACAATACTTTGGTGCTGCGCCAGACGATGAAGGATCTGGAAAAGCGGCTCGACCCGCGCCGGTTCCAGCGCGTCCACCGTTCGACCATCGTCAACCTGGATCAGGTCAAGCAGGTCAAGCCGCACACCAATGGCGAATGCTTCCTGATCCTGGATTCAGGGTCGCAGGTGAAAGTGAGCCGCAGTTATCGCGACGTGGTGGCGCGGTTCGTTCACTGAGGTAGGGAGTGAGGCGCACCCTCCAGCCGTTTGTGCTGAGCTTGTCGAAGCACGACCGCCCACACTAAGTGAGTCGCATGGCCCTTCGACAGGCTCAGGGCAAACGGAGGTTGGGGCTCTCTTCCCTAAACTGAGCGCAAGAATCGGGATTGTTCCACCTTTGTTCCCTCCTTATGAAGGGGACCGAGGGAGAATGTCCATGAGCCGATTCGCTGACTTCGCCGCGCTGCATGTGCCGGGCGCACCGCTGGTGCTGGTGAATGTGTGGGACGCCGGATCGGCCAAGGCAGTCGCGGCGGCCGGGGCCAAGGCGATCGCGACAGGCAGCGCATCGGTGGCGGCGGCGAACGGCTTTTCGGATGCGGAGGCGCTGCCGCTCGATCTCGCCCTTGGCAACGCGCGACGGATCGTTGCTGCGGTCGACCTGCCGATATCGATCGATTTCGAGGGCGGCTATGCCGTCGCGCCCGATGCGCTGGCGTCGAACGTCGCGCTGCTCGCGGCGACCGGAGTGATCGGGTGCAATTTCGAGGATCAGGTGATCGGTGGCTCAGGGATGCACGCGCCCGAGGTGCAGGCGGCGCGCATCGCCGCGATCCGTGCGACGACCGGGCCGGACTTTTTCATCAATGCGCGCACCGACATCTTCCTGCAGGCGTCACGCGAGACGCATGATTCAGCCAAGGTGGATGACGCCATCGCCCGCGCGCACACCTATGCGGCGGCGGGGGCGAACGGGTTCTTCGTACCGGGGCTGGTGGATCTGGAGCTGTTGGCACATATGTGCCGCGAATCGCCGCTGCCGGTGAATTTCCTGGCGTTCCCGGACGGGCCGGATGCAGCGGCGGTGGCGGCGGCGGGCGTGGCGCGGATCAGCCACGGGCCGTTCCCGTTCCGCGCGGCGATGCGCGCGGTGGAAGATGCTGCGCGGGCGGTGTTGGGGTAATGCGCTGTAAGCTCCTCCCCTGAAGGGGAGGGCGTGGAGTGGGGCGTCTCAGTCTCACCGAGACCGGCGCACCAAGAGGATAGGCCCACCCCAACCCCTCCCCTGAAGGGGAGGGGCTTGAGATTTTCAGGCCTCTGCCTCGCCCTCGCCCTCGCTGTCGGGCGTGCTTTCGAACCAGGCTTCGACCGGGCCGGACAGCTTGATCGTCAG
>CAYMUJ010000170.1:0-3705 GCA_964393565.1 uncultured Stakelama sp. | reverse complement strand
ACCCAGGCCGAGGGCAAGAAGAACGGCGTGCTGGAGGATAACCTGCGCAAGGACCGTGAGATCGCGCAGATCCAGCGCGACAATTTCCGCAAGGCGCATGCGGCGGGTGTGAAGATGGTGTTCGGCAGCGATGCCGGCGTGATGCCGCATGGCACGGCAGGCGGCCAGTTCCGCATCATGGTCCAGTACGGCATGACCCCGATGGAGGCGATCCGCGCCGCGACGCTGAACGCTGCCGAAGCGCTGGGGCGGACCAAGGATGTCGGCGCGATCGAAGTGGGGCGTTATGGCGACCTGATTGCGGTCGAGGGCGATCCGCTGAAGGACGTCAACCTGCTGACCAAGGTGACCGATGTGATCAAGGGCGGCGCGCGCGTGGTCGACTGACCGGGTGCATGAAAAAGGGCGCGCGCCTCGCGGAGCACGCCCTTTCAGCCTGTGCTGCGCAGGACTTAGTCCGATCCCGTCACCGACGCGACGGTGACCGGCTGGCCCGCGACCGGCTGAACCGGCTCGGCGCGCAGCGGGGCAGCGGTGTTCGCGCTCATATGCTTCAGGCGACCATCGATATGGCCGCCAGTTTCGATCGTGATGTTTTCATATTCGACGTCGCCGGTGATGCGCGCGGTGCGCTCGACCGTCAGCAGCTTGGCGCGCACCATGCCCTCGATCGCACCGGCAAGGCGGGCGCTTTCGGCGGTGACGCTGCCGAAAATCTGGCTGTCGGCACCCTGGGCGAGCGTGCCGCAATCGACATCGCCCTCGACCCGCCCCTCGATATGCAGTTCGCTGGTGGCGCGAATGCTGCCGGTGATCACGATGTCCGGGCCGATGACTGAGAACATCCCGCGCTTCGATGCACCATTATTCTGGCCGGGCGGTCCCGGCGGCGTTGCCTGACGCCCGTCACGCCGACGGTTGCTGTTGAACATTGCTACTCCCCAATTTCCCGGATCACGAGTCGGCGTTCAATATCATAGCGAAAACCGCGCTGCAGCATGGATGGTCGCGGATTTCGTCCCGTTGAAGAATTGTCGTTCGCGTTCGGCATCGCGAGCGGTCTGGCCGCAATCCATGTGGCGGCAATCATGCACAATGCGCCAAGGGCCACCATCGGCGCGCCGAGGCCGAGATAGCCGGTGATCGCGGCGAATGAGCCAAGCTGAACCAGCGCAGCGAGCGCAAAGGCAGGGCGCGTGCCACGTGCGATGGCGAAGGCAAAGATCAGCATGTCGGCGAGCAGGAAGTAACGCTCATGCATGCGCGGGAGCAGGCCGGCGGTGAGCAGCGCGGCGAGGGCGGCCATGCCGACGAGCCCAGCATTGTCGAAGCGCACAACCTGCATCCGCGCAACGAACCACGCGACGGCGCCGAGTGCGGCGGCAAGCGCGAGGCCGAACAGGCGCGGCGCGAAGTCCGGCGCGATCATCCCGGCGAGCGACCAGATGTTCGGCGCGTTGCGGGCGATGTCGTTGCTGAACGTCCCCGCCTGGCGGAAATAGATGGTGGCGAGGTCGGCGGGCGGCCAGCCGGCGAGCAGGGCAGGGGCCATCAGCGCGAGCAGCGCGGTGGGGGCCGCAAGCCATTGCACCAGCGGCACGCGCCGCTGGATTGCGATGGCGAGGAAAAAGGGCGCGACGAGCACCGCCTGCGCCTTGAATGCCACCGCCACGCCGCACCACGCGAACATCGCGACATGCCGCCGCTCGACCGCCATAGCAACGGCCATCAGGCAGGCCGCGACATAGATCGCGTCGCACTGCCCCATCAATAGCGCGTTGAACGCGACCGAGGGGAGGGCGACAACCAACGCCGCCCAATGCGTGCGCTGTGCGATGCAAAGCGCGCCGAGCAGCCGGTGCATCGCAAGCGCCAGTGCGACGGTCCCGGCGACCGAGAGCAGCTTGATCACGCTCATCGGATCGAGCCAGGCGGTGAGGGGGCTGATGAGCGCGAGCAGATAGAGATAGCTCGGCATGTAGTTGGAGAACGGGCGGGCAAAGGCGTCGGCGACCCCGGTATTGCGGATATTCTCCAGCCACGGGATCAGATATGCGGTCATGTCCGGTGTGAAGAGCGGCCACAATGCCCAGGCCTGTGCCGCCGCGACGAGCGCGACAAGCCAGGGGGAGGGGGCGGAGAACCCCGGACGGATCGACGCAGCTGGCATTGCACCGCGGTTAAGGCGATGCGTTGAAGATCGGGTTAACCTGCCGGGCTGCAACCGGCACAGCAGAGATGGCGGCGTGCCGCCAGATTGCGGATGCGCCCGGTGCGCCGTAGCAGCCTGCAAACACCCCGTTGACCGCCACGGGGTGCAGGTATATAGGCCGCGCGCTCGCAGGGATTCCGTCCCGCGAGCTTTATTGAGCTGAACGTTGTTGGAGACGCCAGGGCCCGGAGGCCGCGCTAAGGCCGCCAGGGTCCTTTCGTATTTTCCGGTCACACGGCTCCAGCAAAGTAACCATTGGAAGGTGAAGGGCTTCATGCCGACGATCAACCAGCTGGTCCGCAAGGGCCGCGTCCTGCAGAAGACCAAGTCGAAGGTCCCTGCAATGGAGCAGAACCCGCAGAAGCGTGGCGTTTGCACCCGTGTCTATACCACGACCCCGAAGAAGCCGAACTCGGCGCTTCGTAAGGTGGCCAAGGTCCGTCTGACCAACAGCCGCGAGGTCATCTCGTACATCCCCGGCGAGGGGCATAACCTGCAGGAGCACTCGGTGGTGCTGATCCGTGGCGGCCGCGTTCGCGACCTTCCCGGCGTCCGCTATCACGTGCTGCGCGGCGTGCTCGACACCCAGGGCGTCAAGGACCGCAAGCAGAGCCGTTCGAAGTACGGCGCGAAGCGTCCGAAGTAAGCCCCACGGGCTCCCTCAAGTAAGCCCCGGACGTGTTCCGGAACCGGCTGAAGTATTAGAAGGAAATTCAAGATGGCACGTCGTCGTCGTCCCGAAAAGCGGGAAATCCTGCCTGATCCCGTATACGGGGATCAGGTTCTGTCGAAGTTCATGAACAGCGTGATGCTGGACGGCAAGAAGGCCGTCGCCGAAGGCATCGTCTATTCGGCGCTTCAGGTTGTCGAGCAGCGTGCGAAGAAGGACCCGCTGGGCGTCTTCCACGAAGCGCTGAACAACATCAAGCCGGGCATCGAAGTGCGCAGCCGCCGCGTCGGTGGTGCGACCTATCAGGTCCCCGTCGAAGTGCGCCCCGAGCGCGCCCAGGCGCTGGCGATCCGCTGGCTGATCGCTTCGGCCCGCAACCGCAGCGAGAACACCATGTCGGCGCGCCTGTCGGGCGAGCTGCTGGATGCTTCGAACAATCGCGGCAACGCGGTGAAGAAGCGCGAAGACACGCACCGCATGGCGGAAGCGAACCGCGCGTTCAGCCACTACCGCTGGTAAAGACGGCGTTGCCGGTCTTCTGCCGGTAACATTCTTGCCTATATCCCGGGGAGTTGCTTCTGGCGGCTCCCCATACCCTTAAGGAACCACGATCATGGCCCGCAGCCATCCGCTCGAGCGTTATCGCAATATCGGCATCATGGCGCACATCGACGCCGGCAAGACGACGACGACTGAGCGCATCCTCTATTACACCGGCAAGTCCTACAAGATCGGCGAAGTGCATGAAGGCACTGCGACGATGGACTGGATGGAGCAGGAGCAGGAGCGCGGGATCACGATCACGTCGGCGGCCACCACCTGC
>CAYMUJ010000169.1:0-3728 GCA_964393565.1 uncultured Stakelama sp. | reverse complement strand
CGCTGGAGCGTCCGTTCAAGGACATCGTCAAGCAGACGCAGCGCGACCTGCCCGCGGCCTGCGCCGCCTGGACCGCGATGGATGCGCAGGCGCCGAACCATCCGTCGATCACCTTCGACCTCGGCCTGTGTGCCGAGTCGGCGGGGGATTATGATGCCGCACTGGCGCTGTATCGCCGCGCGGCGCCGCTGATCGGGCGGGGCGGCAACGAAGCGACGGTTGGCATTGACCGGGTCGCGCGGCTGATCGCCGGGCGCGCGGATGAGCTGGCCCGGGAGCGCGCGCGCGGGCCGGCGCAGCGGTGATGCCGCGTTTCCCCTCCCTGCGGACAGGGAGGGGAGGATCGGTTACCCGCGACGCTGGCCCTGGCCGCCGCCGCCATTGCGCTGGCCGCCGGTGGCGCCAGCGGGGCGCGGGGTGAACTTCTTCTTGCGCGGGCCGTAGAAGCGCTGCTTGTCACCGGCACCTGCGCCTTCGCCGCCGCGCGGGGCGGTGCCGAGGGTCTGGCGCTGGCCATCGCCACGCGGCTGATCGCCCTGACGGCGCTCGCCCGCCGGATTGCCGCGCGGGCCGCGGTCGCGCTGGGCAGCGCGGTGATGCGCGTTGCGGTCCTGCATGGTGCGGCCGTTGCGGCCATTCATCTCGTCGCGGCTCATCGGGATCGGGCCGCGGCTCGACTTGATGCGGGCGGATTCGGCGAGGAAATCCTCGGGCAGCGGCTGGACCGTCACCTTCTGGCGGATCAGCTTTTCGATGTCGCGCAGATACGGCCGCTCGTCATCGGCGCAGTAGCTGATGGCGATACCGGTCGCGCCGGCACGCGCGGTGCGGCCGATGCGGTGGACATATTGGTCCGGCACGTTGGGCAGTTCGAAGTTGAACACATGGCTCACCCCCGACACGTCGATGCCGCGCGCGGCGATGTCGGTGGCGACCAGGATCTTGACCTTGCCCGACTTGAACTCGCCCAGCGCGCGCTCACGCTGCGGCTGGCTCTTGTTGCCGTGGATCGCGTTCGACGCGATGCCGCTGGCCGCCAGCAGCTTCACGACGCGGTCGGCGCCATGCTTGGTGCGGGTGAAGACCAGCGCGCGGTCGATGCTATCGTCGCGCAGCGCGATGGTCAGCAGCGACTGCTTTTCGCTCTGGTTGACGTGGGTCACGAACTGCTCGACGCGCTCGGCAGTGGTGGCGACGGGGGTCACCTTCACCTCGACCGGGTCCTTGATGAACTGGGTCGCCAGATCGCGGATCGACTTGGGCATGGTGGCCGAGAAGAACAGCGTCTGACGCTTGGCCGGCAGTTCGCGCACGATGCGCTTGAGCGCGTGGATGAAGCCCAGGTCCATCATCTGGTCGGCCTCGTCCAGCACCAGGATCTCGATCCCGATCAGGATGGCATAGCATTGGTCGATCAGGTCGACGAGGCGGCCCGGGGTCGCGACGACGATGTCGACGCCGCGCGCGAGGTCGGTCTTGTTCTTGTGGATCGACGTGCCGCCGAACACGGTGGCGACGGTGAGGCCGGTGCCCTTGCTGTACTGGCGCGCGCTGTCGGCGATCTGGCTGGCCAGTTCGCGCGTCGGGGCGAGGACGAGCATGCGGCAGCCGCGTGGCTGGGCCCGCTTCTTCGACGCGACCAGACGGTCGATCGAGGGGAGCATGAACGCGGCGGTCTTGCCGGTGCCGGTCTGGGCGATGCCGAGCAGGTCGCGCCCTTCGAGCAGCGCGGGGATCGACTGCGCCTGAATCGGGGTCGCGTCGGTATAGCCCTTGGCCGCAAGCGCCGAGAGAACGGTCTCGCTGAGACCGAGTTGTTTGAATTGCATTGGAAACCTTATTGAATCGGCCATCGCGCGCGCCGGGACGGCACGTGCGAAAGCGGGTCAAAAATGACGACCCGCGTGACTAGGGAAGCCTGTTCATCAACCGAGGCGGAGCCAGGGGCCGGTTAGTTTCCGGAACCCGATCACGCTGCATGACGCCTCGCTGCGGCGCGATATGGCAGCAGGGTTGACATAAGTCAAGGTGGGGGAGCGGGCCGGTGCCGTAACGATGTCAGGCGGCAGGGCGGGGCAGGGGCATCAGGATCAGCGTGATCCGGTCATGGCCGACCGCGATGTCCAGCGTTTCGCCCGCCACCACGTCGATCGGTGCGGGGAAGCTGTGCAGCACTTGCAGCCAGCCGCCGTCGGTGTAGCGGTCGGGATGGTTGTCGAACGCGATGCCGTCCCACAGGTCGATCTGCATCCACTGGACGATGCCGATGGCGCGGCCGGTGGCGGTGACGGGGATGTGCAGCCGGGCAAGCGTCGCGTCATGCTTGTGCTGTGTCAGGTCGAGATGGACCAGCTCCAGATCGTCCGACAGCCGGGTCCAGCCGGTCATCGTGCCGTGGATCGGCAGCCGCTGGGGCGCGAAGTCGGTGAAGGGGGAGAGATCGAAGCCCGACACCTGGCCGACAAAGGCATAGTCGGCGAGCGCATCGCTGGCGACGAGGCAACCCATCGCGGTCGCGGCGCGGGGGATGACCAGCGCATCGGGGGCGAGCAGGCGGCGATGGGCATCCTCGAACGTGTCCAGCACCTTTTCGGTCAGCAGGTCGCTCGACAGGATTTCGGAGACGAGGATGTCGGCCGGGGCGTCCAGCTCTGCCCCCACGGCCAGGTCGATCGACGGCCTGGCATGGATGGTGATGCGGTCGGCATAGCCGTTGCGCGCCACGATCCGCTCCGCCATTTCGGCGATCATCGGCTCCATCTCGCACGCCACCACATTGCGGGCGCCGGCGCGGGCGGCCATCAGCGAGAGCAGGCCGCTGCCCGCGCCGATATCGAGCACCCGCGCATCCGGCCCTCGCTCCGCCAGCGCTGCGGTGATCGCGGCCTCGAACGCATCGTTGCGCGGCGCGTCGTTCATCATCGGGATGTGCCAGAAGGGCACCGAGGCCGAGCCCAGCCGCCGCAACTGATGCTGAAGATGCAGATTGCCGGGCTGAAGCGTCAGCGCGTGGCGGAACTGGCGCACGGCATCGAGGTTGCGCCCGGCATCGGCGAGCGCCACCGCGAGGTTGCCCGCCGCGATCGGATTGGCCGGATCGACCGCACAGGTCCGCTCCAGCGTCGCGATCGCTTCATCGGTGCGGCCGAGCCAGTGGAGCGTCAGCCCCTGTTCGTGCAGCGCGAGCGCATGGTCGGGGTCGAGCGCGAGCAGTTCGTCCCACGCCGCCAGCGCATCCTCAGCCCGCGACAGGCGGCCGAGCACCCCGGCGAGCAGCGGCAGCACATCGGTGGCGCGATAGCCCTGCGCCAGCACCGCGCGATAGCCCGCCTCCGCAGCCTCGAACGCGCCCTGTTCATGCGCCTCCATCGCCGCGGCGAGCACCGCGCGGGCATCGACCGGCGCTTCGGTGGGCGACGGGTCGGGGGCAAGAGGATCGGGGGCAGCGGCGTGGGTCAAGCAGTCGTCCTTAGGGTCCAGACCCATAAGCGGCAACGGTCGTGATTGCACGCACGGGTTCGCTGGCAAGGAGCGTTTCGCAGCGGGTAGCGGTGCTACCCGCAAGGGACGCGACGCAGACCAGCGGGCGCGTGCGTGCAACCGCAAGCGGCGGGCGGAGATTGGCGCATGGAGGGCGTCGCGAGCCAAGGGACCTTGGGGTCACGATGGATTGCCATCGCTCCCTCCTCGCTCCTACCCATGCGCCAATCTCCGCTCCGTCACGACCA
>CAYMUJ010000168.1:0-3749 GCA_964393565.1 uncultured Stakelama sp. | reverse complement strand
CATGTTGCTCAGCGGCTCAATCGTGTCGAGTGCGTGCGGTGCCAGACGGTTGGCATTCGCCCCGGGATTGGACTCGGCAACGCGCATCGCTGCGCGCCCCGGACCATAGCCATGCGCCATGGCGACAACACCCTGCCGCAACCCCTGGTCTATCTGAAGTTTGGCCTGAATTTCGCCATAACGGTTGAACACCCGGACCTGTTCGCCATTCGTCAGATTGCGGTCCCTTGCATCGTCTGCCGACATATGAAGCGGATTGACGCTCTGGCCACCGCGCCGGAACTTCTTCACATTCGCAAACCAGGTGTTGTGCATATAGGGTGTACGCATCGAAATCATCTTCAGGCTGCCTGCGGGTTCTGCCTCAAGTTCCTCAAAGATTGTCTCGCACCGCTCGAACAGGCCAGCCTGCTCAAATTCGGGCGGGTAGCAATGGACTTTGCCATCCGCATGTTTGAGGCAGTTGTTATAGACATGATCATAGGGCTTCTTTTCCAGTATCTGGGTCTGATGCGGCAAGCCCTTGAGTTTATCGATGCTCAGGTCGCTCATTCCCAGAATCTGGTTTACGATTGCCCATCCTTCTTCGTCGTTGCCGGGATAGATTCCCATGCGCTTGGCGATATCGAGCAGGATGCGATAGTCGTGGCGCCGATCATGTTTCGGATCGACCACAGCATCCGTATAATGGACATAAGGGACGGACTGGCTGCCGCTGCCGATAAAATTGATGTCGGCGCGTTCGAGAAAGTCGGTTCCAGGCAGGACATAATCGCACATCGCCGCCGTTGCGTTCGGCAGGATATCCACGGCCACCATCAGATCGAGCTTCTGAACCGCGCTGCGAAATATCTCTTCACCGCCGCAGCTCATGGCGGGATTGCCAGCAAGGCTTATCAGTGCCTTGATATCACCCGATTCGATCAGGTGAGGCAAGGCGATCGCCGGTAACGGAGCCGTGCCCGGCATGGTATAGGCCAGTTCGCCGATCGATGTTTCAACCTTTATTCCGGCGACCTGTACCGGCGGGTGCGCATTCATAAGCCCGACTGGCTTGTACATGCCGCCTTTCCGGCCAAGATTGCCGGTTGCAAAAACGATCATGTCGGCAAGCCATGCTGCCAGGACACCCTGTCGTCCCTGATTGACGCCAAGGGAAATATAGATCCCTGCACCATTCGCTGCGATGAAATCGCGGGCGACACCCGTGATGTCTTCCGCACGGATCCCCGTTACCTTGCTCACCCGCTCCGCCGGATAACGCGCAGCAAATCCAAGCGCCTCTTCAACGCCCGTACCCCAGCGTTCCAGGATTTCGGTATCAAGACCACCGAGCCGGTCGATCTCATGCAGAAGAGCGGCCAGGAAATAGACATCTGCACCAGGCTTGATCAGGAGCGTGTCGCCGGTTTCTTCGGTCGAGGATTCCGTCACGCGCGGGTTCACGAACAGAATCTTGCCGCCGCGGTTCTTTACATCCGCCATCGATTGGCCGGAATCGTTCCGGGTGCTGAACACGGTCCATTTCGACACCCGCGGATTGGATCCCATGCACAGCAGAAACTCTGTGTTCTGAAGGTCGGGGACCATGACCGCATTGGTGCCGTACATGGCCGCCGCAGCCACCATCCGGTTCGACATGTCCTGCGTGTTCGCGGAAAATGTCATCTGGGTGCCCAGCATTTTCCCGAAGGCGCCGCCGTAGAACATTCCCCGGACATTGAAGACGCCGGGATTGCCAGCATAGATTGCGACCGAATTGGGACCGTGCAGGGCAATGATCTGCTTGAGCTTGTCGGCGATCTCCTGCGTGACCTCGTCCCAACTCGCCGGTACGAATTCGCCATTTTCATTGCGCTTGGGATTGGTCCGCCGGAGCGGCTGGTTCAGCCGGTCCGGGTCATTATGGACATCCGCGTACGCAAGGCCCTTGTGACACGCGACGCCCCCGACGGGGTGATCATGGTCGGGTTCCAGCGTGATAACCGCATTGTCCGCGCTGACGGTCGCCTTCATCGGGCAAGCAGGTTCGCAGATGCGGCAGAATGTACGGACTTGCTTTTCCATTGTGCTTCCATCCAATCTCAGATGTGCAATTGCATGCCAGTCAGTGTGCAGCCGCTTCCAGCAGCGCGTCCCACGTGGCCAGCTTGACCCGATGCCTGCCCTGTTCGGTTCCCCGGACGCGCTCTGTCCTGTCGATGCGTTTCCAGTCTTTCATTTCGAGCCAGCTTTTGCCCTGCTGGGCAAGGTGCCGCTCAAGACCGTCACCGTCATGATCCAGGCGCCCCAGCCGGCCCGCACTGGCATCCTCCAGCAAGCTGCGCACCGTTTCGAAGGCACATTTCTTGTTCGTGCCGATAACGCCGCGTGGCCCGCGCTTGATCCAGCCGGTGACATAGGCTCCGACCATGTCCTGGCCTTGATCAAGGATCCTCCCGCGCTCGCTGGGGATGACATTGCGGCTGCTGTCGAAGGGCAATCCAGCAACCGGCTTGCCACGATATCCGACCGATCGCAGGATCAGGCCCGTCTCGATATTCTGCTCGATCTCTCCGGATTGCGTTTTCGAAACTGTCTTGAGCCCGGCAACCGTGTCGTGGCCGAGAATCTCGACCGGTGCGGTAAAGAAACGCAGGACGATACGCTTGTCGGCCGCTCCTGACGGCATGCGGGCAAGCGTACGGAGGGTGTCCAGCTTACGGCGCGCATTCCAGTCAGACGTTTCGGCTATGGCGTCGAGATCGGCTCCCTCGATCAGGACATCGACGCCGTCCAGATGTCCGAACTCCTCAATCTCGGGATTGTTGAACGCGGCATGCTCCGGCCCTCGACGCCCCAGGATGACCACTTCCTCGATCGCGCTGTGCGCCAGTGCCTCAAGCGCATGGTCGGCAATTTCCGTCCGGCGCAGATGTTCCAGCGGAAGCGTCAAGATGCGTGCGACATCCAGCGCCACATTTCCATTGCCGACAATGACGGCGCGCTTGCACGACAGGTCGAACTGCAGATCCCTGAAGTCCGGATGGCCGTTATACCAGCCTACGAAATCGCGGGCTGAATGGCTGCCAGGCAATTCTTCGCCAGCAATGCCCAATGCCGCGTCACCACCCGCTCCAACCGCGTAGATCACGGCATCGTAACAGGCCTTGAGGTCTGCGTGCGTGATGTCCCTGCCAAACTCGACATTGCCAAAAAACCGCACGGCCGGGTGGTCGAGGTAGAAATCGAACAAGCGGTCGATCACCAGCTTCTTTTCGGGATGATCCGGGGCAACGCCCGCTCTCACCAACCCGTATGGCGTTGGCAGTCTGTCGATCAGATCGACGGCCACTGCAACGTCATGCTGATCGAGCAGGTGGCCAGCCGCGTACAGGCCGGCGGGACCGGCACCGACAATCGCTACGCGAAGGGTTTTTTCACTCATGGGACCGACCCTTCATTTGCCGTCGCCAGGCGCAGCTTCTCGAAATATCCAGCGTTCACATCTGCGTAGTGAGCCCACTTCTTAGGAAGCAGCTCCTTCTTGTAGATTGCAGAAACCGGGCATGCTTCCACGCATGCCCCGCAGTTTATGCAGACATCGGGGTTGATATAGAGCTGCTCGGCAGTATCGAACTCGGCGCTTTCGGGGCCGGGACTTATGCAGTTGACCGGGCACACTTCGAGGCAGGAATAATCGGCGACGCACGGTGCGGCGATCACGAAGGTCATGCAGCTTCCCTTTCGAGCGACAGAATGAGGCGGCG
>CAYMUJ010000167.1:0-3793 GCA_964393565.1 uncultured Stakelama sp. | reverse complement strand
TGGGTGGCCGGGTGGGGGAGCGGGCCGGTGCCGAAAAGCAAACTAAGCCGCGCTGAACAGCAGAAGGACGAACAGCCAGAACAGCAACGCGCCGCCCGTCACGATCAGGAACCCGGCGCCGGCCGGCGTACCAGCCTCATCGGCGGCGACGCGGATCAGATCGCGGTTCGGGCGGTACTCGATCTTGCGATAGCGGGGCATGCCACCACTCCTTCAACATCGCATCATGCCCCTCCGCGCCGCCGTTCACCATATCGGAAAAGTCCGATCGGATTACTACGGAGGCGCGGATTAACCCCGTGGCAGGTCAGTCAGCGCGCCGGAGGATATTTTTCCGCCAGCGCGGTGCGAACATCCGTAACCTTGATCGCACGCCACTGCAGTGCGGGATGCTCACCCGCCGCCATGCTGATCGGGCGAATCAACAGGCGGTACTCGAACCCCTGCGGCGTCCCGCCGCCGGCGCTATAGCCATAATAGCCATAGGTCACCGTACGCTCGACCAGCATCGCACTCTCGATGATGAAGGCATCCTTGCCGAGACTGCGAACATGGTCCGCCGCGACCAGCATCGCGGCCTCCTCGACCATCGCCGGACTGGCCGACAGGCTGCCCATCCGCAAATTGACCAACTGCGGATCGTCGGCAGCCATGACCCGATATCCTTCCATATCGGTCCGCCAGAAATTGCGACCCTCATCCCGCATCTTGGGCTTGGCTTCGGCATGCTCATCGCGCGGGATCAGCTTGACCAGATCCGCGAAACCCAGCTGCAACATCTTGGTCATGCCAAGATCCTGCATCCGCCGGATCTCGTCGATCGTCACATCGATCGCACGCGCTTCCGCCGGATCAGTGACCCGCAACTGCGCAATCAGATCGGACATGACGATCATCGCCTCACCACGCGGGCTCTCGGGCTCATCAGCGAGTTGCTTCATCGTCATCTTGGGGGCACGCAAGCGCAAGGCGATGGCCCGCGACCAATCGTCAAGCACTTCTGTGGCCTTGTCCCCGGCGGCGACACGGCGGCGATAATCGTCCTCGACACGCTTGATCTGCTTGCGCCCGTCGGGACGCGGAGGCGGAGGTTCGACAGCGAGTGCAACCTCGTCCCGTGCGCCCTTCAGCTCGATCGCCGACTGCTCGGTCTTGCCCGCCGCCAGCAACGCATAGGCCCTGGCCCCTCGAATGGCGGCCCGGCCTTCGATGTCATCATATTTGCGATCCGCCTCGCCAGACAGCGTCCAGCCGCCCCGGCTCTTGGGCAGATCGAAACTGATCTGATCGGCATAGAGTGCAGCATTCTCGAAATCACCCGTCTGCAGTGCAATCATCAGCATCAGCCGCAGCATCATCGGATTATAGGATGCCTGTTCACGCAACTGGGCGATGCGGTTGCCGCGATCGGTGTCGAACAACAACCGGATCGACGAAGCCAAACGCCGGACGCTCGGCGAGTAGGGACGTCGCGCGACGATTGAATCGAGCATTTTCTGCGCGTCCGTCGCTTTCTTGGTGCGATAGAGCGCGACGGCACGGAGCGCGTCGCTTCCGAGCCGCGTCGCGGCAAGCTCCTCTGATGTGGCAAAGGTCGCGTGGAATGTATCGAACTCGTCAAGGGTGGCGAGGGCGGTCACGTCACTATTCTCCGCCAACTCGTGAAGGGCCCGGGCCCGGAGCAGCGAGAGGCGCCGCGCGCGAAACTCCGGAACCAGCATCGGATCGGCAAGCGTGCGCTCGCACGCTACGCTGCCCTGCACTCCGAACGACCGCACACGGATTCCGTATAGCGGGCCCAGCCCGCCCCAGCCCCGATGCTCGGGCTGCGTCTCGCCGGGCTTCAGCTTCTTTTTCGGGTTGGGAACAGGATAGCCATCACACGCCAGATAGTCCGCAGCCGTCGCGGGCTGAACCACAATGGGCGTGCCCGGGACAACCGGCAGCGTGGGTTGTACCACTATCGGCGGCGGCGGGGACGGCACTTCAACCACCTTCGCCTGCCGCGCCTGCGCGCCGGTTGCTACTCCACTGGCGGCCAAAATGCCGACCAGCGCCGTCCACAATCTGTTCACCGAAAGCCCCCCCCACGATTCATGACGACGATAGCGACAGCCCATCGTGGCAGGAAGAAGCAATAATACTGTGGCAGAGCTAGCCCCGGGACGATGTCCGCCCCCATGACCGCCTGTTACTGGACCGGCTTCACCTCCAGCCCGGTCCACTTCGCCGCAAAGGCATAGAGGTCTGACGTCTCATCGATCAGCTTGTCGGTCGGCTTACCCGCGCCATGGCCGGCCCGCGTTTCGATGCGGACGAGGTGCGGCTTGGGACCGATGTCCGCCGCTTGCAGCGCGGCGGTGTATTTGAACGTATGCCCCGGCACCACGCGGTCGTCGGTGTCGGCGGTGGTCGCCAGGATCGCCGGATAGGTCACGCCCGACTGGATATTGTGATAGGGCGAATAGGCGCGCAGCCGCTTCCAGTCCGCTTCCTTCGACGGATAGCCATAGTCGTCGACCCAGTACCGTCCAGCGGTAAAGCGGTCGAACCGCAGCATGTCCATCACGCCCACCGCCGGCATCGCCGCCGCGAACAGATCGGGCCGCTGATTGACCACCGCACCGACCAGCAGACCACCGTTCGACCCGCCCTGGATCGCCAGCCCGTCCTTCCTGGTGATGCCCTGCGCGATCAGATACTCGCCCGCCGCGATGAAGTCGTCGAACACATTCTGTTTGTTCGCCAGCCGCCCGCCGTCGTGCCACGCCTTGCCATATTCACCGCCGCCGCGGATGTTGGCGAGCACGAACGCCCCGCCCTGCTCCATCCACGCGACCCGCGCAGCCGAGAAGGCCGGCGTATAGGCGATGTTGAATCCGCCATAGCCCCACAGGATCGTCGGCGCAGGACCGGTCGTCGTCTTCTTGCGCACCACGAACATCGGCACGCGGGTGCCGTCCTTCGACGTGTAGAATTTCTGGTCGACGACATAATCGGTCGGGTTGAACGCCACCTTTGGCTGCGCCCACACCGTCGCCTTGTCAGTCGCGACGTCATAGCGGAAGATCGTGGTAGGATAGTTGAAGCTGGTGAAGGCGAAGAACGTCTCATTCTCGTCCGGGTCGCCGCCAAAGCCCGATGCGGTGCCGATGCCCGGCAGCGTCACCTTGCCCAGCAGCTTGCCGTCCAGCGCGTGGCGGCGCACTTCGGTCTTGGCGTCGACCAGATAGGACAGGATCAGCTTGCCACCGACAATCGACGCGCCGCCGAGCACTGCCTTGTCCTGTGCCACGATTTCGCGCGGGGTCAGGTCGGCGCTGGCGACATCGATCGTGACAATGCGGCTTCGCGGCGCGTCCTTGTTGGTCGACAAATAGAAGGTCGTTCCGACATTGCCGATTACCGACCAGTCATGGGTCAGTTCGCCGATGATCGTCTTCGGCTTGGCCGCCGGATCCTTGAGGTCGATGACGTGCAGCAGGTTGCGGTTGTCCGTACCCTCGCTGGTATAGATCACCAGCCAGCGGCCATCGTCGGTCAGGCCCGAATAATGGCTCTGCTTGGGCTGGCTCGGGGTTTCATAGACCAGCCGGTCGGCGCTCTGCGGCGTGCCGAGCTTGTGGAAATAGATGCGGTGATTCTCGTTCAGCGCCTGGAACTTGGCGTCAGCCGGCGGCTCGGGATAGCGCGAATAGAAAAAGCCCGACCCGTCCTTGGCCCAGGACACGGCCATGGTGAACTTGGCCCAGTCGATCTTGTCGTCCAGCACCTTGCCGGTCGCGACATCGAG
>CAYMUJ010000166.1:1218-3804 GCA_964393565.1 uncultured Stakelama sp. | reverse complement strand
CAATTCGAGTTCGTGACCGCCGAGGAGCGCTTCCCGGCGATGGTCGCGGGCTTTGGTGCGGGCAAGTCCGAGGCGGCGATGTGGCGCAGTCTGCACCTCAAGCGGCGCTATCCGGGGCAGGACGTCGCCTACTACCTGCCGACCTATGACCTTGTCTCGCGCATGGCCTTCCCGCGGTTCGAGGAGAAGCTCGAAACCATGGGGGCCAGCTTCAAGATCAACAAGAACGACAGCCTGATCCAGATCTGGAACTGCGGCTCGATCATCCTGCGCACGATGGACAACCCGGCGCGCATCGTGGCCTACGAGGTTGCGGATAGCATCTGCGACGAGCTGGACACGCTGCCGATCGACAAGGCCCGCGAGGTCTGGAACAAGGTGATCGCCCGCAACCGGCAGAAGAAGCCCGACGGATCGCCCAACACGGTTGGCGTCGCCACCACGCCCGAGGGCTTCCGGTTCGTCTACGATCGGTGGAAGAAGAACCCGGCGCCAGGCTATCGGCTGATCCGCGCCACCACCATGTCGAACGCGCACAACCTGCCCGAGGGCTACATCGACAGCCTGCGCGCGTCCTACCCCGCGAACCTCCTGCAAGCCTATCTCGACGGCGAGTTCGTCAACCTCACCAGCGGTTCGATCTACGCCGAGTTCGACCGCACGCTCAACGGCTGCTCGACCGTGATGCAGACCAGCGAGCCGCTGCACATCGGCATGGACTTCAACGTCGGGCAGATGGCCGCGGCGGTGTTCGTGATGCGCGACGGCGATCCGCATGCCGTGGACGAGATCACCGGAGTGCTCGACACGCCAGCCATGATCGCAACCATCAAGGCACGCTACGAGGGCCACGCGATCTTTGTCTACCCCGATGCCAGCGGTGGGGGGCGCCGCTCGAACAACGCCAGCGAGAGCGACATTGCGCTGCTGCGGGCCGCGCGCTTCACCGTGCTTGCTCCGGCCGCAAACCCCCCGGTCAAGAACCGCATCCTCGCCATGAACCAGATGATCCACAATGAAGGCGTGCGCCGCCTGAAAGTAAACGTGGATCAATGCCCCATGCTGGTCGAAGCACTGGAAAAGCAAGCCTATGACAAGAACGGCGAGCCTGATAAATCCAGCGGCCTAGACCACATCAACGACGCTTGCGGATATCTTATTCACTACAAATTCCCGGTGGCCGGTCGTGCCATGCAGCGGGTCAAGCTAGGAGGTATTTAGTATGTCCGTTAAGCCCAAGGGTGTCCGCACCACCAACCCGATCTACAACAAGCTCGCCCCCAAGTGGCAGCGCTGCTCCGACGTCGTCGATGGGCAGGACGAGATGCACAAGCGCGGCACGGCCTATCTGCCCAAGCTGGCCGACGAGGAGGACGCGGCCTACACGAGCCGGGTCAAGCGCTCCGATTTCTACAACGCGACCTGGCGCACGATTGCGGGGATGGCTGGCATGGCCTTCCGCAAGCCGCCGACCTGTGAAGTGCCCGGCGCGCTGGAAAGCTACCTGCCCGACATCGACCTTGCCGGGACCGCGATCGACAAGATGGCGAAGGGGCTGGTCGAGGACATGCTCGAATACGGCGCGTTCGGCCTGATGGTCGATCACCCGCCCGAACCGGAAGGCGTGGCGGCGATCACCAAGGCGGTGGCCGAGAAGATGGGGCTGCGTCCGACGATCCAGTATTTCTGCATCGAGCGGGTGATCAACTGGCGCTACGAGCGGATCAACAACGTGCGGCAACTGGTGCTGGTCGTGCTCAAGGAGGAAGCGCGGGTCGGCACGGGCGAGTTCGACCACGAGACCGAGGACCGTTACCGCGTGCTCGACCTCGTGCCGCTGATGGGCGATGCCGGGCAGTCCTGGGCCTATCGCCAGCGGGTGTTTCGCATCAACGACAAGAACGAGGACGAGCTGGTCAGCGAGACCTATCCGCGGATGCTGGGCCGGGCGATGTCGTCCATCCCGTTCCGCATCGTCGGCCTGATGGACGAGCCGCCGCTGATCGACCTCGTCGATGCCAACGTGGCGCACTACCAGATCAATTCGGACTACCGCCACGGCCTGCACTTCACGGGCCTGCCGACGCCTGTCGTCTCGGGCTACATCGCGGACGAGAAAGCCCCGTCCCTCTACATCGGCTCGACCTCGGCGTGGACGTTCCCCGATCCGAACGCGAAGGCCTACTTCCTCGAGTTCACGGGCGCTGGCCTGGCCGAACTGCGCGAGGCGTTGAAGGCGCTCGAGCAGCGCATGGCCGTGCTCGGCGCGCGGATGATCGCAGACGAAACCAGCCAAGCCGAAACGCTCGGGGGCACGCAGATCAAGCGGGCAGGGGAGAACAGCATCCTCGCCTCGATCGTGCTCGAAGTGGGCGATGCGCTGGAATGGGCGCTCGGCATCATGCGGGACTGGTCGAACCTGCAAGGCGAGGTCAAGTATCAGATCAACCGCGACTTCAACCCCGCTGGCCTCGACGCGCAGCAACTGACCGCGCTGGTCGGTGCGGTGCAGGCGGGCAAGCTGTCCGATGCCGAGTTCTTCGACCTGTTGCAGCGGCACGACGTCGTGGATCCGACCAAGACCTT
>CAYMUJ010000166.1:0-1118 GCA_964393565.1 uncultured Stakelama sp. | reverse complement strand
GGCGACCGCTGTGTCCTGACCCCCGTGCCCAAGACGTTCCGCGAGATCGGGCTGGATATTCCCGAACCCGAGGACGCGGGCCAGCGGGCATCGAGCCAAGGCCCGGTCAGCGGCAAGATCACCTTTCAAGAGTTCCTGTCCCGGCAGCCTGCCTCATTCGTCGAGAGCGTTCTCGGCAAGACGCGGGCTGATCTGTTTCGGGCTGGGAAAATCACCGTTCGCGATCTGGTTAGCGGGACCGGGCGCGAACTCTCCCTCGACGAACTCCGCACACGATAGGAACCGACCATGTCCGACATCACGAAAGCCGATCTCGACGCCGCGATTGCCAAGGTCCGCGAGGAATACGAGGCGCGCATCGAGGCGATCGACGCCAAGAAGAACGAGGCCATCGACGAGGCCAAGCGCGCCAAGCAGGCCTTGCGCGCCAGCCAGGAGATCAAGCCCGAGGACCTCGCCGCCGCCGAAGAACGCGCGGAAAAGGCCGAGACCGCGCTCAAGGAAGCGCAGAAGCAGATCACCGGCCTGACCAAGGAACGCGACGGCGCGGTCAAGGCGCTCGAGGCCGAGACCGGGTTCACGCAGAAGCTGCTGGTCGAGAACGGCCTGACCGAGGCGCTCACTGCGGCCGGCGTCAAGGAAGCGCCGCACCTCAAGGCGGTGAAGGCCATGTTTGCGCCGCTCGTGCAGATCGTGGCCGACGGTGACGCCCGCGTTGCCAAGGTTGGCGACAAGGCGCTGGCCGATCACATCAAGGATTGGGCCTCGAGCGACGAGGGCAAGTTCTTTGTCTCGGCGGGCGGCAATCACGGTGGCGGCGCGCAGGGCGGCGGCAGCGGTGGCGGTTCGGGCAAGTCCATGACCGAGAGCGACTTCAACGCGCTCAACGCCAAGGATCGCTCGGCGTTCATGGCCTCGGGCGGTCAGATTGCGTCCCCGGCTTAGGGTCTTGCGGAGGGTCAACGGGGCGGCGCGCACTGCCCCGTTGACTTTCGCGCTGGAATATAGGATTCTGCGCAACTGAAGCAGGGCAGCGCCCCGCTCCAACTCCGGCAGCGCCGGGACCGCTAACGCAGGCAGCGCCTGTTGCGGCTATCCCCATCAACGCAACCGGAGTG
>CAYMUJ010000165.1:0-3809 GCA_964393565.1 uncultured Stakelama sp. | reverse complement strand
GGGGCTCCGTGGGAATCTCTGCAATATTACCCGCTAAGAGATTTTTGGCGTGACGGAAAACGGATGATTTCCGCGTAGCGGTTCGGCGGGTCGAAATCGACGGGGTGACTGGGCAATTATTTGCGCGACAAACCCTGTCGGAATGTGAGACTGTGCGGCAACACGGAATTTGAGGTTTGTCGTGCATGTTGATCGGTTACATGCGGGTATCGAGCGGTGATGAGCGGCAGTCGGTTGCCTTGCAGCGCGACGCCCTGCTCGCGGCCGGGGTCGATCAGCGTCACCTGCATCAGGATCGCGCTTCGGGCGCGCGCGACGATCGGCCGGGGCTGAAGGCTTGCCTTGCGGAATTGTGCGAGGGTGACGTGCTGGTCGTTTGGAAGCTCGACCGTCTGGGCCGATCACTCTCCCACCTGATCAGAATCGTTGAGGATCTGAAGATGCGCGGGGTCGCCTTCCGCTCTTTGACGGAAGCTATCGACACGACGAATTCGCACGGTGCGTTCCTGTTCAACCTGTTTGGCACGCTCGCCGAATACGAGAGAGTGCTGATCACGGAGCGGGTCAACGCTGGACTGGCGGCGGCACGCCGGCGCGGTCGCAAGGGCGGTAGGCCACCGACGATCGACACCGAAAAGGTTGAGCAGATTCTGGCGGCGCTGGAAGCCGGCGCCAGCAAGGCGTCGGTGTGTCGGACATTCAAGGTGCCGCGCTCGACTCTCATCGATACATTGCGGCGAACCGGATGGACCGGACCGGGCAAAGAAGATGAGCCTGCTCCCCCAGTTTGAGAGCGGGTGTGACCGATGGCCTTCCTGGACGCGCAGTCGCGCACCGTTCTGTTCGACCCACCCGATGTTTATGAAGAGGCCCTCGCGCGCTATGCGCTGTCCGCTGAGGACATCGCTTTCGCCAGGGCGCATCGCCGATCGCATAATCGTCTGGGTTTTGCCATTCAACTCGCGCTGGTGCGTGATCTCGGTCGTCCGCTCCGCGCTGGGGAAGTTCCGCCTCAGGCAGTCGTCTCCGTTGTCGCCGACCAGTTGGGCATCGACGCTGCGGTGTTCGCACTCTATGCCCAGCGGGAGGAAACCCGTCGAGAACATACGCGGGAGATTGTCGTCGCACTGGATCTCCGGCCCGTCCGGGCGAGCGATTATCGATCCCTGATCACCGCGGCGGCACGCGAGGCAGCCGCTACCGAACAAGGCGAGCCGATCACCAAGGCCGTGATCGAAGCCCTGAAGGAGAGGAAGCTGCTCGTTCCTGTGCCGGAACTGCTGATACGTCTGGCGATGGCGGGCCGGGCGGCAGCGCGACGACAGGCTTATCGCGGCTTGATCCGGGGCATGGAGCAACCGTCCATCGAGGCGCTTGATCAGCTTCTCATCGATCGGTCCGGTGATCGGAGCCATCTCGGCTGGATTGCGGAAGCGCCGGAGGGGACGAAACTGAAAAACCTCAAGGGCCTGATTGCCCGGCTTGAGGTTCTGCGTTCGGCGGCGATTTCCGATGAGCGACGTAAAACGATCCATGCCAACCGCTATGGCATCATCGCCCGGGACGCCCGCATTCTGCATGCCCGTGAGATACGACGCCTTACATCCGAGCGCCGCTACGCCACGCTGACGGCGTTCGTCATCGAGAGGCAGGCGGCAATCACCGACCTTGCGATCGACATGTTCTGCAAACTCATCGGCAGCACCCGGCGCAAGGCTGAACTGAGCCGCACAGAACGCCGGCTGAAAGAAGCCGAGATTCTTGATGGGGTGGCGCTCGATCATCTCAAGCTTGGCGAGGCGCTTCTGGCCGCCCGTGAGAACAACACCGATCTCGCATCCGCAATTGCAGTCTCACTCGGCTGGGACGGATTGACCGCCAGCGTGGCCGCAGCCAGGTCCGTCGTGCGCCCCGATCGCAGCGACGAATTCGATGAGCTCATAGAGCGGCACAAATCGCTGCGAAAGCTGGGCAGGCTCATGTTCGGCGCGTTCTCTTTCCGGTCGTTTCGTCCCGATGATCCGGTTTTGAAGGCAGTGGATCATCTGCGTGCGCTCTACAGTGGCAGGAAACTACCCGCGCAGGTGCCGTTCGCGTTCATGACCCGCAAGTGGCGGCGACGTGTGCGCTCGGACGGTGTCACCATCGACCTTCGGGCTTGGGAAGTGGCGGTACTCGTTCACCTTCGGGAGCGCCTGCGGGCCGGTGACATATGGGTTGATGGCAGCCGAGCATGGCGCAGTTTCGAGGATTATCTTCTGCCTCGACCGATCTTTGCCCTGATGCGCGCCGAAGGCCGGCTCGGGCTTGCCATCCCTGACAGCTTTGCCGAATGGCGAGCCGAACGCACCGCCACGCTCGACGCGAAACTCAAAGAGCTGGCAAGGGCGGCGGCCGCCAACGCCATTCCGGATGCGGCTATTTCCGACAAGGGTTTGTCGGTCTCCCCGATCCGCGAGGAGGAGCGTGACGGGATCGTCGCGCTCAGCCGGCGTCTTTACATCCTCGTTCCCCGGATCAGGATCACCAGCCTGCTTGCCGAGGTCCACAGCTGGACCAGGTTCCTTGACAGCTTCACACACTATCGCACCGGCGAGACGGCGAACGACGAGCCGGCGCTGATGGCCGCTATCCTTGCCGACGCCACCAACGCCGGTGCTGAACGCATGGCGGAAAGCTCACGCGGCGTCACGATCCACCAGATGATGCTGATGGTAGATAGGCATCTGCGCTCGGAAACCTATGCTACGGCGACCGCCGTGCTGGTCGATGCGCAGCAGGCTCATCCCTTCGCCGCGGTCTGGGGCGACGGTCATATCTCCTCCTCGGACGGGCAGTTCTTTCCGGCAGGCGGGCGCGGTGAAGCCAGCCTCGAATACAATGCAAAATACGGCAAAAGACCAGGTGCTTCGGTCTATGGCTTCCTGTCCAATCGTTTCGCCTCCTTCTTCTCCCGGATGATCCAGGCGTCCGAGAGCGAAGCGCCCTACGTGCTCGACGGCCTCCTTCACAACGAAAGCTCCGTCGAAATCCATGAGCATGCAACCGATACCGCCGGCGCGACCGAAACGACATTCGCTATGTTCCATGGCTTCGGCTATAGGCTCATTCCTCGTATCCGCAATCTCGGCAATCGCAGGCTCTTCGTCATCGATCCCGACGCGGCGTACGAGCCGCTCGGGGCGCTGATCTCGGGAGCCGTCAACATGGATGTCATCGAGCAGCACTGGGATGAGGTCTTGCGGCTGAAGTCATCGATTGGCGCGGGCCTCGTGCCGCCGTCCGTCATCCTCAAGAAGCTTGCCGCATCGCCTCGGCAAAATCGGCTCAATCAGGCGCTACGCGAAATGGGCCGGATTGAACGCTCGATCTTCATCTGCGACTGGTTGCTCGACACCAAGCTCCGGCGCAGATCGCATGCCATCCTCAACAAGGGTGAAAGCCGTCACGCCCTTGCCCGGGCGGTCTTCCTCCACCAGCTTGGCGAGCTGCGCAACCGCGTGGCGGAAACCATGGCCTATCGGGCGTCAGGTCTCAACCTCGTCGTCAACGCCATTATCCTGTGGAACACCGTCTATCTCAGCCGCGCTGTCGATTATGTCCGCACCCAGGGCATCGATATTCCCGCCGAGCTGCTCTCCCAAGTCGCACCACTTCCCTGGGCTCATATCGCACTCACCGGCGACTATCTCTGGAACGAAATTGACCGACCCCTCGAACGCTTCAGGCCGATCCGCGCTAACCGTTTCAATCCAAACAACTTCGCTTTCCCTTAGCGGGTATTATTGCAGAAATGCCCACGGAGCCCC
>CAYMUJ010000164.1:0-3822 GCA_964393565.1 uncultured Stakelama sp. | reverse complement strand
CTGGTCGACGACGAGGAAATCCTCGAGCTGGTCGAAATGGAAATCCGTGAAGAGCTCAGCAAGCGCGAGTTCGACGGCGACAATATTCCGATCATCCGTGGTTCGGCGACCGCCGCTCTGTCGGGTTCGGACGACAAGCTCGGCAAGGACGCGGTCCTGGCGCTCATGGCTGCCGTCGACGAGTCGATCCCTGAGCCGGAACGCCCCCTCGACAAGCCGTTCATGATGCCGATCGAAGACGTGTTCTCGATCTCGGGCCGCGGCACCGTGGTGACCGGCCGCGTCGAGACCGGCATCGTCAAGGTTGGCGAAGAAGTCGAGATCGTCGGCATCCAGCCGACCGTCCGCAAGACCACCGTGACCGGCGTCGAAATGTTCCGCAAGCTGCTCGACCAGGGCCAGGCCGGCGACAACATCGGCGCGCTGATCCGCGGCGTTGCACGTGACGAAGTCGAGCGCGGCCAGGTTCTGGCCAAGCCGGGTTCGATCACCCCGCACACCGACTTCAAGTCGTCGGTGTACGTCCTGTCGAAGGACGAGGGTGGCCGTCACACGCCGTTCTTCGCGAACTATCGTCCGCAGTTCTACTTCCGCACCACCGACGTCACCGGCACGATCGAGCTGCCCGAGGGCACCGAGATGGTCATGCCGGGCGACGAAGTCGCGCTGGGCGTGAAGCTGATCGCGCCGATCGCCATGGACATCGGTCAGCGCTTCACGATCCGCGAAGGCGGCCGCACCGTTGGTGCAGGCGTCGTCGCTTCGATCGACAAGTAATCGACGCCCTTCGGGGCTGAGAATGAAGAGCCCGGCTTCCCCCAGGGGAGGCCGGGCTTTTTGTTTGTGCTCATTGATGTGCCTTGTGCGTGGCAGAGGAGGGGCCTGTTGAGTTAGGGTCCGCTATGTCGTTCCGACTCCTGACCTGCGACAATGGTGTCCTGTCGCTCGAATTTGAGCCTAGCGACATGGATGGCGTGCGAGCGGTCATCATACGGCAGTTCGGAGCGCTGACGGTGGAGCGCCGCGTAATTTCTTCGGAAGTTCACTTTGGCGGTGAGTCGTTCACGTTCCAAAACGAATGGGACGATCCTTGTCTGATCACGTCCACAGAGAACGGGCGAGCAATCCTTCGCCGCTTATATGATGATTTGATAGCAATCGAAGCGCAGCCAGACGCGGGATCAAACTCGGAGTGACGATAGAGTGAGCGGCAGCGCGAATTTTCTCCCACGCACCCCCTTGCCAATCCCCCGCTTCCGCTGTAGTGGCCCGCCTTCGTTTTAGCGTATGAACCAGCAAGAGGCGTGTTTCACGCGCCCCGCTCTTTCGCATTGGTAGGGACATGGACAACAATATCCGCATCCGCCTGAAGGCGTTCGACCACCGCGTGCTCGATCAGGCCGCAAGCGACATCGCCGACACCGCGCGCCGCACCGGCGCCATGATCCGTGGCCCGATCCCGCTCCCGACCCACATCGACAAGTTCACGGTCAACCGTGGCCCGCACATCGACAAGAAGTCGCGCGAGCAGTTCGAGACGCGCACCTACAAGCGTCTGCTCGACATCGTTCAGCCCACCGCCCAGACCGTTGACGCGCTGATGAAGCTCGACCTGGCCGCTGGCGTTGACGTGGAGATCAAGCTGGCCTAAAGGCCGCGCTCTCCCAACGAGATTCGTGATTCCACTGGAGTCGCGCAGGGCTGGCCGGATCGATCCCGATCCGATGAACCGCCCCGGAGCGAAAGCTCTAAACGACATAGGGATACCGCCGGACTTCGGTCCGGGTCTGCGTCCCCCGTCTTTCCTGCCTTCGGGTCGGAATTCAGCCCGGACGGGGGCTCGCATCGCATATTCGGGCTGAAGCACGCACCCTTCGGAATGGTCCGCGGGGTGCCTCTGTATTGAGGAGCAGTTGATCATGCGCACTGGCGTGATCGCGAAGAAGCTGGGGATGACCCGCCTGTTCAAGGACGATGGCCGCCACGTGCCGGTTACCGTTCTGAGCCTCGAAGGCGTTCAGGTCGTCGCCCGTCGCGAAATGGACAAGGACGGCTACACCGCCGTGCAGCTGGGTGCTGGCAGCGCCAAGGCGAAGAACGTCGCCAAGCCGCAGCGCGGCCAGTTCGGCAAGGCCGAGGTGGAGCCCAAGGCAATCCTCGCGGAATTCCGCGTGGATGCGGACGGTCTGCTTGACGTGGGCGCCGAGATTTCGGCCGACCATTATGTCGCGGGCCAGTTCGTCGACATCCAAGGTCGTACGCAGGGCAAGGGCTTTGCGGGCGGCATGAAGCGCTGGGGCTTCGGCGGTATGCGTGCAACGCACGGCGTGTCGATCAGCCACCGTGCGCTGGGTTCGACGGGTAACCGTCAGGATCCGGGTCGCGTCTTCAAGAACAAGAAGATGGCCGGCCACATGGGCGACAAGAACCGCACGCAGCAGAATCTCGAAATCGTCGGCACCGACGTCGAGCGCGGCCTGATCTTCGTCAAGGGCTCGGTCCCTGGCTCGAAGGGCGGCTGGCTGTTCGTCAAGGACTCGGTGAAGGTCGCGCGTCACGCCGACGCGCCGTTCCCGGCGGGCATCAAGAGCGCTGCCAACAGCAACAACGACACCGCCGCAGCGGACACCCCGGCCGATACGGTCGAGGCGCCTGAGGCGACCGAAGGCCAGGAGGGCTGAACGTGAAGGTCAAGGTTCAAACCCTCGACGCGCAGGCATCGGGCGACATCGAGCTGAAGGACGAAGTCTTCGGCGTCGAGCCGCGCGCTGACATCCTGCACCGCGTCGTCACCTGGCAGCTGTGGAACCGCCGCGGCACCGCCCGTCCGACGCGCGAGCGTTCGGAAGTCTCGCGCACCGGCAAGAAGTTCGGTCGCCAGAAGGGTGGCGGTACCGCCCGTCACGGCGATCGCGCCGCTCCGATCTTCATCGGCGGTGGTAAGGCTCACGGTGCCCGTCTGCGCGACTTCAACATCTCGCTGAACAAGAAGGTTCGCGCGCTGGGTCTGAAGATGGCGCTGTCGAGCCACGCCAAGGCGGGTTCGCTGATCGTCCTCGACGGTTTCGAAGCGAGCAAGACTTCGGCGCTGAAGGATCAGTTCGCTGGTCTGAAGGTCGGCAAGAAGACGCTGGTGATCGACGCAGAGGCCGGCAACGGTTTCCTCGCCGCGCGCAACCTGGCGGACGTCAACGTCCTGCCGGCTGCTGGCGCCAACGTCTATGACATCCTGAAGCACGACACGCTGGTCCTGACCCGCGCTGCCGTCGAAAAGCTGGAGGCGCGCTTCAATGGCTAAGAAGGAGCAGATCGACGTGCGTCACTATGACGTGATCGTTGCGCCGCACATCACCGAGAAGTCGACGCTGGTTTCTGAAGCCAACGCCGTCGTCTTCAAGGTCGCCAACGATGCGACCAAGCCGCAGATCAAGGCGGCGGTCGAGGCGATCTTCGGCGTCGGTGTCACCGCGGTGAACACCATCGTCCAGAAGGGCAAGACGAAGCGCTGGAAGGGCAAGCCCTACACGCGCAGCGACATCAAGAAGGCGATCGTCACCCTCAAGGATGGTGATTCGATCGACGTGACGCAGGGGGTCAACTGACCATGGCGCTCAAGAATTACAACCCGACCTCGCCGGCGCGGCGCGGCCTGATCCTGGTGGACCGTTCGGGTCTGCACAAGGGCGGTCCGATCAAGGCGCTGACCGAGGGCAAGCGCAAGACCGGTGGCCGCAACAACAAGGGCCATGTGACGTCGCGCGGCATCGCGGGCGGCCACAAGCAGCGTTACCGCATCATCGACTTCAAGCGTCGCAAGTGGGA
>CAYMUJ010000163.1:0-3824 GCA_964393565.1 uncultured Stakelama sp. | reverse complement strand
CACGGCACCTCGACCCCGCTGGGCGACGAGCTGGAGCTGGGCGGCGTGCGCCGTCTGTTCGGCGACGCGATCGGTGATCTGTCGATGAGCTCGACCAAGTCGGCGATCGGCCATCTGCTGGGCGGCGCGGGTGCGGTGGAGAGCATCTTCTGCATCCTGGCGATGCGCGACGGCATCGTGCCGCCGACGCTGAACCTGGACAATCCGAGCGAGAATTGCGCTGGCGTCGATCTGGTCCCGCACAAGGCCAAGGAGCGCAAGGTCCGCGCGGTGCTGAACAATTCGTTCGGCTTTGGCGGCACCAACGCATCGCTGGTGATGAAGGCGGTCTGAGCTCCGATCCGTTTGCGCTGAGCCTGTCGAAGCGCGTAGGTCTGGGCTATCGGCCCTTCGACAAGCTCAGGGCAAACGGAGGTACGGTTGCGCAAGTTCGGCTGTTTCGGCGTTCTCCTGATCCTGGCGCTGGTCGGCGCAGCATTCTGGGCGGCGCAGCTGTGGGGCGGGGCCGGCCCGGGCACGCGCAACATGACGCTGACCGTGGCGCAGGGATCGACCCTCACCACCGCCGCGCGCGAGCTGGAGAAGCAGGGCGCGATCCGCGATGCTGACCTGTTCCTGTGGATGGCGCGGGTGTTCGGTGACGACACGCCGATCCAGGCGGGCGAATATCGTGTGCCGGCGAAGATCAGCCAGTCCGACCTGCTCAAGATGCTGCAGGGCGGGCGCACGCTCCAGCGCTTCGTGATGATCCCGGAAGGGATGCCGTCGATTCTGGTCCATGAGCGGCTGATGGCGGCCGAGCAGCTGCAGGGCGAGGTCGCGGTGCCGCTGGAGGGCAGCATCCTGCCCGACAGCTATGCCTATAATCGCGGCGATACGCGGCAGCAGGTGCTGGATCGCATGCAGAGCGCGATGGACAGATATCTCGCCGAGGCATGGGAGCGCCGCAAGCCGAATATTGCGGTGAGCACGCCGCAGGAGGCGCTGATCCTTGCCTCGATCGTCGAAAAGGAAACGGGCAAGCCCGAAGAGCGGCGGATGGTCGCGGGCGTCTATTCCAACCGGCTGAAGCGCGGGATGCCGCTGCAGGCCGATCCGACCGTCATCTACCCGGTGACCAAGGGCAAGCCGCTGGGCCGCCGCATCCTGCGCTCCGAGCTGCAGGCGAAGAACGGGTACAACACCTATGCCATGGCTGGCCTGCCCGAGGGGCCGATCGCCAATCCGGGCCGCGCGAGCATCGACGCGGTGCTGGACCCGGAAACGACCAACGCGCTGTATTTCGTCGCGGACGGCACCGGCGGGCACATTTTCGCCGATACGCTGGAGCAGCATAACGCCAACGTGCAGAAATGGTATGCGCTGCGGCGGGCGCGGGGGGAGATGTGATGCAGTTGAATTGGAAGGCCGCGCTCGTGGCAACATGTCTGGCCCTGTCGCTCCCGACCGCGTTCGCGGCGCCGGCAGCGGAAACCGGGCCGCAGTCGCCAGAGCGGTTGGCCGCCATCCATGCGACCGGGGCGATGATCTACGCCTATGATCGGGCGGCATGGGTTGCGACCGATGCCATGCTGGCGGCGGTTCGCCCTGAGCAATTGTCGGCGGTCCGTGGCTGGGTCGTTACGCCGGATGGTGATGACCTACTCGTGACGTTTCAGAGTGACACCGGCGAGGCCGCGCAGCAGTTCTTTCAGGCGTGGGTTCGTGACGGCAGAGTCGTGAGGACCCAAATTTCGGCCGAGCGGCAATCGCTGAGCCAGGCAGAGGCCATGCTTGCGCGTGCGCGAGATGCAGCATTCGAAGATGCTGACAAGCGTAAGCTCAAGACCTGCACGCCCGCGCGGTTCAATAGCGTGGTTCTGCCACCGGAAGCACCAGGAATGCCGGTGCGCGTGTATCTTCTGTCAGCGCAGGTCACTGAGGGCAGTTGGCCGCTGGGTGGGCATTATCTCATGCTGGTGGATGACACCGGCAAGGTCCGCAGCAGTCGGGGCTTCATGAACTCGTGTCTCCCGCTCGCAAAGCCGAAGACTGCACCGGCCACCGCGGCCTTTTTCGTCACGCATCTGCTTGATCAGACGCCCACCGAAATCCACGCGTTTACAGCGATAGCCTCAGCAGTTCCGATCGTTGTTGCGACGCCGGACAAGAAACTATGGTCGGTGTCGCGCAGTGGCATCGTGTTCGAAAAGACGCTGGCCGACTAATCAGCCCCGCATTCCCGCCGCCTCGCGCGCCAGTGCTTCGACTTCGGCCATACTCGCCCCCTTGGGCGTGACCCAGCTGCCGCCGACGCACAGGACGGGGTCGAAGCCGAGCCAGTCGGGGGCGGTGGCGGGGGTGATGCCGCCGGTAGGGCAGAACTTCGCTTCGTAGAAGGGCGCGGCGAGCGCCTTGAGCGCCTTCAGGCCGCCGCTGGTTTCCGCCGGGAAGAATTTGAAGTGGCGCAGACCGAGGTCGTAGCCGCGCATGATGTCGCCGGCATTGGCGATACCGGGCAGGAAGGGCACGCCACTTTCGACGATCACCTTGCCGAGCCGTTCGGTCAGGCCGGGGGAGACGATGAATTCGGCGCCCGCATCCATCACCTGCGCGAACTGGTCGGGGTTGACGACGGTGCCGGCACCGACGATCGCGCCTTCGACCTTCTTCATCTCCCGGATCGCGTCGAGCGCGGCGGGGGTGCGCATGGTCACTTCGAGCACCTTGAGACCACCGGCGACCAGCGCTTCGGCGAGGGGCTTGGCGGTCGCCGCGTCGTCGATGACGAGGACGGGGATGACCGCGCTGGTCCGCATGATGGTTTCGATGCTCATTGCGTATGCTCCTGCGCATAGGCCGCCGCCGCGCCATAGAGGCCGGGCTGGGGGTGGGTGATCAGCTTGACGGGGATCGAGGACATCAATCCCTGGAAGCGTCCCTTTGCGACGAAACGCTGCGCAAATCCAGAGGCTAGCAGGTGATCCTTAAGTCGGAAGCCGAGCCCGCCCGCGATGACTACGCCGGTCGGGCCATGCGCGAGCGCGAGATCGCCCGCGACCGCGCCGAGGCTGAGGCAGAAGCGGTCGAGCGCGGCAACGGCGAGGCTGTCCTTGCCCTCTAGCGCGAGGGTCCAGATTTCCTTGTCGGACAGGCTGTGGACCGCCTTGCCCTCAATCTGTGCCAGCGTTTCATAGATCGGGATGATGCCGGGGCCGGACACGATCCGCTCGGCCGACACGCGGGTGTAGGTCGAGCGGAGGCGGCGGACATAGGCGTCCTCGATGCTGTCCAGCGGGGCGAAGTCCATATGCCCCCCCTCGGTCGCGATGACGTGATAGCCGCCGCTGGGGGGGCGGAAGACCTGCGCGACGCCAAGGCCGGTGCCGGGGCCGCAGACGGTGATCGATCCCTCTTCCGGCAACGCTGTCATCGGGCCGCACAGATGCACGAAATCGCTGTCAGGAAGCTGGGCGACGGCATGGCCGATCGCGCCGAAATCATTGATCAGGCTGTAGCTGTCGACCTCAAGCCGTTCGCGGATCAGCGGCGGGCGGATGATCCACGGATTGTTGGTCAGCTTGATCAGTTCGTCATTGATCGGCGAGGCGATGGCGATCGCCGCCGCGCGCGGCATCGGGCGGGCGAATTCGTGCGCCGATGCCTGCCAGGCGAGCTGAAAGCTGGCATGATCGGCGGTCTTTTGCGTGACCGGATCGCCCAGCGAGACGACGCGGCCATTCTCGACCTCGGCAATGGCGAAGCGGGCATGGGTCCCGCCGATATCGACCGCTACGACTTCCAAACGTCTTCTCCTTTCAAGCCCCTCCCCTTCAGGGGAGGGG